>JANPLI010000218.1:0-9935 GCA_031426455.1 Hymenobacteraceae bacterium | reverse complement strand
CGGGCGTGAAGCTGGTGATCGTCGGCACCAACGGCGCCGTGACGGTGAAGGCCGCCGGCGAAGTGGCCGGACCCAGCGGCGTGATCAGCACGATGTTGCCGGTGATGGCGCCCACTGGCACGGTGACGAACAGTTCAAGGTCCGAAGCCACCGTGAACGTAGGCGCGTTCACGCCGCCGAAGGTGATGGCGGAGGTGTTGGTAAAGCCGCGTCCCCTGATATTGACTACGGTAGTAATCACCGGCCCGCTGATGGGCGAGAAGTTGCTGAACGCCAGCGTGGGGTTCACGGTAAAGTTGGTGGCGCTGGTCGCCGTGCCGCTCGGCGTCCGCACCGTGATCGGCCCGGTGGTGGCGCCGTTCGGCACCGTGACGGTGATTTGGGTGGCGCTGTTGACGGTATAGGTGGCGTACACGCCGTTGAACTTCACGTCGAGGGCGCCCGTGAGGGTAGTGCCCGTCAGCACGACGCTCACCCCCACAGCACTCGCCGTAGGGGTAAACGAGGCAATGAACGGCAGCACTGCAAAGGTGGTCGGCGCCGTGGCAGTACCATTGGCGGTGGTTACCGTCAATGGGCCGGAAGTAGCCCCAGCGGGTACGGTGGTGGTGATAGTCGTGGCCGTATTCGTCAGAATAGTAGCCGCAACGCCATTGAAGCGAACCGCCGTGGCGCCCGTAAGGGCCGTGCCCGTGATGGTCACGGCGCCGCCCTGCACCTGACCGCCCGCCGGCGAGAAGCCTGTAATGACCGGCGCCGGCCCCGCCGCCGTGATGGTGAAGTTGGCCGGCGAGAGCGCCCCGGTGGTAGCGGTGCCCGCCGCCGTCGAGAGGCTGATGAGGCCGGTGGAAGCCCCCGGCGGTACCGTCACGGTCAGGCTCGTGCTGGAAGTCAGCGTAGCGATGGTCGCATCGGCGCCGTTGAACGTCACGCGCATCGTAGCGCCCAGATTGGTGCCGGTGATAGTCACTACGGTGCCCGCCAGCCCGCTGGTCGGCGTAAAGCCGGTGATGGTGGGCGCGGCCTCGGCGACCCCCGTGGCAGTGCCCACGCCCACAGCGCGCCAGGCCTGCGCCGTGCTCTGCACTTCGGCCGAGCCGAGGCCGTAGAGGTCGATGGCCGCCTGCATCGAGGCTTTGCGCCCCGCCGCGTAATTCGAAGAGGCGGTCAGGTAAATCCGTTGGGTACGGTAAGCAATCTTCTCCGCCTTCTCAATCGTGATGCCCGTCACGTTGAAGGCCGTGCCTTTATCGTTGGTCCCCGAACCGCCGTTGCTCAGGAGGTAGAACCAGAAGTTGAGTACCCCGGAGTTGGTGTGAACGCCGCCGAAGTCGCCGGAGCCGGTGGCCCATAAGGTGCCAAGGTACGTGTCGGGCTGGTCGTGGGCGTTAGGATTACTCATCGAGCGCAGCGCCGTGCCGAAGCTCGGCAGCGTGATGTCTTCGCCGATCAGGTACTTCTGCTTGGCGGGGTCGAAGTGATGTTCGACGGCGCAGCCCCAGATATCGGAGAAACCCTCGTTCATCGCGCCCGACTCATTCTGGTACGTCAGGTTGGCGGTGGCGTCCATCACCGCGTGTCCCACCTCGTGGGCGCACACATCGATGGATGTCAGCGGCTTGAAGAGCGTGTTGCCGTCGCCGTAGAGCATCGCCGTGCCATTCCAGAAAGCGTTGTCGATGTTGTTGCCGTAGTGCACGTAGCTCAGCAGCACGGTACCCCGGTCGTCGTAGGAGTCGCGGCCGTGGACGGTGTTCCAGTAGCCCTGCGTGGCCTGGGCGCCGAGGTGGGCATCGAGGGCGGCGTTGTCCTTGTTGGCGTTGTTGTGTTCGGCAGCCGTCCAGTTATTGTCGTTGTCAATGAAATCGAAGGCCGAAGTGATGGTCTCGCTCTTGCGCAGGTTCAGCGTGGTGACGCCCTTGCCGGTGGCCGTTTCGCGCAGGCGGTAGCCCGAGCCGGTGTTGTCGGTGATGGAGGTGCGGGCGCCCACGTAGCGCGTGGCGAACTGCGCGCCCGGCGCATTCACGTGCTTGATGATGGCATTGCGGAAGACCTCCTGGCCGGTCTGGGCGTCCACGTACACGTAAGCGCGGCTCACGGGTTCGGCGGCGTAGATATTATACTTCCAGGCCAGCACCACCGGCCGGGTGGCTTCGGGCTGCCGGAAATCGCCGACCCACACCAGCTCGCCGTGGGGCTGGTAGGTGGCGGCGGGGTTGCCGGTCTGCTGCTTGAGGGCGGCTTCTTCGCCGGGTTCCTGCCACTTGTAGCGGCGGGCGCCCACGGCCGCCAGCGCGCGTTGCAGGGCGGCAGCCTCGGTGAGGGCGGGCCGGGCGCTCAGGCCAGCCGCCGGGTGGACGTAGGTGCCGCTCAGGGTTTCGATCCGGCCGCCGCGCTCGTGCAGGCTGATGCTGGCGTGTTCCACTTTCACGCCCCGGTAGTAGGGCTGAAACCGCTCGTGGACGAAGCCCAGCTCGTCGGTTTCGGTCCGCAGCAGGCGCATTTCGTCGGCGGCGGTGAGCTGCAATTTTTCACGCAGCACGCGTTGGCGGTCGGCGGCGGGGGGCGCGTTCCGCAGGGCCAACAGCAGGTCCGTTGCGGGGGGCGCGGCGGGCCGGCCGGCGGTGGGTTGAGCCAGCAGCGGCCCGGCTGCCAGCAAAAAGCCCGTCAGCAGGCCGGAAAACAGGTGGCGGCCGACGGCGGATATCTGCCTGGGGTAACGTGTGCGCATTTTGGTTAATGGATTAAGCGTGAGGACGTCGGCCGGATTGGTAAGCTAATGACGGTATTATTTTTCGGTTTCCCCGGATCACGTGGTCCGCCGGCGCCGCCGGCAGGGGCGGGGGGCAGGCGGTGCGCAAAAGTCCTTCGGGTGCGTGCCGGCCTCCTAGCGGCGCTTGTCCCCATTTTGGGGACGGTACTTCGATTTTCTCCCCCGGCCTTTTTCGGTCACCATCCGCCGCGCACGAAAAAGGGCCGGCGGCTATTGCCGCCGGCCCTTCGCAGGCAGACTCGTGAGTGGCTACAGGGGGCTGCTTATTCCACTACCAGGCGGGTGGCCGCCCCGCCGGCGCGCAGCACATATACGCCGCCTGCCAGTCCGCGCATCGGCACCGTAGCGGCGCCCGTAGCATCGGCCATCACCGTAGCCACGGCCCGGCCCGTAGCATCGAACAGCGTCAGTGGGCTGCCAGCGGCCGTGCCCGTCACGCGCAAGGTGCCACCCGTCGCCACCGGATTCGGAGCAATGATCAAGGAGGAATGAGGAATGAGGAATGAAGAATGGGTGCCCGTTACGCGGTTGGCGTTGAAGACGAGCGCAAAGCGCCCGGCCAGCACCTCACCCGCCGTTGCGGCCGTGAGTTGGTATGCGGTGCCCGCCGTCAGCGGCTGGGTCACGTTCAGCTTGCGGTCCAGTAGGCTCACCGTAGTCCCCGTGGGCAGGTTCGCCACGTCAGCGGCCGTCAGCAGATAGGTGCCGGCGGTGGGCAGCGCGGCGGTCAGTTCCACCACGGTTTGGCCCGTGGTCAGGCTTTCGAGTGGCAGGCCGTTGACGGCAGCTTCCTGACCGGCGATGACCGTCGCCAGCGTGGGCACGTTGCCGGTGTTGCGGCCGGGGCGCAGGCCGTCGAAGCGGTTGTCTTCACCCGTAGTGGCGCCGGTTTCGGCGTAGATCATGGTTTCATCGGCTACGGCGTCGGGGGCCTTGCTTTGCAGCGTCAGGCGCACTGTGGGGCGGGTATCGGCTACGGGCCGGGCCACCGTCGCGGGGTTGGCTTCCACGCGCAGCGCATTGGTGAAGGTGAACACCGTATTATCCACCGTAGCGCGGGCGAAGAAGGCTTGCCCGAGGGCGATTTCGCCGTTCGGCAGGTTGCCTACCCCATTGGCGCGGGTCAGGTACTGACCGTTGTTGCCGCCCTGGGTGCGGAAGACGGAGATCGAGCCGCTCATCCCGGCGGGCACCGTGGCCAGGTCCCAGTCGATGGGCTGGGGGTAGCGGTTGCCCAGCAGGTGCCAACCGGCTTTCTGTTGGTTGGGGCTGCTGTTGGTGCCCGTCACGGTGAGGGTGACCGGCAGGTTGCCGGTGGTCAGATCGCCCACGAAGTCCGGGGTTTTAGCACCCGGCATAAAGACGCTCCAGCCTCGGCCGCTGGTCAACGTGGCGCCGGTAGTGGCGGGCGAGAAGTAGCCCGTGCTGAAACCGGCGTAGGCAGGTGTCACGCCGCCGCGCGTTTCCTCGTAGCCGAAGATGTTGGGGAACGAGGCCGCCGGGGGCGCCACGTAGGGCAGGTTATTGAAGGCTGAGTTGACCATAGGCGCGTAGCCGGTGGTGGTCAGATCAGCGACGGTGGTGCTTTGCACGGGGCTGCTCAGGTGGCGATAGCCGCCGATGGTCGGCCCGCCGATGTAGCGTTGCACGGTCACGTTACCGCTGGTCAGCCCGCCGTTATGCACGGCGTAGGCCGTGCGGGTGGCGGTGCTGAGGAGGGTGAGTTGGCCGCCCGTAGTCAGGGTGCCGTTGGTCAGGCGCAGCGCGTCGGTGATGGCCGTGGCCTGGCTGAGGCTGACGCCCGCCGCGTTGGCCGTTTCCAGTTCGCGCACCGGGGCGGGCAGGCCGCTGCCGGTGACTTGGGCCTGGGAGCCGTTGTACACGTAGGTGGCATCCGAAGCAAACGAGCGGGTGCCCGTGACCTGCACCGCGCCCGTGGCCCCGCTGGCACTGATGCCGGCCGGGTCGCAGATGCGCAGCGTGGCGCCGGCGGCCAGCGTAAAGTCGCCGGCGCCGGTCAGGGGTTGGCAATTGGTGTTGAGCTCGCCTCCCCCTTGCACGGTCAGGGCCGCGGTCACGGTCAGCGGGCCGGCGAGGGTCGCCACGCCGGTGCCCGTGACGGTGACGGAGTTGTACGTGCCCGGCGCTACGCTCTGAGGGGCCGAGACGGTCAGGTCCGTTATCACGGTGAAGCTGACGGCGTTGGAGGCGCCGCCCGGCGTAGTGATGGTCACGTTGCCGCTGGTGGCGCCCACTGGCACGGTGGCCGTGGCGGTGGTGGCGTTCACCACGGTCACCGGGGCGCTCGTCCCGTTGAAGCTCACGCCCGTGGCGCCGGTCAGGTGGGTGCCGGTCAGCGTGACGCTGGTGCCCACCGGGCCGGTGGTCGGGTTCAGGCTGGTGAGGGCGGGGGCGAACGGCTGGTTGAAGCGCACCCGCACGCTGCTGCCGCTGAACTCTGGCGAAAGCAGGTCGAGGTCGCCGTCGCCGTCCACGTCGCCCAGCGCGACCGCCTGAAAGTTGGCGCCCGTATCTGCATTGGCCGCCGCGCTGAACGCGCCACTGCCATCGTTGAGGCGGAGCGCCACGACATTGCTGCCAAAAATGGAGGCGAGGAAGTCCATATCGCCGTCGCCGTCCACGTCGCCCACAGCTAACCCGTTGGGCCGACCGCCGACCGACACATCGGACCCGCCACTGAAAGCGCCGCTGCCGTTGTTGAGGCGCACGCTCACCGTAGTCGCGCCCGTGCCGTTGTTGGCCACGAGCAGGTCGAGGTCGCCGTCGGCGTCCACGTCGGCCACCGCCAGGCAGCCGGGGCCGGGGTTGGCGCCCACCGCCACGTTGGTGGTGCCGCTGAACGCCCCGCTGCCGTTGTTCAGGCGTACACTTACGTTGCTGCTGCCGCCGTTGCCCGTGAGCAGGTCGAGGTCGCCGTCCGCGTCCACGTCGGCCACCGCGATCGCTATCGGCCCGGAGCCGACCGCCACATTCGTCGCGCCGCCGAACGCGCCGCTGCCGCTGTTGAGCCGGACGCTCGCCGAGTTGGCGTCGAGGTTGGCCGTGAACAGGTCGAGGTCGCCGTCGCCGTCCACATCGCCCACCGCTACGTCGGCCACCCGGCTGTTGGCGGCAATGATGGTGATGAAGCCGCCGGTGCTAAAAGCGCCGCCGCCGTTGTTGGGGCGGATGCTCACCGTGCCGTTGTAGCTGGGGGCGAGCAGGTCGAGGTCGCCGTCGCCGTCGATATCCGCCGCCACGGCGCTCAGCGGGTTGACGCCCACCGATACGTTCGTCGTACCGCTGAACGTGCCGCTGCCGTTGTTGACGCGTACGCTCACGGTGCCGGCGTTGAAGTTGGGCGAGAGCAGGTCGAGGTCGCCGTCGCCGTCGATGTCGGCCACGGTAGGGGTGCGGGGAGACGACCCCACGGTGGTGCTGGTGCCCGACGGGAAGTTGCCTCCCCCGGTACCGCCCACCGCCGCCGTGAACTGGTGGACGTGGGCGGTGGCCAGCGCGCCGCCACCGCTGGCCGTGGCGGCCGTGGTGGTGGTCACGAGCACCGTCTCGCCGGGCTTGAAGTCGTTGGTCGGGTTGAAGGTGATGGTCGAGCCGCTCACCGAGGCCACGCCGCGCGTCGCACCGAACATCCGGCCGCCGCGCTGCTGGCTGAACACCCGCACCGCCTCCTGGGTGGCGACGACGTTGCTCATCGGTAGGCTAAACGTAACGGCCACGTCGCTGGCGCGGGCGGCATTGCGCAAGTTGCGCGTGGGGCTGAGGCCCGTGATGGTGGGCTGCTGGGCGGTGGCCGTCAGGGGCATCACCAGCCCGCCCGCCAGGAGGGTGGCCAGGGGCCAGGAGGAAAATGGTCGCATCTGCGGGGAAATAAAGGGTGAATCAAACAGCGCACAAAAGTCCCGGCCACCGGGGGGGTATCCTACCCGCGCTTGTCCCCATTTTGGGGATAGGGAAGGTTTTCTTTTTCCCTTCGCGTCGGGGCCAAATGCAAAAAGCCCCGCCGGATTGCTGAATTTCGCGGGCGCGTAATCGGCGACGCAATAAACGGCCGGGGGGCATCGTTCGGGGCGTATTCGCTCGTCAGGCGCGCCACGGTGGCGTTGCGTGGGGCGGCCGTGTTCCTTATCTCCCCTTTATCGTTTTATGATTCAGTTCGTGATTCGCCGGCTCCTGACCGACCCGGCTGCTCCCCGGTACGTTGCCCAAACGCAGGCAATGGGTACGCTGACGCTCGAAGACCTGATCGCCCGGATGATGGAGCGCGACCCCATCGGCGGGCGCGCCGCCGCCGTGGCCGTGCTGACCAACTTCTTCGCCGTCTGCCAGGACCGTATCCTCGAAGGGTACAACCTCACCACGCCCCTCTTCAACACGAAAGTGGCGGTCAAAGGCACGTTCGACGGGCCGGATGATGGCTTCCAGCAAGGCCGCAACACGGTCCATTTCAGCGCCTCGGCGGGTATCGCGCTGACGAAAGCGCTCGACGGCGCCCACG
This sequence comes from Hymenobacteraceae bacterium, assembly GCA_031426455.1. Taxonomy (GTDB): domain Bacteria; phylum Bacteroidota; class Bacteroidia; order Cytophagales; family Hymenobacteraceae; genus JANNMJ01. Next base: position 2,646 of record JANPLI010000218.1, on the reverse strand, counting down.
TCGAAAAGCTCGAAAACCAGACGCGCATCGGCAACGCCACGCAGGTGGTCGATGTAGCGACGGGCAACGTCTCGACCACCCTCACCAAGGGCGGAATGGCGCGCCTCACTGGTAAGCGCCTCAAGACCGGACCGGGCGCCGGCGAAGGCTTGTTCCTGATCCTGCCCAACGGCTCGGCCGTTGCCATCACGCAGAAGGCCGTCAACAATCCATCCGAAGTCGTCTTTCAGGTGCCCACTACCGGCCTGACGGTAGGCGCCGTGGTGCAGCTCGAAATCCGCAATCGCCTCAATGGCACCCAGGAGTTGCGGATCGCGCGCCTGCCGCAGAGCCTGACCATTGCCTGAGCCGGGCAGCGTCAAGAAGGTTTTGCCCGAGAAAGGTGGCACCTTTCGGGGCAAAAGGTAGAACCTTTCACCCCAAAAGGTGGAAGCTTTGTCCGGTAAAGGTTGAAGCTTTACCGGTGAAAGGTGGAAGGTTTGTTTTCCGCCCCGCCCCCGAACCTGCGTGGTTCGGGGGCGGGGTTGTTTTTGGCGCTACGGACGTAGCTTGGCAGCTCTATCTCATACGCTGCCTGATGCCTCCCGCTACTGATGACGAGTACGACGTATTTCTAAGCCATCGCTCGACGCGCCTTCCCCGCTCGCCTTCTCACCCGACGGGCGGCGCGCGTGCTCCGGGGCCGATGACAACACCCTGCGGCGCTGGGACGCCAAGACGGGCGCCTCTCCGACGCTGTTTTGCCGACTTTAAAGGCCGGGCCGGGGAGGCGCCGTCTTATTCGACCACCAGCCGCGCGGTGCGGCCATCGGCAGCGCGCAGCAGGTAGAGGCCGGGGGCGAGGCCGTGGAGGTTGAAGTTGTTGGTTGTTCGTTGCTCGTTGTTCGTTTTTACCACGCGGCCGGTGGCGTCGAGCAGCGTCAGGGGTTGGCCGGGTTCGCTGCCCGCGACGCGCACCTCGGTGCGGGCGGGGTTGGGGGTGAGGTGGAGGGCGGGCGCGACTTCGGTGAGCGGGGCGGTGGCGAGTAGGGAACTGGGCGTCTGCGCCAGGAAAAATCCGCCGCCGCCGCCCGTTGAAAGCAGCTGATTGCCAATCCGGGCCGTGCCGGTAAAGATGCCCGCTACTACTACGCCGCCCTGGCGGTCGACCACCAAATCATAGACTTGCTCTGTGTCAGGCCCTCCCGTGCCGATGGCGTTGACCCACGCGCCAGTAGCATCCAGGCCAGCGACGAACACATCGCAGTTGCCCACGCTGGTCAGTTGCGTAGCCCCAAAGGCGGCGGGTAGTCCCGGATTGCCTAAAGCGTAGCCATAATAGCCCGTCACGTAGGTGCGGCCCGCCGGGCCGAGGGCTACGGCCAACGCCACATCGCCGCCGGGGCCACCGGCCTGGGCCGCCTGCGTCCAGGTGCCGGCCGAGTCGAGGCGGGCCACAAAAACATCTGCAAGCCCGGCGCTGCGCAATACGGTCGGCCCGAAGTGGATGGTGTTGCGCCCACCGGGAACATCGCCGAAGTTGCCGGCGATCACGGCGGTGCCGTCGCGGGTCACGCACAAGGCTGTGCTGTAGCCATTGGAAGCCGTATCGAGGGCGACGGCCTGGGTCCAGTCGCCGGCCGCATTCAGCCGGGCCACGTACCCCGTTCCTCGTAGCCAGCCGCCGACCGTAAAAATGCCCGGCGTTAGCCGGATGGCGCCGAAGTCGGCCGACACGCCATAATCGCCGAACGTGCCGGTCACTACGACGCCTCCGTGCTGGTCGGGGGCGATGGCCGCTACCGTTTCATTCGCTCTGCCGCCCGCCCGAACGGCCTGGACCCATTGGCCGGTGGCGTCGAGGCGCGCGACGAAGAGGTCAGCAGAGCCATAACCCGCCTCTTCCAGCGTCAGGGGGCCGAAATCAGCACTTGAATGGACCCCCGGATTGTCGCCGAAGCCGCCCGCCACGATCAGCCCCCCCGTGCTGTCGGTTAGTAGACCGCTGGCGTAATCCCGGCCGATACTGCCCGCCCGAACCGCCTGTACCCACGTGCCGGCCGGCGTGAGCCGGGCCACAAAAATGTCATACTCCCCAGCCGAGGTGAGGGTAAGCGGCCCAAAGGCCGCCGTAGTGCCGGGGGGCGTGGTGGAGCCCGCAAAAAGGCCGGCTACCGCGATGTTGCCGTTCGGCTCCAGCACGAGCGCAATGCCGCTATCGTCGCCGGCCCCGCCGGCCTGGGCGGCTTGCGTCCACCCACTCGAGGGGTTGAACCGGGCGACGAACACGTCCTGTCCCCCCGCGCTGATTAAGGTAAGGCCGCCCAAAATCAAGGTGTTGCTGAAGCCGCCCGTTACAATGAAGCCGCCTGTCGCATCCGCCACTACGGCTTGAATAAAGGCAAACCCCGTGGTATTGGGTGCCGGCGAGGTGACCCACGGCCACTGCTGCGCCTGGGCGCGGGCCGGGGCGCTGCCGAGGAGCAGCAACGTCAGCAGGCCGGGTAGGGTAGGAGCGAAGTGGCGGGTAGCAGGCATCGGGGGAATCGGATTACGGGCGTTGCGGGCCGCAAATAGCACCCGGTGTTGCGTCCGTGCTTGCTATACCGCTACGCACACGTCGCCGCTCACTCCACCACCAGGCGCGGGGGGGGGGGGGGGGGGGGG
>JANPLI010000217.1:0-48199 GCA_031426455.1 Hymenobacteraceae bacterium | reverse complement strand
GCACCAGCGCCAACACCGCCTTTGACTCGCAGATGATCGTTTACAGCGGCACCTGCGCCGCGCTTACCCCAGTCGGGACAAGCGACGATTTCTGCGGCGCTCTTTCGGAAGTGACGGTCATCACGAACGTTGGTACCACCTACTACATTTTTGTGACGGGTTTTGTCAATGGCGGCATTCCTTCAAGGTCTGCTTTCACCCTGACCGCTAGCTGCGTCCCGCTGCCCAACCTGACGGTTAGTGCTACCACGCCCATCGCGGGCGCTTACAACAACGTGACCGTTACTGGCCCGAATGGGATTGCCTCGCTCAGTGGCAACCTACAGGTGCAGGGTACGCTGACCGTGCAAAGTGGTGGCCGCCTCACGCTCGACCCGACCAACGCCATCTTCGGCTCGGGCGGGATCAATGTGCAGGCCGGCGCGACGCTTAGCACTACTGATGCCGTGGGCTTCACCAACAACAACGGTGCTGGCTCGTTCTTTATGAGCGGCCCCGTGACGTTGAGCAATGACGCCAGCTACATCTACAACGGTACGTTGGCGCAGGTCACGGGTCCGCTGCTCCCCAGCATCGTCCGCAACCTGACCGTGAACAACACGGCCGGAATCGCTGCTAACCGGAGACTAACCCTGAGCGGTGCCCTGGGCATCCGCCAGTTGCTGAATCTGCAAAGCGGCAGCCTGATCACGAACGGCAATACCTTTACACTTCGCTCCAATGCCACCGATGGCCAGGCAATGGTCGTAAACAACGGCACCACCAACGTGGTAACCGGCACGACCACCGTGGAGTGCTTCGTGAGCAGTGCTACCAATGGCGCACTGGGGTATCGCCATTTTTCTTCGCCAGTGACTGGTGCGCCGGTAACCTCAATGGGCAATGCGTTCTATGGCGCTTTCCCGGCCATCTACCGCTATGATGAGACCTTGGTGCCGGCCGCAGTGCCAGCTCCTATTTTGCTTACGTCGCCGCTGACCACGCCCTTTGATCTGGGCTGGGTTTCGACGGGTGCTGCCGCCACGATGGCTCCTGGCGCGGGTTACACCATCCTGAAGCCCAACGCTGCAGCCGCCTCCTTCACCGGGACGCTCAACACGGGCAACATTGGCCCCCTCGCGGTCAGCAACACGGCCGGCTTACCCGGTGCCACTGGCTCGGGCTGGAATTTCCTGGGCAACGGTTACCCATCGCCGTTGAATGCAGACCTGATGATGACGACCGGCTTTAGCGCTAACGTAGAGCAGTCGATTTCCGTTTGGCGGTCGCGCCCATTCACCATCAGTGGCACGGCGCAAGTTGCCAATGGTCAGTACGTCGTCCGGACTCCGTTTGGTGGTACCACCGATGTCAGCGGAGCCAACCCTGCCGATCCGTTCTTAGCAGTGGGTCAGCCCTTCTTCGTTCACGCCACCGGTTCCGGTTCGGTAACGATGACCAACGCGATGCGCCCAACGACTTATCTCAACAAGGTCCACTACCGTCCGGCCGTTGATGTACGTCCGCGCGTGACGCTGGGTCTGGCGTCTGCTAGCGGCCAGCAATTGACGGATTATACGCTGCTGGTGTTCGATGCCACGGCAACGGCTGGCTTCGACAATGGCTACGACGGCCACAAGATGTTCAACGTGGGTGGCGTACCGTCTATTGCGACGATGATGGGCACCGAGCAACTCGCCATTAACGTGGTGGGTGAGCTGTCGGCTCGCACGGTTGTGCCAGTGGCAGTGATGGCGAACAAAGCGGGATCTTATAAGCTGACGGCTGGGCTAACCAACCTGCCAGCTGGTACCCGCGCTTACCTAATGGATGCCTTCACGGGCACCCGTCAGGATCTGACGCAGAACGCTACCTATGCGTGCTTGTTGGATGCTGGTATCCAGACCCAGCGCTTCTCGCTGGTGTTTGAGCCGGCAGCTTCGCCGCTAGCTACGGCCACCGATGTGGCTGCCGCCGCCATCGCAGTGTATCCTAACCCTAGCCACGGTAGCTTCCGTGTCAACATCCCGGTTGGTGTGGTCGTCACCCAGGCCGTAGTTGTGGATGCGCTGGGTCGCATCGTGGCACAGCCTCTGACGGGAGGTGCTGAAATCCAAGTGCAACAAACGTTGCCGGTAGGTGTGTATACCTTGCGTCTTGACACCAACGTTGGCACAGTCGTGCGTAAGGTGGTGATTCAATAGTTTCGTATCGGTTGCCGCTGCGGTCTTCCTGTTATTTGGAATCAACCGCAGCGGCACCCTTACAAATTATTTTCGTTAGGTTGCAGCAAAGCTTGTGAATTCCCTCGGCGTTTGTATCTTTGCCAGGCCTACCAGCATTATCCCTCCTTTTACCCAGCAACACAACTAGTATGTTCGCTTCCTCTTTTCAGAAAGCACTGGCCGCTGCCCTGACGCTGTCGGCTCTGTTCCTTGTCCAGTCGGCCTTCGCCCAAGGTGGTGGCGGTCCAATCACGCCGGCTTCCGTTCCGGTTGACGGTGGTGTTAGCCTGCTAGCAGTTGCGGGTGGTGCTTATGCGCTGCGCAAGCTGCGCGAGCGTAAGAAGCGCTAGTCAGTTAGCCGTACTGGGAATTCTGGCTCGGCACTTAATTAGCTAATTCTTTTAAGAGACCTCTCCCTTCGGAGAGGTCTCTTTTTTGTTGTCCTCATACTGCCAACGCGAATTTGAATAGTCAAGACTCAGTTGCGCCGTTGTTTTTGCCCAAAACCGGGCCTTTAGCGGCTGTTCCTTTGGTCAAACGCTTAGTGTGAGTTAGGCCAGCGGGCCAAAGACGAAACGTAGCCGGCGCCGAGCTTTGGGTATCTTCCAACCAAAGAAGCTTTCCCAGTGATGCACGACGAATTTATATTTCTGACGGCAATGTACTTGACGCCGCGCCGCCCGGGTCCCGCGCCCGCTCTCTCGCCCAGTGAGGCGCTGACCTTATATCTGCTGGCGCAGTGGCAGCACTTCGCCAGCGAACGCGATTTCTACCGCTACGCCCAGCGCCATTGGCGGGCCTATATCCCGACTCTGCCCGCCCGTTCCCACTGGCTGCGCCTCTACCCCGTGCTGGTGGCGTGCTAGCGCGCGCCGGCACGCCGCCCGGCCTCTACTAGGCCCTGGAGCCCGTGCGTGCGGCCAAGCGCCGCGGCAGCAGTTGAGTGGCGGGCCAAGCCCGTACCGACCATAGCTATCGTCTGGGCTGGTTTTACGGCTTTCAACTGCTAGTCTGCACCACGGCCGACGGGGTGATTACGGGTTGGGCCTTGGGCGAGGGCAGCGCGCGGGACCAGCGGCTGGCCGATGATTTTCTGCGCGCCCGCCACCACCAGACGCCTGGCGCCGAGCCGGTCGGCGCCAGGGTACTATTTGGCCGACACGGCTTCGAGGGCGCCCGCTACCGCTGGCTGGCGCTGTTGCCAGTCGGGGTACAAGTGCTGGTCTAGCTCCCGACACAGGCGGCCGAGTTGGGCGCTGGTCAGCAAGCCCCAATAGCCGCCCGTTTGCGTTTCGCGGGTCAGATAAGCCGCTAGGCCTTGCGCTTATACGCCGCCGCGTAGCGGTAAATCGTGGCCGGATCCAGCCCGAAGTCGTTGGCGATGTGGGGCACCGAATGGCCTTTGTCGAGCAGCAAAATGACCGTCACTTTTACCTACCCCGCCTGTCGCGGTGTTGCCGTTGCAACCCGCGTAAGGTCTGCGGTTCTGTATCGGTCAGTTGCAACGCCACCGGGTAAAACTAGGACGGAGCCGGTGTTTCTTTAGCAGCCGACTTCGCGACGGGTATAGTAGGGTGAGGTGGTCGGGCTAAGCGGGACAGAGTTGGGCGGTTTTGGTAAGCAAATGTTGGTGAAAGACGTGGGGCGTCCAATAGCCGATGGCGGAATGCCGACGGCCGGGATTGTAGTAGTCAAAATACGTGGCGACACTGGCCTGGGCGTCGGCGAGATCGGCAAAAACGGGCCAGTCGCGGCGGTCGAGTTCTTCGGTTTTAAGCCGGCTCCACAAGCTTTCCGCCTGGGCATTATCGTGGCAGTCGCCCCGGCGGCTGTGCGAGCGCAGGGTGTGGTGGCGCGCCAGCAGGGCATGGTAGGCGCGCCCGCAATATTGCCCGCCTCGGTCCGAATGCACGATCAGTTGCGCCGGGGGGGGCTGTACCTGCAAAGCGCGCTGCAAGGCCGCCAGCACCAGCGCCTCGGGGATCTGATCCCGACGACCTGGCGGGTGCAGGTATCCTGAAAGGCGCATAAATACGCCCACTGGCCGGAGGCCAGCGGCAGGTAGGTAATGTCGCTTACCCAGAATTGGTGGGCGCGCGTCGGCCGCGGCTGATCGAGCAGCCGCTTCGGCGCGCAGCGCAGCCCATGCTCAAACGCTTGGTGTGAGTTAGGGCGTGCTAAATCGGGACATTCTCCGCGAAAGCCAATAGGGGTCGGCCCGCTAACTGATTGAAATAGGCCAGCAGATTGTGCAGGGTGCGTTTGGCGGCGATCCGCCGCAATTGGCCGGCGAGGGAATGGATCCGGGCCCGGGCCTGGGAGAGCTGAAAACAGTGATGGAGCTTGTCGATGACCGTCTCCACGATTTGCCGCTTGCAGGCCAACCAGGCGCGCCAATCCACCGATCAGTAGGCGGGCGAGCGGGGCTTGGGGCGGGCGATGACGTGTTGGCCGGTCTGGCGTCACAACGCCGGCCAGCGGTGTTTGGCACCTTCGAACCCCGTGTCGGCCAGATAGTAACCGCCGGGCACGGGGGCGCCGACCGGCTCGGCACCAGGCGTCTGGTGATGGCGCGCGCGCAGGAAATCATCCGCCAGGCGCTGGTCGCGCGCTGCCCTCCCCCAAGGCCCAGCCGGTAATCAGCCCGTCGGCCGTGGTGCAGACCAGCAACTGAAAGCCGTAAAACCAGCCCAGGCGATAGCTATGGCCGATACGGGCTTGGCCCGCCACCCAACTGCTGCCGCGGCGCTTGGCCGCGCGCACCGGCACGGCCGTCAAGTCCAGGGCTTGGTAAGGCGCGTGTGCCGCGCCAGCGCGGCGGGCCAGCTCGCGCTGGCAGGCGACCAGCACGGGGTAAAGGCGCTGGTACTGGCGCAGCCACTGCGAGCGGTCGGGCAAGGTGGGAAAGTAGCCCCGCCAGTGCCGTTGCACGTAGCGATAGAAGTCGCGCTCGCTGGCGAAACGCTGCCATTGCGCCAGCAAGTACAGCGTCAGCGCCTCGCTCGGGGACAGGGCTGGCGCAGGACCGGGCCGGCGGGCCGCCAGCAAATGGGCGGCGCCCAGCGGAGCCGGTTGGCGGCAGTAATCGTCCACGAAACAGTACATGGCCGTTAGAAACGTAGCCTCGTCTTGCATCGCTGGGAAAGCTTCTTTGGTCGGAAGATTCCCAAAGCTCGGCGGCGGCTACGTTTCGTCTTTCTTCCCCTGGCCTAACTCACACCAAGCGTTCAAGACTCGCGATCAGCCGACGGGTGCCGTAGCGGCGTTGAGGTTGGGTAAAGACCTGCACGAGGGCCGTTTCCCACGCCGGCGGGTCGGCAGCCGGGGCAGGCGTGGGCCGGGCCGCCCAGGCGTAATACCGGCTGGGCGGCCCGGCCAGCACGCGGCATAGCAGGCGCACGGGGTAGTGCACGGTCTGGGTTTGAATGAAGCGGCAACGGCGCACGCTGTGGGGGCCTACGAGAAGATGGAGATGGATTTTTTTAAAAGCTCCAGTTCCTGCGCCTGCCGCCGCGTCAGGGCGCGCAGCTGCCGCAACTCCGCCGCTTCGGCCGCCGTCGAGGCGAGCGCCGGAGCCGGGGCGTGCGCGGCTTTCTGCCACTGATACAGCAGCTTGGGGTTGATATTCAGGGCGCGGGCCGCCGCCTGCGTGGAGCGGCTTTCCTGCGCCAGGCGCAGGGCTTCGGCCCGGAAGGCGGCATCGTAGCGTCGCCGCTTGTTTGTTGGCTCGTTTGGCATGACACAAGAAAGATAAGTCCCACTTGTGTCCCGCGCAGCTAGACCACCTCATGGTGCGTTGATCGAGTATAATAAAAAATTATATTATTTTTTATTGTAACGGTCGCGCTCGAGGCAATGTGTGGAGCGAAGCAAGGGTTGCGATCAAAGCATCAGGCGACGATGCCTCTGGCGCCCGCGGGCGGCCCGGTACTCCTCCCTCCTCAGACCAGCAGCCCGGCCAGCGTAGCGCTCAGATAACTCGCCAGCGTACCGCAGATCAGGGCTTTGAAGCCGAGGCGGGCCAGGTCGGCGCGGCGGCTTGGGGCCAGTTCGCCGATACCGCCCACCTGAATCGCGATGGAGGAGAAGTTAGCGAACCCGCAGAGGGCAAAGGTGGTAATGGTCAGCCCTTTCGGCGTCATTGCCTGGGCGGTCTTCTGAATGGCGGTCAGGTCGAGGTACGCCACGAATTCGTTGAGCACCATCTTGGTGCCCATCAGGGAGCCAGCCGTCGTGATGTCCTGGGTAGGCACTCCCATTGCCCACGCGAATCCTGCGAAGAGGTAGCCCAGAATCAGCTTGAGGCTCAGTTGCGGGAAGCCGGCCAGCCCGCCCGCTTTCCCGAGCAGGTAGTTTACGAGCGCAATCAGGGCAATGAAGCCGATCAGCATTGCCACCACGTTGAAGCCCACCTTCAGGCCATCAGAAGCGCCGTGCGATATGGCATCTACCAAGTTGGCATTCTGCTTCTTGATTTCGAGCTGCACCACGCCCTGCGTCTCGGAAACCTCCGTTTCGGGCCACACGATTTTGGAGATGACCAGCGCGCCCGGTGCCGCCATCAGACTGGCTGCCAACAGGTAAGGAGCCGGGACGCCAAGCGCGATGTACACCGCCATTACTCCCCCCGCAATGCAGGCCATCGAGCCGGCCATTGAGGCTAGCAACTCGCTCATCGTCATTCCCGGCAGGTAAGGCTTGATCATAATCTGCGCTTCCACCTGTCCCACGAAGGCGGAGGCCACGTTGCTCAGGGCTTCGGAGCCGCTGACGCCCATCAGCCAATGTACCCCGCGCGCGATGACGGCCACGACACGCTGCATTAGTCCGATATGGTAGGCGACGCTCACCAGCACGGCCACGAAGATGATGGTCGGGATGATGTTGAAGAAGAAAACGAAGGTGTTGTTTTGGCCGAAGGCTTTGGCCATTACCTCATTGTTCACCAGAGGGCCAAAGACGAAGGCGGCGCCTTCCTTCGAGAAATCGAGAATCTTGGTGATGCCCGCGCCTAGGGTCTGAAACAGGCGCTGCCCAAACGGCACTTTCAGAATGAAGACGGCCAGCGCCACCTGAATGGCAAGGCCTGTACCTACCAGCCGGTAGTTGATGGCGCGGCGGTTGTTGGACAGCAGAAAGGCCAGGCCCAGGATGAGCACAATGCCCAGCAGGCCGGTGAATCGTTGCATAAAGAAGATTGGAGCGTAGCCAGTAGGCTACGGGAGAAGACAGGATAGCAAAACCGCACGGGCCACTTCCGGCGCTGCCTGAGGTGGCCCGTGTAGTTGGGCGCTGTCAAAGGTAAGTAGCCGGGTTTTCAGTAGCCGCAAGGGCCTGGACGGGAAAGTTTGTAGTGTGATTTGGTTTGTATTGCAAACTAGTTTCATCTTTGCGGTGGAATCGCTTTGGGCGACCGGCCGGCGGCCCACCGCGCTTCCTTTTCATTCCTTCACCCGGCGGGCTGCGGTCCCCATTTTCCATTTTCTTGCCATGTCCACTTCCCCGGAAACGCCGCTCTCGGAACGGCAGAGTTTTGATCTGATTCAGGCAATGATTCGGCAGGCGCAAGGCCGAATTGCCGACGACGGCTCGCACTACCTGCTCTGGGGCTGGTTAGTGCTGGGTACCGCATTGTTGCACCTGGGCTTGTTGCAGACACCATATGCGTCGTTCGCTGGCGGGGCATGGTTGTCGATGCTGGTGGGTGGAATTCGAACCACGCAACTGGGCCACCGTCACCGGGGGCACACTACCAACACGTACACCGACCGAATGCTGGGCTCCATCTGGGCGGCGGTCGGGGCGGGTCTGGGTATCAGCTTTTGTATATTCTTCACGCATCCGGCGGCGTTAAAACTATTGTACCCGGTTGTGCTTATTCTCTATGGGGTCGGGTTATTTACTTCTGGCAGTCTGCTAAACTTCCGTCCTTTACAAGTGGGCGGTAGTTGGTGCTGGGGATTGGCGTTTACCATTGCCTGGCTGCCTTTCCAGGCGCAACTGATCGGTCTGGCGCTGGGGGCAGCCGGTGGTTATCTGGTACCGGGATATCTATTGCGCGCCCGCTTCCGGGCCGAACAACCTTTAACCCCGATTCCTGATGCCGCCCGCGCCGTTTGACGACCTCGATCCGCTGCTTCATCAGCAGCTTCGGCTGGCCGTGATGAGCGTGCTGCTGACCGTGCAGGATGCGGAATTTACCTTCCTTAAAGAGCAAACGACCGCCACCGCCGGCAATCTCAGTGTTCAGCTCACCAAGCTTCAGGAAGCGGGCTATCTGACCATCACCAAAGGCTACAAAGGCAAGGTGCCTCAAACCCGGTGCGCCCTTACGCCCGTCGGGATCGCTGCTTTTGAAACCTACGTAACGGCGTTGCAGCGTTACCTGCAGCCGAAGCGCGATACCTGAGCCATCAAAGCACAGCGGCCCGACCGGATGATTCCGGTCGGGCCGCTGTGCGATGCGCTAGATGGCTGCAAACCGCGCCGGTTCGGCCTCGCGCAGCATTTCATACGCTGCGTCGAAGACGTCTTCCGGGTTGGGCTTGCTGAAATAGTCGCCGTCGGAGCCGTAGGGCGGGCGGTGCGCGTGGGCCGTCAGGCAACGGGGCGCCGAGTCGAGCCAGCGGTAGCCGCCCTGTTCTTCGAGCACCTGTTGCAGCATAAAGGCGGCGGCGCCGCCGGGTACGTCTTCGTCGGCGAAGATCACGCGGTTTGTCTTCCGCAGTGAATCCACGATGGTGTGCTGGTGGTCGAAGGGCAGCAGCGTCTGCACGTCGATCACTTCGACTTCGATGCCCACTTCGGCCAGTTGCGCGGCGGCTTCCAGCACTACGCGGCACATCGAGCCGTAGGTCACGATGGTGAGGTCGGTGCCCGGCCGCAGCACTTCGGGTACGCCCAGCGGCACCCGGAACGTGCCCACGTTGGCGGGCAGCCGCTCCTTGAGGCGGTAGCCGTTGAGGCATTCGATGACCAGGGCCGGCTCGTCCGACGTCAGCAGGACGTTATAAAAGCCTGCCGCCTGGGTCATATTGCGCGGCACCAGCACGTGCATTCCGCGCAGCGTGGTCAGGATCATCCCGATGGGCGAGCCGGAATGCCAGACGCCTTCTAGCCGGTGGCCGCGCGTGCGGATGACGACCGGCGCCTTCTGCCCGCCCTTGGTGCGGTATTGCAGGCAGGCGAGGTCGTCGGACAGGATTTGCAGCGCGTACAACAGGTAGTCGAGGTACTGAATCTCGGCTATCGGCCGCAAGCCGCGCAGCGCAGCGCCGATACCCTGCCCGGCGATGGTGGCTTCGCGGATGCCGGTGTCGGTCACGCGAAGGGTGCCGTACTTGTCTTGCAAGCCCGCAAAGCCCTGGTTCACATCGCCGATGCGGCCCACGTCCTCGCCGATGGCGAAGATGGCCGGGTCGCGGGCCAGGTTGGCGTCGAAGCAGGCGTTCAGCACTTCGCGGCCGTCGAGCAGCGGCGCATCGGCCGCGTATTCGGCTGGCACAGCTTCCTTGAGCGTCGCGGCGTGTTCCGATTGGCTGTGGAGGCCGGAGTTGTAGCGTTCGGCGGCGTCGCCCTGCTGTTGCTCCAGCCAGTTTTGCAGCACGCGCTTACTAGCAGTGGGCCGCTGCCCGCGCAGCAGGCGCAGGGCGTGTTTGGCGGTGCGCACGGCCTCGGCGCGGGCGGGCTCCGTGACCTTGCCCAAGGCGGCGATGAGCGGATCGAGGGCGGCTTTCTGAGGCGCGTAGTCGGGGTTGTCGGCCACGGCGCGCAGCAGCGTCAGCAACTCGGCGCGCTCCTGGGCGGCGGGGGTGCTGAACGCCTGCCAGGCAGCGGCGCGGGCCTGCCGGACGCGAAGCTTCGCGTCCTCGTCGATCTGGTCCAGCTCTTCCGCTGTGGCGAAGTCGCTGCTGATCAGCCACTGGCGCATCTGCCGGATGGGGTCATACTCTTCCTCCCAGGTTAGGCGGTCCCTCGTTTTGTAGCGCTCGTGCGAGCCGCTCGTAGAGTGGCCCTGCGGCTGGGTCATTTCCTTGACGTGGACCAGCACCGGCACGTGCTGCTCGCGGCAAACGCGGGCGGCTTTGTCGTAGGTTTCCAGCAGAGCGGGGTAGTTCCAGCCGTCCACGACGAAGATTTCGTAGCCCGAAAGCCCTTCGCCCTCACGCTGAAAGCCGGCCATAATGGCCGAGATGGACTCCTTTGTGGTCTGGTGTTCGGCGGGCACCGAGATGCCGAAAGCATCGTCCCAGACCGAAATCAGCATCGGAATCTGCAACACGCCGGCGGCATTCACCGCCTCGAAGAAGATTCCTTCGGAAGTGCTGGCGTTGCCGATGGTGCCGAACGCGACTTCGTTGCCGGAGATCGAGAAGTCCGTCAGGTGGTGCAGATCGGGGTTCTGGCGGTACAGCTTCGAGGCGTAAGCCAGGCCCACGAGGCGCGGCATCTGTCCGCCGGTAGGCGAAATATCGGCCGACGAGTTGCGGCGCGTGGTCTGGGGCAGCCAGTTGCCGTCTTCGTCGAGCAGGCGGGTGGCGAAGTGGCCGTTCATACAGCGCCCGCCGGTGGCCGGCTCGCGGCTGATGTCGGCGTCGGCGTAGAGCTGCGCGAACCACGCTTCCAGGGTCAGCTCGCCGATGGCGAGCATCAGCGTCTGGTCGCGGTAGTAGCCGGCGCGCCAGTCGCCGGGCTGAAAGACGCGGGCCAGGGCCAGCTGGGCGGTTTCCTTGCCGTCGCCGAAGATGCCGAACTTGGCTTTGCCGGCGAAGACCTCTTTGCGGCCCGTAAGCGAAGCCTGGCGCGACTCGGCGGCGAGGCGGTAATCGGCCAGCAGGTCGGCCCGGGAAAGGGAGAGCGGCAGCGGAACGGCCGGGGCGGGGGCGGTCGTCGTCGGGGTAGCAGCGGGCATCGAACGGAGATTGGTTGGCGAAAGCGGAAAGAAGCGAGCGAATGGCCCGCGCAGACGGGCTAAACCGCTTCCGCGAAGGTACGAAGAACCCGGCGGGCCGTAATTTTGATTGTATTATCAGCGCCTGCGGGCGTTTTCCGTTTCCATTTCCGTTGCCTAATCCCCGCTTTCCGATGCGTTTTTACAATCTGGCCGCTGCCGTCTGCACCGTTTTCGCGCTCGCGGCGCCCGTTCGCGCCCAGGGCGTCTTCAAATTCAGTGACGAAGTCTTCGACTTCAAGACCATCGCGGAAGGCACCCTGGCCACCCACGAATTCACGTTCACCAACACCGGCAACCAGCCCCTGGTGATTGCCAACGTGCAGGCGTCGTGCGGCTGCACCACCCCGGAATGGAGCAAGACGCCCGTGTTGCCCGGCAAGCGCGGCTTCATCAAGGCCGTGTATAATTCCAACGGCCGGCCCGGTGCCTTCAACAAGACCGTGACCGTGACCTCGAACGCCGACAAGCCGTCGATCACGCTCAGCATCAAAGGCACCGTGCTGACGCGCGAGCAGATGCAGAAAACGTACACGCCGGAGCAGCTCGCCAAGTCGGCGAAGCTCGTGCTGGCTGCCCCGCAGGTGGCGCTGGGCAAGCTCGAAGCGGGTCGCACGGCCAACACGCACTTCACGGTGCGCAACGAGGGCAAGCAGGCCCTGGTGCTGAACGGCCTCTACTCGGCCTGCAACTGCGTGAACTACAAAGCTATTCCGGAGCCCATCGCGCCCGGTCAGCAGGCCGATGTGACGCTCACCTACGCCCCGCGCGAAATGGGCGAGCAGGCCGAAACGGTGGCCCTGTATTCCAACGACATCACCCAGGCCGATGTGAAGGTAACGCTCCGCGCCACCGTCGTCAAGAACCTGAACGAGAGTTCGATGCTGCGTGAGGGCGCGGCGGCGGTGCCGTTCAAATAAGCTTTTTGGGAGCCTTGTATGATAGTAGCGCTTGAAATCGACACGCTGCATGAATTGAACCAGTTGCTGCGGGATTTTCCCACTTGCCGAGTGTTACGGATTGACTCTGACGTGCCAATTGCACCGAATCAGGAAGCGCCGCCCAGCGCCGATTTCAGGCTGCGGATGGTGGTTCAAGTACAACCGCTGGTTGAGGGCGCGGCGGAACTGCTACAATCGCTTGAAAAGGTGGGACTGATCCGAATTATTGGTGAAACCGCTCCGGCGGCACCCGATGGCAATACGATTTCCGGGGAATCGCCGGGCTGACGGTGCTGAATCCGCACGCGGCCGACCGACTTCCGGGGCTGTAGCGCCGCGCGGTATTAGCCCTGCGCCGCCCGCGCCGCCGGGCGCCGTACTTTTGCAGCCTCAACGTTTTCAACCCGTCAGCCCAAATTCCAGCCCCATGATTATCGGCGTTCCGAAGGAGATCAAGAACAACGAAAACCGCGTCGCCCTGACCCCCGCTGGGGTGACCGAACTCGTCAAGCGCGGCCACGATGTGCGCGTCCAGCGCACGGCCGGCGACGGCAGCGGCTTCCCCGACAGTGAGTACGAAGCCGCTGGCGCGACGCTCCTGGATACCATCGAGGACGTGTACGCGCAGGGCGAGATGATTATGAAGGTGAAGGAGCCGATCAAATCGGAGTATAACCTGATCCGCGAGAACCAGCTGCTGTTCACGTACTTCCACTTCGCTTCCGGCGAGGCGCTGACCCACGCGATGATCGAGCGCAAGGCGATCTGCCTGGCCTACGAAACCGTCGAGCGCCCCGACCGCTCGCTGCCGCTGCTGATTCCGATGAGCGAAGTGGCCGGCCGGATGAGCATCCAGGAGGGCGCCAAGTACCTCGAAAAACCGCTCAAAGGGCGCGGTATCCTGCTGGGCGGAGTGCCCGGTGTGCCGCCCGCCAAAGTGCTGATTCTGGGTGGCGGCATCGTGGGGACGCAGGCCGCCAAGATGGCCGCCGGCCTCGGCGCCGATGTCACGATTCTCGACATCAACCTCACCCGCCTCCGCGAGCTGTCGGACATTATGCCCGCCAACGTGAAAACGGGTATGAGCAACGAGTACACGATCCGGGAGATGATCAAAACCTCGGACCTGATCGTCGGCGCCGTGCTGATTCCGGGCGCCAAAGCGCCGCACCTCATCACCCGCGCGATGCTGAAAACGATGCGCCCCGGCACCGTACTCGTGGACGTGGCCGTGGACCAGGGTGGCTGCATCGAAACCTGCACCCCGACGACCCACGAAGACCCGACCTTCATCATCGACGACGTAGTACATTACTGCGTGGCCAATATGCCCGGCGCCGTGCCCTACACCAGCACCCTGGCCCTGACCAACGCCACGCTGCCTTACGCCCTGCAACTGGCCAACAAAGGCTGGCAAAAAGCCTGCACCGACAACCACGAGCTGCGCCTCGGCCTGAACGTGGTGCAGGGCAAAGTGGTGTACAAAGGCGTGTCCGACGCCTTCGGCCTGCCCTACGAAGATGTCAGCACCGTGCTGACGGCCGAGCCGGCACTGGCGTAAGCTGGTTGGTGGTTTCCATTTCGATCTGACTTAACCGGAAGCTGGCCCTGTGCTGGCTTCCGGTTTTTTCTTTGCGCCCTAAACGCTGATCCGTGTCTCTACTCCTCCGCCGCTTCGGCCTGCTGCTGTTCACGTATTCGTTGCTGAGGCTGGGTTTCCATTTTTGGAACGCCCCCGCGTTTGCGGCGGCGCCGGTCGGGGCGGTACTGAATGCCTACGCGCGGGGCGTGTGGTTCGACTACGCCGCGCTGTGCTTCGTCAACATTCCGTGGCTCGCGCTAACGCTGCTGCTGCCGCCCGTTGTGCAGGCCCGGCGTGGGGTGCGCGACACGCTACTGGCGCTCTGGCTGCTGCTGAACGTGCCGTTCATCGGGTTGAATCTGATGGACTATGCCTATTACGGCTTCATCAATCGCCGGTCCACCGACGAGCTGCTGACGCTTACGGCCGATATCCGCCGGCAAGCGCCCGCGATGGTGGCTCACTACTGGTTTATTCCGCTGCTGATCGGCCTGCTGGCTGTGGCACTGGGCTGGGCCTACGTGCGCATTGGGCGGCGGCCGGAAGCTGCGCTTCGCCGGGCGCTGCCCGGCGCCCGTCCGCGTTGGGGCCGCGTGATCGGCGTCCGGGCGCTGGTAGCGGTGGCGCTGGGCCTCGGCCTGCGTGGCTCGTTGGGATTGAAGCCGTTGCGCGTCGGCGACGCCTTTACGCAGCAGCCCGCCGTGCTGGGTAATCTGACGCTCAACTCGACGTTCACCTTCCTGAAGGCGCTGCGTGATCAACCGCTGGAGCGCCGGGCCTGGCTGCCCTCGCTGGACGCGGCGCGGGCGGCGCTCGACTCGCTCACCACCGCCGATGGCCGCTCGGCGCTGCGCCGCTACGACCACCCCACACCGTTATCGCCGGGCCAGACGCAATCTAAAGCGCAACTCAATGCGCGGCCCAACGTGGTGCTGCTGATCATCGAAAGCTTCGCCTCCGAGTTCAATGGCATCGATAATGGCGGGCAAGGTGGGTACACACCGTTTTTCGACTCACTGGCCACCGCGCCCGGCGCGCTGTTCTTCCGCGACCATTACGCCAACGGCCATTCGTCCATCGAGGCCGTGCCGAGCACGCTAATGGGGTTTCCGCCGCTGATCGACGAGCCACTGATTACCTCTACTTACCAGGCCAATACGGCGACTGGCTTGCCTGACGCTTTGCGCGCTGCCGGCTACCACACCGTTTTTTTTCACGGCGCCAACAATGGCTCAATGGGCTTCCGGCCGTTCACCCGGCGCATTGGGGTAGAGCAATACTTTGGCGTGAGCGACTATCCTGGCGGCACCTCCTCCCCGGATTATGACGGCACCTGGGGGATTCTCGATGAGCCGTACCTGCAATATTTCGGGCGGCAGATAGGCACGCTGAAACAGCCGTTTTTTGCGACGCTTTTCACATTGTCTTCGCACGAGCCGTACCCCGTGCCGGCGCGCTACGCGGGGCGTTTTCCGAAGGGGACGCTGCCGATTCACGCCGCTATCGGCTACACCGATTTTGCGCTGCGTCGGTTTTTTGCCTACGCCCGGACGCAGCCCTGGTATGCCAATACGCTCTTCGTCGTGCTCGCCGACCACGCCCAACAATCCGACCGCCCCGGCTACCAGAACGTGCTGGGCCTAACCAAAACGCCGCTCCTGCTCTTCCGCTCCGGGGCGCACTGGCCGCCATTGCCGCCGGGCCGCATCACGCAACAGGTGGATATTCCGGCCACGATTCTCGACTACACCCACGTGCCCGCTGGCGGGCGGCTGCTGCCCTACGGCACCTCTGTGTTGGATTCGCTGGCAACCGGCCGCGCCTGGGTACGCGACGGCGGCTCGCGCTGGCTGATTCACCAGGATTTTGTGACCGAACTGACTACTGATCAGCACGTGCGGTTTTATCAATACGCCACCCACCAGCTAGGCCCACCCGCCACGCCGCCCGCCGCCGTGGCCCGGCGCTACGGAACCGAAATCAAAGCTGGCGAGCAATTCACGAATAATGGCTTGATCGACAACGCGCTGTATCGGGGAGGGAGTGACTGAGTGGGACTAAGTGGGACTGAGTGACTAAGTGGGACTGAGTGACTGAGTGACTCTTTGGAGGAAGCAGTCTTCAGGCGTTGTGCGCGTTTAGGGGGACCTTTGCGGGGCAATGGTTACTTCCTCCCCTTCCTCCTACTCCGCCGACCGCTACGCGCACCTGGCGGCCCTGCTGCGCGCCTGGAATCAGAAAATTAACGTCATCTCCCGCCAGGACGTGGAGGCGCTTGAGGTCCGGCATATTCAGCATTCGCTGGCGCTGGCCGAAGTCGTGACCTTCGAGGCCGGCGCGCGGGTGCTCGATGTGGGCACCGGCGGCGGACTGCCTGGACTGCCTTTGGCCATTCGCTTCCCGGAAGTCGCGTTTCATCTGGTCGATTCCATCGGCAAGAAAATCCGCGTCGTGGAAACCATTGCCCGCGAGCTGGGCCTGGTGAACGTCACCGCTACCCAGGCCCGCGCCGAAACGCTTACTGGTCAGTACGAGTACGCCGTGACCCGCGCCGTGGCCCCGCTGGGCGAGGTTTGGGGGTGGGTCCGGCCGCGTCTGGTGCGCTCCGCCGACCCCGCGCTGGCAGCCCAACAGGGCCTCTACTGCCTCAAAGGCGGCGACCTGGCGGCCGAAGTGGCGGCCTCGCGCCTGCACCACGTGCGCCTGACATCGTTGCAGAAGTTGTATCCTGATGAGCCGTTTTTTGCCACCAAAGCCGTCGTGTTTGCCCCTATCGTAGGGAATAAGTAGGGCGGTGAACGACGCAAAAACGGCCTCCTGCGGCCGTTGCATCAAGCGCAGCGGTAACAGGAGGCCGTTTCAGGCGAGGCCATAAGGCCCCAGGCGGGCGGGTGGTTATTTCACCACCACGCGCACGGTCCGGGCAGGGGCGCCGTCGGCGGTTACGCGGATCAGATACGTGCCGGCCGTGACGGTTGGCGTCCAGTCCAGGGTCTGGAAGCCGGTTGTTTGCCGTACCGGGGCCAGCGTGGCCACGGTGCGGCCGAGCAGGTCGAGAACCGTCACGCGTACTTCGGCGGGGCGTTGCAGCTCATAGGCCAGCGTAAGGGGCGCACCCAGCGCGGCCGGGTTTGGGTAAACGGCGGGTGCCGACAGGCCGGTTTGGGCATCCATCCGGTCTTCCTGCATCCCCAGCAGTACGCCGGCCGGCCGGGGCTGGCGCACCGTGGTGTAGATCCGGCACGTGCCGGGGGCCATATCCAGGGTAGGCAGGCTCGCGGTTTGTACGTCAAGCGAATCACCGGAGAAGTAGTCGTACCACATTCCGCTGCTCTGGAACTGCGGCGTGGCCGTGCGGGCAATCAGCGAATAGTTACCGATCACCAGCACGTTCATCGAGGGGTCGGTGATGCGCAGGGTGCGCAGCGAATTGCCGGGCGCCACGAAGTTGAAGTTGGTGCTGGCGAAGGCCGGTTGGCGGCGTAGGTTCAGCACGGCCGCGTAGGTATTGAACAGGCGCCGCCGCGCGGCATCCTGGTAGTACTGCCACCGGATGGGTTTGGCGCCCGTACGGCCGTTCTGATTGATGCTCACATCGTAGCCCAGTTCGCCGAACTGCCAGATCATCTTGGGGCCGGGTACGGCCATGGCAAACATCGCCAGGGCGCCGTGGCGAGCCAGGGCCACAGGCAGCGTCCGGACGTTGTAGCCGTTGGCGGCCTGCGCCGTGCTGCCAGCCGTCAGTGCTTCTACGACTAGGCGCTCTTCGTCGTGGCTTTCGATATAACCGATCAGGCGGGGGCGGGTCCAGCCGCGCGTCCGCCACGAGAGGCCGTAGCTCAGGTCGGAGCCAACGTTGGTACCCTTCACGACATCGGCGGCGCTGAAATGGGCATTGCCCCAAGGCATCATCCCGCGGCGGTATGCGGCTAGCTCGCGCTCCTCGGCATTGTCAGCAAAGTGTTCGAGGATCACGTAGGACGTGGAATCCACGGCCCACTGCGTGTCGGCGTAGTCTTTCCAGATGGCGATGCGCGTTGGGTCACGCTGCCCCCAAAGGCCGGTGTTGCCCAAGGTATTCCGTTGGGTGAAGCCTTTGGAAAGGTCGAACCGGAAGCCATCGATGTGGTATTTTTCGAGCCAGTAACGGATGACGCGCTTGGTGTAGTATTTCGTGAAGGCCGATTCGTGGTTGAAATCGTAGCCCACGTTGAAGTCGTGCTTCGGTATCGGGTTGAACCACGGCGAGTTGGCCGCCGGGCGGTTGTTGCCGCCGTCGAAATACATCTGCACCATCGGGTTGAGACCGAACGCGTGGTTCAGGGCAATATCCATAATCACGGCCATGCCCCGCCCGTGGCAGGCATCGATGAACTGGCGGTAAGTATCAGCGGGGCCGTAGTACTTGTCCAGCGCCAGGTGATAGTCCGGATTATAACCCCACGAATCGTTGCCTTCGAACTCGTTCACCGGCATCAGCTGGATGGCCGTGATGCCGAGGCGCTGGAGGTAGTCGAGGGTGTCGGTCAGGGTGCGGTAATCGTGGCGCGCGATGAAATCGCGAATGTGTAGCTCGTATACCACCAGGTCCGTTTCCTTCGGCCGTTGGTAGTTCGTCGTGTTCTGCCAGACGTAGGGCACCTGGGCGGTTTGCAGCACGGCCGCGATACCGGAGGTCAGCGTCGATGGGTAAGGCTTCAGGCCCGGGTAAGTCGTGGCATTGATGAAGCGGTCATTATCCGGGTCGAGTACCTTTTCGGCGTAGGGGTCGCCGATGCGTTGGGTGCCATCTATCAGGTACTGGTACGCGTATTCGGTACCGGGCGTGAGGCCATCGATCTGCACCCACCAGCGGTTGCCGTCGGGGGTTTTGGTCATATAGTTGGCCGCAGCCACCTGATACCCATTCCACTCGCCCAGAGCATATACGAACTGCTTCGCGGGCGCCGTGAGAACCAGAATGGCGGAGGTGCCGCCGGGCAGGTAGGTCACGCCATCTTCCAGCCCTACCGGCACAGCGGCCGGTAGCGCGGCTACGGCCACGGGTGCCCGCACGATGATCGGGAACGAGTCGGCCGCTGTGCCGTTGGCGCTCACGGCCGTCAGCCGGATCACCTGCCGGCCAGGGCTGGTAGCCGTGTAGGAAGCCGTAATATTCGTAGCCCCGCTGACGGTATTGATGATGGTATTGCCGGTACGCAGGGTCAGGGTAGCCGCTTCGGAAGCCGCCGCCGAGATGTTCACGGTGGCGCCCTGGGTCACGAAATAAGGGTTGGAGCGCGGGTCGCCGCTGACGTTGGCCGGGTTGGTGAAGCGAATCGCCAGCCCGCTCTGGAAGACATCGATGAAAAAGTCGCCGCCGCTGGCCGTGCGGCCCACCGTGGTGCCGTCGCCGCTCTTGAAGAGCATTGCCAGGCGCGTGATCGTTTCCGTAGCGGGCAGGGTGGGGAAAAATGCGCGCGGCGTCAACGTGATCGTGTAGCGGTTAGGGGCTATCCGCGTCATCAGCGCCGTGGGGTCGGGGGTGTTGAACGACGGACTGTGCGTGGCGCGCCAGGTAGTGGGCGTGGCGCTCAGGTTCGTGACGGCCCCCGCGTAGATGTACACATTGCCGGTGAAGCCGGTGAGTGCGCCATTGCCCTGGGTAGCGTCATATTCGATGATTACTGGCGCGTTTTCCGTAAAAAACGTCGGCGTCGTGGTAATGGCCTGGGCACGGGCCAGGCCGGGATTTAGCCAGCCCGCCAGCACCAGCAGCGGTAAAAGGAGGGGGTAACGCATTCGCAATCGATTGTTTAGGCGTGAAAACGAGAAGTGTTGACGATTCTGCCCTAAAAATAGCACAGAAAAGGCGTAAAACCGCTGCTCTGGCCTCTTCGGCCGCTCTTCGGGTACCGTACTTTTGGGGCCGATGCCTACCTGCCGCTTTTTCGCTCGTCTGAGGCTGCTGCTCGCGGCCTGCCTGCTGAGCGTCGTCGGCCAACCCGTATGCGCCCAGGCACCGTTGGCCGATTCGGTGCGGCTGCCCGCGTTGCGCCCGCCCCGCCTGAGCAGCGCCACCGATACCGTTTTCCCGCCGACGCTGAACTCCGCCCGGCTGCGAATCGTGGTGGGCGGTTCGGCCTTGAGCTACGGTGCGTTGTACGGTACGCTGGCGGCCGGTTGGTACGACGGCCCGAAAGCGCCTTTCCACTGGTTCGACGACTCGCGCGAGTGGGCGCAGCTCGACAAGTGCGGCCATTTCTGGGGCGCTTTCCACGAAAGCCGGGGCGCCGTGGATTTACTTCGCTGGGCCGGGGTGCCCCGGCGGCAGGCGCGCATCTGGGGGGCGCCGTTCGGGTTTTTGGTACAAAGCCCACTGGAGTACTTCGACGGCCGGCAGGCGCAGTACGGCGCCTCCTGGACCGACCTGGCCGCCAACGCCGCTGGCGCCCTGACCCTCGCCGGCGAGTTGGCGCTCTGGGATGAAATCCGGCTGCAACCCAAAATCTCGTACCACCTCACGTCTTTTGCCGCCCAACGGCCCAATACGCTGGGGCGCACCGTGGCCGAGCGCCTGCTGAAAGACTATAATGGCCAGACTTACTGGCTTTCTGCCGATGTGGGCGCGTTTCTGGGGCCGGATTCCCGCTGGCCGCGCTGGCTCAACGTGGCCGCTGGCTACGGCGCCACCGGGTTGGTGTACGGCGACCCCGCCTTCAACCGCGCCAATGGTTTCCAGACTACCCGGTTATTCTACCTCGCGCCGGATATCAACCTGCAGGGTATCCGCACGCGCAGCAAGCTGCTGCGGCGCGTCTTCTACGCTCTGAATCTGTTTCGGCTGCCACTGCCCGCGTTGGAGTTTTCCGGTGCCCACGGCATCCGGCTACAGGGCTTCCGGTGAAACCTCTGCCCCCCACCTGGCCTCGGAGCTGTGAAGTTTCAGGTAGCCGGTGTTGGGTTTTGGGGGTTGGGTTTTGGGTCTCTGACGGCCCCGTTCTCCATTCAGAACACCGAAACCCAATACCCGACACCCAACGCCGAACGCATCTGTTCAGTACGGAACAGTGCAGCTACTGGCCCGGATGCCGGTCATTCAGCCGTACTCCCCAACGCAAACCGCCCCGCCGGGCCTGATGGCTCGACGGGGCGGTTTGTCTGGTTACGCGGGGCGTTGCCGCCGCCGGTTTACTCCACCACCAAACGGCTGGTGGCTTCGCCGCAGCGTACGGTGTACACACCAGCGGGCAGGCCCGTCAGCGATACCAGGGCTTCGTCGCCGGTCACCGGTTGAGTCCGCACGGGGCGGCCCAGCGCGTCGAACAGCGTCAGGCGGGTGCCCGTCACGCCCGCTACGCGCACCGTGGCACGGGCCGCAGCCGGATTCGGGTACACGTTCAGGCGGGGCGCTCCGGCCACAGCCGGTGCTGGCCGGCCAAAGATCAGCGAGAAACGGCCGGTCTGGAGGCCCGCTTCCGGCGCCGTGAAGGCGTAGGTAGCCGTAGCCGTCAGCGGCAGGCGGGTGCCGGTCAGGGCGTCCACCAGCGTCACCGGGGTGGTGCTGAGGTTGAGCATCTTACCCACGTTCAGTTCGTAAGTGCCGGCCGTGGGCAGGTCCACGGTCAGCGGCAGGCGAATGCCGGTGATCAGGCTTTCCAGCGGCAGGCCGTTGATGGCCAGCTCATCGGCGCCAATGCCGGTCAGCAGCGTCGGTACGCCCACGTTGTGGCGGGGCTTGGCACCGTCGAAACGGGCGTCGGTGGCGGCCACCGTAGCGCCTTCCTCGAAGTACACGGCGGCTTCATCGGCCACGTTGGCACCGGCAGCGCGCAGCGTCAGGTTCAGCAACGGCCGGACTTCCGGAGTCGGGCGGCCGATGCCGGGGTCCGTGTAAGAAGTGACGCGGCAGGCGTTGGTGAAGGCCAAGTCAACGGGCGGCGTCAGCACCCGCACGAAGAAGGCCTGGCCCTGCGCGATGAGGTCGGTGCCACCACCGCCTACGTTATTGGTGTACACGGTGTACACGCCGGCGTTCAGGCCCGTCGTGCGCCACACCGAAACGGCGCTGCTCAGCCCGGCGGGGATCGTCATCAGGTCCCAGTCGATGGGCGAGGGGTAGGGGTTGCCTCCCAGATACCAGCCGCTCTTCTCGGTATTGCCAGCGAAGTTGCCGGTGCGCGTCAGGCCGGTGCGGGTCACCAGGCCGGTGGTCAGCGTGCCGCTCAAGTCGTAGGTCAGTTGGCCCTGCATCGAGACCGAGTAGCCCCGGCCCGACTCCATCCCGTCGGTCAGGGCATTGGGCGAGAAGTAGCCCAGCGTGAAGTCAGCCGACGCAGGCGCCCGGCTTTCGTCGAACCCGAAGATATTCGGGAAGCTGGTAGCTGGTATGCCGTCGGGCTTTACGTTGTAAGCCGCGTTAACCAGGGGCACGAAGCCGGTGGTCGCCAGATCGGCGAAGGTGGTGCCGGTCACGGGGGCGCTCAGGTGGTGGTAGCCCACGCCCGCATTGGTGGGCGAGTTGACGTACCGCTGGGCGATGGCGATGCCCACTACGGCGCCGGCCGTGTTCACCACCAGGGCGGTGCCGGTGGCATCGGAGAGGAGGGTCAGCGGCTGGCTATTGGTGCGCAGGTCGCCACCGTTGAGCGTCAGGGTCTGGCGCATATTCAGCGCCTGGGTCAGGTCGGCGCCAGCCGTGTTTTCCACGGTCAGGGCGCGTACCGTGGCGGGTAGGCCGTTGCCGGTGGCCTGGGCACCGTTGGCGCCCAACCCGTCGTAGATATACGTGGCATCGGCCGCAAACGAGCGGGTGGCCGTCTGCACCTGGCCCGTAGGCCCGCTTTGAGTGATGCCCTGCAGCGAGCAGATGCGCAGCGTAGCCCCCGCCGCCAGCACGAAGGCGCCGTTACCGGTGATCGGCTGACAGGTGGCGGCGTCTGTCAGCAGGGTAGCGCCGGCCTGCACGGTCAGGGTGCCGGCAATGTCGAGCGGGCCGTCCACGGTAGTAGTGCCCGCGCTGATGGTCACGTCCTGATACGCGCCGCTCAGGGCGCGCGTGGCAGTAATGGTCAGGTTGGGGCGGGTAAAGTTGATCACCACGTCGCTGGAGGCGCCCCCGCAGGTTGAGCCGCCGGAGGGGGTAGCCGTCAGCGTCAGCGTGACGGAGCCCGCCAGATAGTCGGCCGCCGAAGGGGTGTAGTTGCCCGTGGCCGAGGTAGCGGCCGAGAAGCTGCCCGAGCCGCTGGTGGTCCACAGTAGGGTCGCCGAGCCGGTCGAGGAGCCGTTCAGCACGACGTCCTGGTTGGCCGCCTCCGTACGGGTGGCGCTGGGGTCAGCCGCAACGCTGATCACGCCGTCGAACTGCACCGAGAACGTGCGCTGGGCCGTGGCGTTGGCGGCATCGGTCACGGTCACCGTCACTGACGTGGTGCCGGCCGCCAGCGGCGCGATGTCCAGCGTCCGGCTGGCATCGGCGCCACCGGGCGTCAGGCTGCTGATGATGGTGCCCTGCCCCGGCGAGGAAGCCGTCACCACCAGGTTGGCTACCGGCGTTTGGGTGTCGCCCACGGTGAAGCTCACCGTCAGCGGTTGGTCAGTGCAGGCGCGCTGATTGGCAATGGCCGTGATCGTGGGCGGCGTGTTGGCCGCGCCCGTCACCGTAAAGTTGCTGCTGCTGGTGGCCGTGCCCCCGGCGGTCGTCACGCTGATCACGCCCGTCGTGGCGCCGGTCGGCACCGTAGTGGTAATCGTGGTGGCGGTATTGGTGCCGATGGTGGCCAGGGTGCCATTGAAGCGGAGGGCGGTGGCGCCCGTCAGGTTCGTCCCCGTGATTGTGACGGCCGCGCCCACGGCGCCCGTGATGGGGTTGAACGACGTAATCGCCGGCCCGCCGATCACGGTGAAGTTAACGGCCGAAACGGCCGTATTGCCCGGCGTGATGACGCGCACCCGGCCCGTGGTGGCACCGGCCGGCACGGTGGCGGTGATGCTGTTGGCCGAAACGACGTTGGAGACCGTCGCCGTGATGTTGTTGAACGTCACTGAGGTGGCACCCACGAAGCCGGAACCAGTGATGGTCACACCCGTGCCAACCGGCCCGGTGAGCGGCGTAAACGAGGTGATGGCCGCGTTCACCGTGAAGGAGCCCGAAGTCAGCGTTCCGTTCGGCGTCACGACCGTAATCGGGCCGGTCTGGGCGGCGGTTGGCACCGTAACCGTCACGCGCGTCGCCGTATTGGCCGTGATCGTGGCCGTAGCGCCCCCCGTAAACGTGACGCTGGTAGCGCCCGTCAGACCCGTGCCGTTGATCTGCACGCTCGCGCCTACGGTCCCGCTGGTGGGGTTCAAGCCGGTGATACGCATCACGGTGAAGTTCGTCGCGGATACGGCGGTGTTGGCAGCCGTGATGACCCGAACCCGGCCCGTAGCGGCCGTGGCCGGCACGACCGCCGTGATGGAGGTCGAGGAATTGACCACGAAAGAAGCCGCTGCGATATTGCTGAACGTCACCCCGGATACGCTGTTGAAGCCCGTGCCGGTGATGGCTACGCTCGTACCGACCGGCCCGATGGCCGGCGTGAACGAGCTGATGGCCGCGTTCACGGTGAATGTGGGCGAAGTGGCTGTGCCACCGGCCGTCACGACCGTGATCGGACCGGTCTGGGCGCCGGCCGGCACTGTGACCGTCACGCGGGTGGTCGTATTGGCCGTGATGGTGGCCGTAGCGCCGCCCGTGAACGTGACGCTGGTGGCGCTCCCCAGGCCCGTGCCGTTGATCTGCACGCTGCTGCCCACGACCCCATTGATGGGGTTGAGGGTCGTGATGGCTGGTGCGGCTACTACCGTGAAGTTGGTCGCGCTGGTGGCCACTCCGCCGGGGGTGGTCACCCGGATCGTGCCGGTGGTCGCGCCCGCGGGGACGGTAGTGGTGATACTGGTCGCCGAAGCAACCAGGAAGGTCGCCGACGTTGTATTGAACCGCACCAGCGTGGCACCGGTGAAGTTGGTGCCC
Source organism: Hymenobacteraceae bacterium (assembly GCA_031426455.1). GTDB lineage: Bacteria > Bacteroidota > Bacteroidia > Cytophagales > Hymenobacteraceae > JANNMJ01. Next base: position 23,529 of record JANPLI010000217.1, on the reverse strand, counting down.
GTAATGGTGACGCCCATTCCCACGGCGCCGGTAGTGGGCGTGAAGCTGGTAATGGTGGGCACGGGCACCACCGTGAAGCTGGTCGCGCTAGTGGCCGTGCCGCCGGGCGTCGTCACGGTGATGGTGCCGGTGATGGCGCCGGCCGGTACGCTGGTCGTGATGCTGGTGGCCGAAGCGACCGTGAACGACGCCGTCGTGCCGTTGAAGGCCACGTTGCTGGCGCCGGTGAAGTTCGTCCCCGTGACTGTTACACTGGTGCCGGTCGGGCCGCTGGTGGGGTTGAACGAGGTGATCGTGGGGGTGGGCACCACCGTGAAGGTGCCGGCGCTGGTGGCGGTGCCGTTCCCCGTCGTCACGCTGATGGTGCCGGTGGTCGCGCCGGCCGGCACGGTGGTCGTGATCTGCGTAGCCGAGTTGGTGCCGATGGTTGCCGTCGTACCATTGAAGCTGACGTTGGTTGCCCCTGTAAGGTTCGTGCCCGTGATCGTCACGCTGGTCCCAACAGGGCCGCTGGTGGGGTTGAACGACGTGATCGTCGGGGCATTGACCGCCGAGGCCGTAATGGTAAAGTTGGCGTTCGAAATGTCGAAGAAGTAGTTGCCGACGGCTTCCACCATAATCCGGGCCTGCGTCGTCGCGGTGTTCGGGATCGTAACGGCCTGGGTGCCGTCGTTGGCCGTGCCGGCCAGGATTGTCGTCGGGTAGGTCAGCCCCCCGTCGGTCGATAGGCGGATGTTCACCGTAGCGCAGGAAATCGGCGCCACGTCGGTGCTGTTCACGCTCCAGGTCACGGTTTGGGTTGAATTGCCCGCGTACGTCACGGCCGTATTCGGCGCCGTCACGGCAAACGGACCGGCCGTGCCCACCACCGTCAGCGTCACGCTGGGAGTGGCGTTTACGCCGCCTACCACCATACCCAGGTTGCTCATATGTTGGTCGCGGGCGGTGCAGCGGAAGTTCATCGTGCGGGCCACCGTCGGCAGCGCCTCCCCGAAAACGAAGGTGTTGTTCACCAGGTCGGTCAGGCGCGGGAAGTAGCGCGTCGGCGAGGCGGCGGGCGCGAAGTTGCGGAACAGCGGCACCGCGACGTTGGCCGTTTGGGTAGTGGCGGTGGTCACTACGGCGCCGCCGGTAGCGGTCTGGTCAAACTCTTCCCAGATATAAGTCAGCGCGTCGCCGTCGGCATCGGAGCCGGTGGCCGTCAGCGTAAACGGCGTCGAGCGTGGAATGCTCCGGTTCGCCGGCGCGCTGACGGTGGGCGGCGTATTGCCGGAAGCGGCCTGCACCGCGCAGCCGTTGCCGGCGCCGGTGGTGGAGAAAGCCGTAATCTCGTTCTGCGAAACCCCGTGAAAGAAGGGAATCGAGTTGGACGCGATGTTGTCGGCGCCGCAGATGCCGGCGTAGGCCATGATCGTAATGCCCGATCCTGGCTCGTAGGCCGTCGAGGCGTTGCGGTTACCGCCGCCGCAACTGCTGGTCACGGAGTTGAACGTATGGTTGCCGCCGAACTGGTGGCCCACTTCGTGCGCTACGTAGTCGATGTCGAAGGCATCGTTCACCGGCGACCCCGAGCCGGTCACGCCCTGCGCTTTACGCGTGGCGACGCACACCGAACCGAGCGAGGCCACGCCGCCGCCACCGGTGCTGAACACGTGGCCGATGTCGTAGTTAGCGGCCCCGATGACGCTGGTCAGGTTCGTCTGATTCTGGCCCAGCATCGTCGAGCCGTTGTTGTTGGTGTAGGGGTCGGTGCCGCCATTGGTGTACACCACGCTGCTATTGTTGGCGATCAGGATCATCCGGATCGCCACTTCCTTCTCGTAAACGCCCGTCACGCGGTTCACGCTCGTCACAATGGCTGCCTGGGCAAGCGGCACCGTGCCGCCGAAAAATGCCGTGTATTCGCCCGTCGCGGCCACGCACAGCCGGTAGGTGCGCAGCGTAGCGCCGGAGGTAGCCGCCGCCCGCTGGGCCGCGCCGCCGGGGGTGGGCAGGGGCGTATTAGCCGTCAGGCCGGTGCCGCTCAAGGGGTTAGGGCCTTCGGGCACGTAGCCGCAGGCGCCCTGGGCCACTCGGCGGGCCGGGTCGAGGTGGCGTTTGTCGTAGGCGATGTAGTGCGCCTGGTCCGTGAGGCTCACCGGGTCAATGTACACCGCGCTGGTGCGGCGCGAGAGGATCTGGGCGTGGAAGCCGAGGGGCGTCACATCGGCCCGCAGCGTAGCCGTGGGGTCGTCGAGGCCGATGCCCGCGTACGTTTTGATCGTCGGGTACTGCGCGGCCAGCCCCGCTTCCATAATCGGCGCTTCCACCACCCGGAACGAGCCGGTCGTGCCGTCGGGCAGCGGCAGCGTCAGCGTCACGGCGCGGCTCCGCGCGTTGGCGGTGCCTTCTACTGGAGCCGCCGCCAAGGCTGCGCGCAGGGCAGGCGCGTCCAGGGTCAGGGCGCGGTAGGCCGTCAGGCGCTGCCCCAGCAGGGAAGGCGCGGCGGCGGCGCGGGCAGCGGCCTCTTCGCGCCAGACGGCGGGCAGGGGCCGGCCAGCGGTTTGGGCCTGCACGGCCCCGGCCGAACAGGTGGCTGCCAGCCCGAACAGCGGGAGCAGCCGGGCGGGGAGAAAGGGTTTTCTCATAAAAAATAACGAAAAAGGTAAATTGTCGGCTAGCCGCCCGGCAAAATAGCCGGATTGGTGAACAAGGTAGCGAAAAATGTGGCGATGTGTAACAGGGATTGGGGAGTTTCGGGTGGAAATGTTATATATCTCCTTTGGTCAGCTTAAATCGTTGGCGACGATCCCTTCGGGCGATCAACCGATCGATCAGAAATCGCCCGGCTTTTAGTTAATGGCTTATGCTTGTTTATCAGCGAATTAACTTGATGCTTGAAGGCTGAAATCCGGTGGCTGACGGCATGCTTTGACGCTCTTCATTTTTTGCCTCATTGTCATCTTACCACCCTAAGCCACCCGCGGTAATGATGCCGGGTGCTGGTGCTGATGACGGTATAGTAGTAGAGCCCTTCGCTGAGTGCGGAGCCAGACCAGTCGTCAGCGTAGGCACTGGAGGAAAAAACGGCGGCGCCCCACCGATTGTAAATATGAACTTCCCAGGGATGACCGCAGGCGGCGTCCAACCGGAACACGTCGTTTTTGCCATCCGGCACCTCAGGGGTAATGATATTGGGCAGCGTTAATTTCGAACTGATGGCATTTATCCGAATCTGAGCCTGCTGCGCAGGCCCGCAAGTGCCTCGGACGATAAGTCCATATTGGCCGGGCGCTGCAACCGTCAGCGTCGGTGCGAGCGAGTTATCTGACCATACATAGGTCAGCCCTTCCCCCACGGGGCCGCGTAGGGTCCGCTGAACGACACCGCATACCGTCGTATCCGTACCTAATGAAAAAACTGGCGCAGTGCTTCCCGCCTGCACCAGATGGGTGGCGCTGGTTGTGCAGCCGCCCGCAGCGGTCACCAGCACGATGTATTGGCCCGGCTGGCTGACCGTTAGGGGGGGGGTAGTGGCACCAGTGTTCCAGCGCAGCGTAGCCCCAATAGGCGCGCTTACTTGCAACGTGATGGTCTGGCCTGGGCAAACCACATTACCGCCGGTAATCACGGCTGAAGGCACTGTTCCGGTGGCCCGAGCGGAATATTCGCCCCGGTCCTGATCCGGTACGTTGAGCTTGTGCGCCAGGCGCCCGCGTTGAAAGCTACAGCAGGACCGTCAGCCAGTGGCCCAACCGTTCCCGCGCCACTTCCTGCGAACGCCCTTCGGCGGTGGTGCCCAAAGTGGCGCAGTAATAAGCGGCCCGACGGTAGAGGTCGGCGGGTTTGTGCTGGCTTACGGTCCGCAGACCCGCTAACAACTCGGCCAGGGAATTGGCGCGCGTCGTCACGCCGTGACGGGCGTAGCCGTAGTAATCGTCCAGCAGGTCCGCCGGGGTATCGGGTAAGTTTGGCGGCGAGCCGTCGAAGCGATAGTAAAACGCGGCCAGATTCAGCAGCGTGGCTTCGAGGTGCGTGCTGGTATCGGCCGCCACCAGGGCGTCGTGGCGACCCAGGAACGCAAAAACCGACTCGGTGCGGGCATCGGAAAAAGCCAGCCGGTCGGGCGGTATCGTCAGCAGGGCGCGGAAGTCGCGATGGTCGCCGGGGTGAGCGCGGAAGGTGAATGTCAGGTTCGGCAGAGCCGTCAGCAGGGTCGTCACCGCCGTCCGCAGCCCTTCGGTGGAGTCGAGCAGGTTGGCCGCAATGGCTACGCGCCGCACCGTCGGGGCTGTATTTCGCTGATTTAGAAAAGCGTCGGCTTTGGGCATTCCCACCAGAGCCACTTCCCCACCGATGGGGCCACAGGCGCGGTATGTGTCCAGGGCGTGTTGGCCTTCGAGTAAACTCAGGTCGAAGGCCAGCGGCGGAAACCAACGGCTCACGGAGGCGTGCTGCACGTAGGCCGTGGGAATGCTCTCGGCGCGGCACGCCAGAAGCAGGGCGCGGGCATCGTCGTTGTGGTCGTTTGCGAATATCACGGCGCGCGGCTGGTAATGCCGTAGCGCCCGCCGGTACACTTCGTAGTAGCCGACGGCGACGAAAATCAAATCAAAAAACCGCCACGCAGCCCGGCCTTCCGTGCGCCATAAATGCCACCACACGCCCGGCAATTGCCCGTAATACAAGATCTTGCGTCGCAGTGACAGCCGATTCACGGTGCCGTTGAACCGCCCAATCTGTTTCCCCTGCCCGGCCACCGGCACAGCGCCCGACAGCCCATTCGGCCCCGTGAGGAAGGCCAGCGCATCCACATTGTTCTGGCTGACGACGTAGAGCCAGGTGGCACCGCGCAACGGGTCCGGATTATGAATCGGCCGAAACGCGTTGCCCACCAGACGCACGGCGGCGTAGCCCAGGACTTTCAGCAGACGCCGCGCCGGGTTGGCCGGCGAAATGGCGTTCAGCGTACGGGCGGGTAGGCCCGCAAAAAGTGGCGTGAAGCGCAGTTGGAGGATATCGCGCAGGCGGGCGGCCGGGGTCACAAGGCGTCCCAGGTCAGGGGCGTACCGGCGCGCAGGGCCTGGCGGGCGGGCTTGCCGAGCAGGTCGGCGTAGAAGCGCGGCGCGAGGCCATCGCCGGGGCGCACGACGCGCAGGTTGTCAGCGGAGTACGCTTCGCCGGGGGCAATGTCGGCGGCGACGTAGATCGACCGTTTGAAGAGCCGGCTTTTTTCTTCGGCCCGCTGGACGCCGTACTGCACCGCGCCCAGCGCCCGCCACGCCCGCTCGGTTTCCGTAACAAGTGCGGCTACTTCGGCGGGTTCGAGCGAGAAGGCCGAATCGACGCCGCCGTCGGCTCGGCGTAGGGTGACGTGTTTTTCCACTACGCAGGCGCCCAGCGCCACTGCCGCCACCGCCGCGCCTACGCCAGCCGTGTGGTCAGAAAGCCCCACCAAACAGTCCGGGAACAGTTGAGCCAGATGCGGTAGAGTGCGCAGGTTCGTGTTTTCGGGTGAGGCCGGGTACGTGCTGGTGCATTTGAGCAGCGTCAGTTCACGGCAGCCGCCTACTTTTAGTACGGTCACGGCCTCCGCCACTTCGGCCAGCGTACTGACGCCGGTGCTCATAATCACAGGTTTGCCGGTGGCGGCCACGCGGCGCAACAGGGGCCAATCCGTGTTTTCAAAAGACGCAATCTTGTACACGGGCACGTCGAGCGTCTCCAGAAAATCGACAGCCGACTCGTCGAACGGCGACGAAAACGCGAGTAAGCCACGCTGGCGGGCGCGCTCGAACAGGGGCGCGTGCCACTCCCAGGGAGTGTGTGCTTCCTCATACAGCTCGTAAAGTTCGCGGCCGAACCAAAGCGACGCGGGGTCGTCGATGCGGTAGGCGCCGCGCAGCGTCATCGTATCGGCCGTGTAAGTCTGGAGCTTGACGGCGTGGGCACCGGCGTCGGCTACGGCATCCACGATAGCCAGCCCGCGCGCCAGCGAGCCGTTATGGTTGCCGCTGAGTTCGGCAATGATAAAAGGCGGCTGATCGGGGCCGATGAGGCGATGGGCGAACGCAAAAGGAGGCATAGCGGAATGAGGACTTGGCGCCAACAAACCGGGCTGGTTGATCGGGCGGTTACCCGGTAAAGTAACGCAGGGAGCACCGCCCGAAACGCGATCAGCGAATCACGAAGCGGATGGCCTGATGACGGTCGGGCGTTGTTAGAGCAGTTTCGGGCTTCGTTTACGGCCGTAGCGCGGTGACGGTGCGTCTGGCCTTTCATCTTGAAAGAACACGCAAAAGACCACGGCGACCATCAGGTGAGCCACTCAAAGGTCACGGAATTAGTGGGAGCCTGGGCATCATCCCGTTCCCAAAAGCCCGCCCGTCGGAACGCCCGGCAAGAGGCTTCGTTGGCGGGCAATACGTGACCGATAATGCGTTTCAGCAAAACGCCCCAGTGCGCGTAAGCCGCTGCCACGCCCGCCAGCAGCAGGGGAGCAGCCAGGCTGCGGCCCCGAAACGCCGCGCCAATGGCGAAGCTCAGCGTTGCGGTATGCGTCGCTGGTTCCAGGCCAAACCGAATGGTGCCGGCGGGTACGTCACCGACGGTCGCCAATAGAAACAAGTGGTTCGGATCGGCCAGTCGGCTGGCAAACCAGCGTTGATGATCAGGCGTGGCAACGGGCGCGGAGTTGAAGGAAAACTGCCGGGTCACGGGATCATTGGTCCAGGTCAGCACCTGTTCGGCATCAGCGGCGGTGGCCCGGCGAAGCTGCAAATGCGCCTGTGCGACCAGTCCGCTGATCAGGTGTTGTAGCCGTTGGGGCGCGCTGCCATCGAACCACTGCCGCTGGGCGCTGCGCAGCACCGCTTGAATGTGAGCCACATCCGGGGCGGAGAGTAAATTAGGCAGTGCTGCTGTGGGGCGGGCCAGCCCCTCGCGCAGCAGAAAATCGTGAATGCCGCGCTGGTTTTCGGCCGTCAGCAGCAGCGTCAGTAGCCCGCCACCGGCACTGGCGTACTCGTAGCTGGTAGTAGAGGGGCTGACGACCGCCGCGCCGCACGCTTGCAGCAACTGGCAAAAGACGGGTGCGGATAAGGCGCGGTGCAGCGTCAGCCGCTCCGACGGTTGGGCGTCCGCCCAGGCATCCAGCGCCTCCCAGTGGCGGTAGGAAGCGCCCACGACTACGTGCAGGTGTTGAACCCGGGGTTCCCGAACCAGCGTCTCGGCCAGGTGCTGGGTATGGTTGGCGGGGTCGGCGCCCCCTAGGCACAACAGCACGACATTGGGCGGTGCAGGCGGCGCGGGGGCTAACGCCGCCGCACGGAATGGCGCCCGCAGCGGTGCCCACGTCGGGCCGGTCAGGAGCCGCGCGCCGGGCCGACGGAGGTCGTAGGTAGTCGCCTCGGCGGGCACCAGGGGCGCCACGTTCAGCACCACATCGGCCGCTTGTGGGCCGGTGCGCAGGTCATCCAGGTACAATAGCGCGCCACAGGCCGCGCGCACGGTTTGCTGGTAAGCAAAGTCGAAGGGGTAGCCGTCCAGTACCAGCAGATCGGTGGACTGGAGAAGCTGCCCGGCCAGCCACGCGGCTTCCTCGGCCAGCGTTTCAAAGGCCGGTAGATCGATGACCTCTTCTACGGACTCCGCAACTTCAGCGCGGATACTGGCGGGCGCCGCGCGCAGCGCAAACACGCGCCGGAAGCTAGAGCCAGCAATTTCCGCCAACGCCGTCAGCCGCGTCAAGTGGCCCAGGCCGATATGGGCGTCGCCGTCGGCGCGGAAAATGATTCTTGGCGTCACGGGGCAGAAACAATTGGAGGAGCGGCGGTTAGTTGAATCTGCTCCATCCCCCCATTCACCGCCCCCAGCCAGGGTTGTGCGGCCAGCAGCGCGGCGATGTCGGGTAAGCCAAAGTTAGGTTCTAACGTGGTGTAGAGCAGGTGCTGTAAGGCGAAGTCGGCGGCGTAATCCACGGTCAGGCGGAGGCTGGCGAGGGTGGGGAAGTCGGTCGCCGGCACGGTCAGCAGGCGGAAGCGGGTCGGGTGGCGGCGCAGGAAGGGCGTGACGTGTTCGCGCTCGTCCGATTCCGTAGCTTCGGCGGCGGCGTTGGCCAGGGCGATGGCGCTGATCACTTCCACGTTGCCGCCCAGGGGCAGGCCGGTGGTGAGCGTGTAGTCGGCTCCGGCCGCCAGGTGGGCGCGCACCGCGGCCTGCACGCTGGTGGGGTCGAGGGCGGGGTTGTCGGCGGTCAAGCGTACGAGGTGCGTGAGGTGGTGCGCGGTGGCCGCGCCCTGAAAGCGCGCCAGCACATCCGCTTCAGCGCCGCGCCAAACCGCCGCGCCAGCCGCTTGGGCCAGCCGCGCCAGGGCGTCATCAGCGGCCGTATCGGGGCAGGCCACGATGACCGGAACCGCAACGCCCGGTATTTCCAGCGCCAGCAGCGCGGCGGCGCGGGTGGCACGCGTCAGTACCCGCTCGAAAAGCGTCACGGCCCCACCCAGGGGCAGGGGCAGCAGCGCCTTGCCGGGCAGACGGGTGGAAGAAACGCGGGCTTGCAGAACGATGCCGAGACGCATAGCGGGGATTGGAGGCACGAAATAAACGCCCGGCGCGTCGCCAACCCGCCGTCGTCCGGATGCCTTTCGCCGCGCCCCGACACGAACCGCCCCAGGCCAGCAGGGCAATGGATTGCCAGGCAGGATTATCGAGCGCGATTGATGGCGCCGCCTGCCGCCTGAAATGCCAATCAGCGGACTTGGCCGGACCAGACGCCGGGCGTTACTTTGTGACCCGCGCCGCGCTCTTCCTCCCGTCGAAACTCCTGCCTGTGGTGACCCTTCGTTTTGTTTGGTGCCTACTGGCGCTGCCCTCGCTCATCGCCTGTTCCGCCGACCCTTACCCCGCCGAAAAAGGGTTCGACCAGGAAGGTTCCGACCGTAAGGCCCTCGAACTGGCCGATGCCGTGATGACCCATCAGGGGGGATACGTCCGCTGGCAACAGGCTCGTTATATGGCCTGGACTTACTACGGCGCCCACCATATCTGGGACAAAAAGCTCGGCCTCTATCGGCAGCAGAAAAACGGTCAGGTGCTCGTGATGAGCCTACGCAAGCCAGAAGGTAAAGTGTTTCAGGGTGGCCGCCGTCAGCTTGACCCGGAGCTGACGCGCCAGACCCTGGAGCAGGGCTACACCATCTGGCGGTTCGCGTCCGACTTTCTAGCCCTACCCTTCAAACTCAAAGACGAAGGCGTGACGCTCCGTTACGGTGGCCCCGGCCTGACCCTGGCCCACGACACGGCCGATATCCTGGAAATGAATTATCACGGCACCGGCCCGGTGGGCGACAGCCGCAACCAACTCTGGATAGACCGTCGGAGCCACCTAGTCAGCCAATGGGCCTTTTATGCGCAACCCGCTGATGCGCAACCTGCCTTCGTGCGTAGTTGGCGTAACTACGGCACTTATAACGGCCTCCGCCTGGCCACCGAGCGTAATTCTGCCGAGGATACGCTGACCGTTTCGCACCTCGCCGTCCTCGACACGCTCCCGCGCGACGTTTTCTTCAGTGCCCAGCCCATTCCGCTGGCGGTGGTGCAACAATGGGCCGGGTTCCGAAAAAAATAGCTGGCTGCTTGCACCGCATCCGGCCGCGGGCGTACTTTTGCAGCACCAAGCCAACATAGCTCAGCTGGTAGAGCAGCTCATTCGTAATGAGCAGGTCGCTGGTTCGAATCCAGTTGTTGGCTCACATACTCACTACCGGTAAGCCCGGAAAGTCGCAAATCTGGCAGCAGATGCGGTTTTCCGGGTTTTGTGCGTCCGGGCCATTTCGGTTTGTAGCCCCCCATACACCCCGATTTACGCCCCCTTTTACGCCCCCTCCAACGCACCCCCGGTTATGACAACGCAATTTGTCCTGCGGACCGATAAGGCGGAAGCCTCCGGTTATTGCCCCATTCACCTGCTGGCCTATTTCGACGGTATCCGCTTCAAGTGCGCGTCCGGCGAGAAGTGCCGACCCGCTGACTGGAATAAAGACAAGCAGCAGTTCCGCCGCTCGTTCCCCGGCTTTCAGGAAGCCAACGACTGCCTGAGTGCGATGGCGGAGAAAGCCACGCAGTGGTGGCGCCAGACCCGTGCGGCCGGCGGGACGCCCACTTCTGAAGGGCTGCGTGCCATCCTCAAGCCGAAACGGGCACCATCGGAACTGGCGGCCACGCCTGCGCCGGTGGTGCCGTTCACCGTGCTGTACGAGGAGTACCGGCAGGCGCTACGGGCGCGGGGCTACTCCCACGAGACGCTGCGCCAGCGGCTGGTGGTGCGCAATTGGCTGCGCGACTTCGAGCGCGACAAAAGCGAAACGCTGACGCCCGAAACCTACGATGTAGCTACCCACGACCGGCTGCTGGCCTACCTGCGCTTCGACCGCAAGCTGGCCGAGAATACGGTGGCTACCCTGGTGCGGAACGTGCGCGTGTTCCTACGCTACCTGCGCGAAGAGCGCGGCTTCACGGTGCCCGTTGAGCTGCGCAAGCTGCAAGGGCGGGCACTGGATGTGGTGAAGATGTGGCTCTCGGCGGCGGACCTGGCGGCGCTGACTGAGGCCAAGTTGCCGGCCACGCTGATGCCGGTGCGGGACGTGCTGCTGTTCTGCTGCTACACCGGGCTGCGGTACTCGGACGTTTGCGCCTTGCAGAAAGGCAACGTGGAAGAATGGAACGGCAGCCGGGTACTGCGGCTGGTGCAAACCAAGACGCGCGCCGGCGTGAGCATCTACCTGACGCAGGTGGCTTGCGCGATCATCGACAAGTACGGCCAGGGCCCCGAGCGGCTGCGCCTGCTACCGACAACGGCCAATCAGGTAATGAATCGCTACCTGAAGCGGATCGGTGAGGCGGCCGGCCTGACGCAGCCGGTGGTGCTGGCCGAGCGGGTGGCGGGGGTGATGGTGAAAAAGTCGGTGCCCAAGTTTGAGCTGCTGACGATGCACACGGCGCGGCACACGTTCGCTACTCAATCGCTGCTGCGGGGGATGCCGGTAGAAGTGCTACAGAAAGTGATGGGCCATAAGCGCATTCAAACGACGCTGGTGTACGCCAAGGTGGTCGAGGATCTGCAGCACCAGACGATGCGGCGGATCTGGGAAGGCGAGACGGCGGCGCCGGGTGCGGTGCCCTCCTCGGCGGCGGCGACGGACGGAGTTTGTGAGGTGAAAGTCGGGGCATAGGCGGACGAAGCGGGTAGCTTTGCTGCATACTGTTAAACCTGCTTAAGATGGCCCCTGACGAGATTCTACTACTGCTTTCACAGGGCGAAGGCACGCGCATTGAGTTCAAGGAGTCGACGCTGGCAGTGCCGGCGTCGTTCTACGAAACGGTGTGCGCCTTTCTCAACAAAGAAGGGGGCACTGTACTGCTGGGCGTGACGGATGATGGCGAAGTGCAGGGCATCGCTCGGGAACTGGTCGAGCGGCAGGTGAAAAGCATCGTCACAGCCGGTAACGACCCGGATCTCATTCAGCCGCCAACCACGCTGCAACCTGTGGCGGTGGAGTTGGAGGCGGGGCAGTGGATTATTGTGGTGCGCATCAGCGTCAGCTCGCAGGTGCATATGTGCCGGCGGGTGCATTATGACCGCGAGAACGACAGCGATCTGCGCCTGACCGATGAAGGTCGCATCAAGGAACTGTATTTCAGAAAACGGCAGGTGTTCACCGAGAGCCAGATTTACCGTTACCTGCGCGTTGAAGACCTTGACCCGAACCTGTTCGTGAAGGGACGGCGGCTGATTCGAGCCGCTAATCCGGCGCACCCGTGGCTGGCCTACACTGATGAAGAACTGCTCCGCAGCTCGCTGCTGCACCGGCGCGACTTCCAGACCGGCGAAGAAGGGCTGACACTGGCGGCGGCGCTCATCTTCGGGCGTGATGAGGTCATCCAGAGTATCCTGCCAGCCTACAAGGTAGAAGCGCTGGTGCGGCGGGACGACCTGGACCGCTACGATGACCGCCTGACGCTGCGCACGAATCTGATCGACACCTATCTGGAGCTGATGGCATTTGTGCGGAAGCATCTGCCTGACCGCTTCGTGCTGATTGGGGATCAGCGGGTGGATGTGCGTGAGCGCATCTTCCGCGAATTGGTGGGTAATATCATCGTCCACCGCGAATACACCAACGGGCTGGCGACCGAGTTGATCATCTATCGTGACCGGGTGGTGGCGACGAACCCGAACCGGGCGATGTTCCGGGGCGCACTCGATGTGCAGCGGTTTTCGCCGTACGCGAAGAATCCGGATCTGCGAAGATTCTTCACGGCTTTCGGCTGGACGGATGAGATCGGCTCCGGGGTGCGCAACACAGTGCGGTTTCTGGCCTACTACGTGCCGGGTGCCACCCCACTGTTCCTGGAAAACGACGTTTTTCGCACCGAGATACCGCTGGTAGCCGTGACGCTGGGCCAGCACGGCGGGGCGCTGTTCAACTGGCTGGGACTGCCTGACGCCGGGCTGCTTCACGCGCAGCCGGGATTGACGCAGGTTGCACTGGACAGCAACCTCGCGGGTAAAAGCTGGGCGCGCGTACTGGAGTCACTGGTACCAAGCTGGCAGCAGAAAGGTATCAAGCTGCCGGACCTGGAATGGCCGTTGCGGCAGCCGTTTACCAAGGTATTGCGCGAAAAAGTACCAAGCTCACCGACAAAAGGTACCAAGCTATTGGTAGTACACGGCGATCTGTTTGCCGATACGCCTGATGGTGTGACCATAACGGCGCTGAAATTGCTGCCAGCATGGTCGAGCGACGGCTCGGCTGTTCTGCATAAGAAATCGCTGGTGCTAATGCGGATACTGGCACTGACGGCTGTTCCGATCAAGCTGGACCAGTTGCTGGACTGGATCAGCTACAGCAACCGCAATACGTTTCGCCGCAATTACCTGCTGCCGTTACTGACGAGCGGCCTGCTGGCGCGAACGAACCCATCCAGCCCAACCGACCCCGAGCAGCGTTACGTGCTGACGGCTGAAGGGCGGGTATTTCTGGGGGGGCGGTCCGGATAGCGATGGTCGGCTTATTGCCGCCATCAGGAGCATCCAGCACAGTGGGCTGACCTTCGCGGCGTGAAAAGCCCCGACACCCCCACCGAGTCAACGCCAGCCGGCTGGCAGCCCTGCCGGCGTGAGCAGCAGCTTACGCCGCACCTGACGGTGCGCGTCCTGGCGGAGACGCCCGGCGGCTGGGTGATGGCACGGCGCTGCTGCCTGTGCGGCGAAAGCTCGACGTGGGTGGCCGACCAACTGCCTGCCGGGATGCGGGTGTACGCGGTGCGGGTGGTGCTGGAAGCGGGGCCCCACGTGCTGACGGGGGAGCCGCTGGCTGGTGCTGAGGAAGCGTTTCGGACGATTGGCAGCAGCCGGCAGGACGCCTACGAGCGGTCGCTGTTCGGCCGGGAGTTGCGGCCGGTGGGGCAGTTGGTGCGCACGTTCCTCGATGGGAAGGAACACCTGGATGAGCGGTAGGTCGCTGGGCGCTTACTTCGCCGGATGATCGGACTTAGCGAACCTATTGAGCAGTTGCTCATCGACCAAGCGCATCGCTTTGATGGCTACGCGTGGGCGCGGGCAGATGGCGACCCCAAAGGAGGTGGGCCTAATTATCTGAACGAACGGCTTTACCAGCCCTTCCAGACGACTTTGCGGGTGCCGGTGGATCCGGCGGAGGCACTGGCACTCAACTTCTACCTGCACCGCAACTTTCACCATTGGGGAAATCTGCCCGGGCCGGGCGGCGCGGACTGGATGCAGATGGTGCTGCTCTACCTGCACACTTATCGGTTGCCGACGCCGAAGGCGTTCCGGCACGAACTGGCTGCCAGTTGGGAGCAGCGCCCGAAAGGCAGCGCGGAAGCGGCGGCGGCGGAAATCCGGGCGGCGCTGACGCGGGGGCTGGCCGGTAGGCCTGGCTGACCGGCGTAGCTTCGCGTTGACAAGGCTGCTTCCGCGCGTCGGTAATAGGTGGAAGCTGGCTGCGCAGCCTTTACCCGCCCGTCCTTGTCGATGGTGACGTTGGCCTTTTCTACTTGTCTGATGGCGGCCTCGATTACTTCCCCTACGGTCTTTGTTTATGTGGCCTGCATTCGGCAGGGTACGGTGACGCCGCACCGGGTGGTGCGGGTGCTGGAAGAGCGGGCGGATGAAATCGAACTGCTGCTTGCCTGCCGGGAGTGCGGGGAGCGGTTGCGGTATGTGACGGACGCACTGCCCGAAGGGCTGCGGACGTACGCGGTGCGGGTGGTGGGTGAGGCCGGGCCGGACCCGCTGGGCGGGCCGCCGCTGCCTGGGTTTGAAGAGGCGTTTCGGACGGTGGGCGTTAGCCGGCAGGATGCTTTTGAGCGGGCGCAGTTTGGCTGGGAGGCGCCGGCGCGGGGGCAACTGGTGCTGACGTTCATCGATGGAGAGGAACACCGGGACGCGCGGTATTAGATAGGGCCTGCTGCCGACTATCGGGCCGATAACCTGTTCAGGGCTGCCGCAGCGCGGATGAGCGTGCGGAAGGCCTCCTCATCCGGCTCATCTCCCTCGCGGAAATCAATCGCGCGCCGGGTGTTGCCGTCCAGCCTGGCGTTGAATAGCCCTGCGGGGTCCGGTAGTGAGGCGCCCTTGGGGAAAGTCAGCTTCACGGCGCGCTGGTACGTCTCGCCCGTGCAGATGAGCCCGTCGTGCGACCAGACTGGAACGCGCCACTTCCACTCCTCGACCACCTCCGGGTCGGCCTGCCGGATGAGCGCGCGGAGCCGGGCGAGCGTCTCACCCCGCCAGTCGGCCAGTTCCTGGATGCGCGCGTCGATCAGCCGGGAAGCGGATTCGTCCGAGGTCGTTGCGTTCTTTTTCATATTGCCGGTATCTGACTTTGGAGGGTTTTGCCTTCTGCGAAGATATCGATCACCTGCTGGTCCTGACGGTGGCCAAAATTAACAGCCCTTACGACCAGCGAATGCCCCGGCTCATCCCCGGCTCAGCCCCGGGTGAAACCCGGCTCAGCGGTGGTTGATGGCGGCTAGGACCTCGTCCTCAGGCAGACCGGAGTAGGTGGCGAACTCGCGGGCGGAGATGTCGGCGCCGGGGTGCTTGCCGAGCGTGGCGCGGAGGTGGGCGAGCAGGCGCCACGCCGCGTGGTAAGAGGTGCCGCGCAGGGCGGCCACGTCTTTGGGGTACACTACAATTTGCTGCATAGTTTGACGTTTGGCGCGGCGGTTATGCCGCACAAATATACGGTAGCGTTTGGCGGGTCTAGTTTCGGGCCGTGCAAACGCTTCTCCCCCTTTGTTTCTCCCTGCTGGCGCTGGGCGCCGGTGCTCCTGCGGGAACGCCGGAGGCGGCTGTGTATGGCCGCGTGACGCGGGTGGTGGATGCCGACACCTACGATGTGCTGACCGGGGGCGTCGTGACGCGGGTGCGGCTGCTGGACGTGGATGCGCCGGAGCTGTTGCAGCCGTTTGGACGGCAGGCGGCCGACTCAGTACGGAGCCTGATCGGGCGGCAACTGGTGCTGATAGCGCCGGGGGCGTCGGACCGGTACGGGCGGCGGCTGGCGCGGGTATGGCTGCTCACGCTTGCTGGACAACGGGTGGCGCTGGACTCGATGCTGGTGGCGCGCGGCTGGGCCTGGGCTACAACGGGGCCGTCGGGGCACACGTCGGGTGGGCGCCGGGCGGCGCAGCAGCTGGGCGCGCAACTGGCCCGGCGCGGCCTCTGGAAATGTGCTCAGGTTCCGCAGGAGGGCGCGCCGATGCCGGTGCCGCCCTGGGTGTGGCGGGCTTTCAATGCAGAAAATAAACGGCGCTTCCGGGGGACCTGCACCTGGTAGCAACTGCCGCTGAAGGGGCGCCCGGGCGCCCGCAACGCAGATTGATTTTCAACCCTTAGCCTCATCAAGACAATGGCGAAGAATACGGGTGCCATCCAGCTGACTGGCACCATCGGCAACGTGACCATCGATAAGAATGGGAACGCGCGCCTCAAGCAACAGAGCCGCCCGGTGACCTCGCCGCGGACGGCCGAAAACAACGCCGAGTTCGGCACGGCCGGCCGCGCCGGCAAGCTGGTGCGCGACGCGATGCGTCGGGTGCTGAGCCTGGTGCCGTCGGGCACTTCGACGGGCCGGCTGACGGCCGCGCTGCGCGCGATCATCGGCTTCGACACGACCAACGGCCGGGGCCTGCGGCAGGTGCTGAAAGCCAATATCGGCGCGCTGCTGGGCTTCCAGTTCAACGACGGCGCGTCGCTGGCCTCGAACCTATACGCGGCGCGCACGGTGGGTACCGACGCGCAGGGTGTGGTGACGGTGGGCTTCGCGTCCATCGACCCGATGACCGATGTGTCGGCGCCGCAGGGCGCTACGCACGTGGGGGTGATGGGCGCGGCCGTAGCCATTGACTTCGTGGCCGGTACGGTGCGCGAGGCGACGGAGACGACGACCATCGTGCCGATGGCGCTCAACGGTGGGCCGGTGGCCAACCAGCAGCTGGTGCTGGATCTGGGCGGCGCGGTGACGGGCACCGAGTCGCTGATCGTGACGCTGGGCGTGGTGTACTACCAGGAAGTCAACGGGCAACTCTACCCGCTGGCCAACGGGTCTTACGCGGCGCTGGACGTGGTGGTGGCCGAGTAGGCGCCGCCGCAGGAAACGGAACGGGCCGCCGCTGGTGTGATAGCCGGCGGCGGCCCTTTTTTCTAATCAGGCAATGAAAAAGATGATCAGACTGAGCCGCCGGGGCGTGGTGCCGATCCGGGCGGGGTGGAAGCTGGCCGAGCTGCAGCGGCTGGCGGCGGGGCTGGGCTACATCAGCGAGACGGAAGCGCCGCTGGTGGCCGGGGACTTCGGGGCGCTGACGGTAGCGGCTTTGCTGGCGACGCTGTTCGCGGTGCCCACGGTGGAGGGCAACGGGCTGGAGGAGGATGACTCGTTCCGGTGGCTGGAGCCGGGGGCGCTGACGCCCTGGCCGGTGCCGGGGACGGGCCAACCGCTGCCGGGACTGCTGGGTAAGCGGTGCCGGATGCTGCTGGCGTTCTTCGGCGGGCTACAGAATACGGTGGCTTTCAAGCTCGGCGACGGGCCGCTGAAGCGGATTTACTTCTGCGGGCGCTGGGGCGAAAGCGGGACGTGGCTGGTGCTGCACGCGCAGATTGTGGAGACGTAGTGGCCTCAACGCCTCCCTCTGCTGAAATGAGCGGGGGAGACTGGCGGTAAATGCAGCGGGCGCTCGGCTAAGTAGCCGGGCGCCCGTTTGCTTTTGGTGCCTGGCGGTGGCTTATCTCTAGCTGCAGAGCAGGACGCCGAGGCGGGAAATTTGGCGGGGGCGGGCCGCCTGGCTGGGTTTGGTGTCGGCCAGGGTGGAGAGCAGATCGCGCAGGGTGTCGAAGCTGGCGTTGATCTGCTTGGCAGTGTTGCGGCGATCGGGGTCGTTAGGCGGACCGAAGATGGTGGCGAACTGCTGGGCGGCGAGGCGGGCCTGGCTGTCGGGGGTGTCAGGGGCTGCGTCAGCAGGCAGCGCTTTAGTGTAGCGTTCCAGCGCAGCAGCGAAGGCACTGGCCTGCGTTTCGAGAGCGGTGGCGGCGGCCAGACGGTTCTGGGCGGCACGAGCGGCGGGGTCGAGGATGACGACGCCGCGGCGATTGAGGCGGGGAGTGGTGATCATAGTACGAATGTACGGTAGTGGCGGCAAATGCTGCCTAAATCTACACCAGGGCGCTCGCCATTACCGCACTAGCTTCAATCAGACGTTGCCGCTGGATGGCAGGCGCTCGCGTACCTGTTCCAGGAACATCATCACTTCTTCCCAAAAGGCCGCGACTGCCTCCTGGCGAATCTGCGGATCGGCGAGCGTGATGGTATCCGGGTTAGTGTAGTGCTGAAAGTCGATTTGCCGACTTGAGTAGCGCCGGGCTGGCCAGCCCGGCTGCTGACTGCAATGCAGATCAGCTAAACGCTTTGAGAAGTCAGCAAACATCTGCTCTCTGGCTACGTCATCGGCAGATGTCAGCCTCACCCCGTATTTGATCACTCTGTCGCCGCGTTCAATAATCAGGGTGACGCCCACCGCATCGGTTCGATACTCATCCAGTGGAATAACGATGCCATACCAAGGATCGCCTTTTTCATAAAGGCAACTGTTCAGACGGTCGTCAGTAAATTTCTTTTCATCGGCGATGGGGAACCCTGCTTGGGCCACCAGTGCGATCAACTCCGTCCAGAAAAGGTACTCCGTGTTGTAGCGGACGTGTTTCCAGTTGTCCATTAGCTTAAATGCGGTTAAAGCGTTACCGGCGGTAGCCGTGAGTTTTATTACTTCTTCCATCTCAGCCCGCGCCTTGTCTGTCATTGAATTGTTGATTAGGCGGTTAACAATCTGTGCGTACTGCACCATTACAGCGAGAACCGCAGGACGCGGCGCCAAGGCGATGCATTCAGCAACCCACTCCTGAATGTGCTGCTGGTAGGAAATACATTGCAGACGGTGCGCTAAGTCGGCATGGGTTGCCAGCTTTCCCAACGACTCTGTTGATGGCTCGTGGCCAAAAGGTGTCAGATAGAAAATGTACCATTTGAGATGCCATCGGGCAACAATTTCGGCGTACCGTTCGAGCTGGCGGTCCTGGTCGCCTGCCCATATTTTATTCTCAATGATGATAGCCTGCTGGTCGTTGCGGATCAGTATATCAATCCGGTCACGCTCACGCAGGGTTCGGGCGGTGGGGACGTGAAAGTCCGCAGGTGATATCCCGCACCGCTTCAGGAACAGCACCAGGAAGGCGGCGCCCATTCCGTGACTGCCTTTTGGATTCAGCAGCTCGGCCAGGAAGCGGGAATGCAGATTCACCTTGTCCGTCTCTTTCCGCAGCAGTCGGAAAATGTTGAAAGCCTCTTCAGGCTCCCTGTGCGGTAATGCTGCGAGTGCCGTTTGCACGTCGGTCAATAAGGCTTGTAGCTCGTGCATCGGTCAGCCAGCGCTTGAGATGAGCGCCAAAGGTAGATGGCCGCGCTGCACGCCGGACTCTACCTTGTAAAAAATAAGGGAATGGCCGCCCGCCGGCTGGTGGTGGAGTAGTCCGAGCTTTCTGCCTACCTGTTCGATTCCATTTCCGGTGGCCTGCTGGTTCCGGTCAGCCGCTCCCGGGCTTCGGCGACAGCGGCCATCAGATGATTCATCTGTGCGACCTGTTCCGGGGTAGCGGCGGGCAGCAGAATGGTGCCGTTAAGGTCTTCAAAGCAGAACGGGTAGCCGGTTTCGAAGGTGTAGCGGGCAAGTTTGAGCGGGGTCAGATCGCGCTCGTCCCAGCGGGTAGCTTCGGCGGGGTTGTCGGTGATGCGGCCGGGTAAGTCGATGGCAGTATAGATGGGGTACCCTAAGTGGCGGGCAACCATCAGCATGGGGCGGAAGCGGGATTTGCGAGGCATTGGCGAGCAGTTACAGATGGGTAAGGCAAGGTAACGTACGGAATCGGTTGGCCAGGGCTGGTTTTCGTCGCTTCGCGCAGAAGCCGTTGATATTTCTTCCGGCCGGTGGCGAGCTGCTCCGCCGTCAGTTCAACCGTCCAGATGGCGAAGGGGGCTTTTTTCTGCACGGCGATGAGCACGAAGCGGTGGGCGCCGAGCACATCGCAGTAGAAGGCGCCCTGGCGGTCGTAGTCGTACTGGGCGATGGTTTCGAGGAACTGGGCGCGGTCGCGGCAGGACGTCGTTTTGAAATCGATGAGGGTGCGGCGGCGCCCGCGCGGCGAGTCGATCAGCAGGTCGGGGCGGACCTTGACCGCCAGGCCGGTGGCCTGATGCGTGGCGGTGTAGGTCTGCTCGGCCGTGCCCCGGTAAAGGACGTGGCGCGGGTAGCGCTGGCGGCGGATGGCGCGGGCCAGGGCGTAGGCGTTGGCGCGGGCGGTGAGCTGGGCGCGCGTCAGCGCGTCGAGGCGCATGGCGTCGAACTGCTCGGGTTCAAGGACGGCGCTGTGAAACCAGGAGCCGAAGTCGAGGGCGGGCGCCCAAGGGGCGCGGCGGTGGCCGAAAACGGCGTCGCGCAGGCGGCTGAGGTCGGTGTTGGAAATGCCGGGCAGGGCGCGGTGCTGCTCCTGGGTGAGGTCGGGGTGGTGGGTGAGGTGGGTAAACATTTGATGGCAATTAACAATGATCAATTAGCAATTAACAGTCGTGACTTTGGTTGGGTGGCGGCGTTGGCGCTATTGGCTTTGGTTTGATTACCTTTATTTTTACCTTTACCTTTAGCGGCGGGTCGCTCGGTTACCTTTACCTGTACTTTTACCTGTACCTTTATTTTTACCTTTAGCGGTGGTCGGGTTGGCCCCGGCTGCCAGCGGCAGCCGGGGCGCTTCCCTCCTGTTCTACCCGGCCACGGCTTCCGCTTCGACCTCGGCGGCTGGCAGGGCCGTTTGTGGCTCGCGGTCGGGCAGGCGGTAGCCGTGGGCCGTTAGCTGGTCGGCCACGCCGGTGACGGTTTCCTCGCGCCAGATCGGGAAGTCCTGGGCGAACGCGGCACGGGCCTGCACCTCGTCGGCCGGGGCCGTTTCGTAGGTGAAGTGGGCGATGTAGTAGGTGGCGGCCTTGCCGTCCTTCTCGGTCTGCTTCTTATCGGCCGTGATGGTGAGCTGCACGTCGGCCAGGGTCAGGTCGTCGTAGAAAAGCGGCTCGATGAGCTTGTACAGCTGCTCGACGCTGTAGCCGTGGAAAAGCACGGCGCAGACGGCGCCGGACTCGTCCACGAAGAAGATTTCGGCCCACCGCTTGCGGCCCATTTTGAGGATGTCGTCCTCGAAAATGCGCCAGGCGAGCGGGATGCAGGTGAGGGTTTTGCCGATCACCTGCTCGCCGTTGCGGTTGAAGTTGCCGGCCTTGGCGTCGAAGCGGACTTGGCGCGGGTGGCCGGGCAGATACTTGAAGCGGTTGCGGGTGGTGACCTCGCCGCTGGCCTCGTCGGTCTGCTGGGTCGGGTAGGCGCGAAGCGCCGGGGTGGTGGTGGGCACGGCCTCGGTGGCAGGGTTCTGGTCGTCAATGACCTTGTCTTTGGTTTTGGACATTTTGGTAAACAGTTGTGGGGCTGGGCCCCGGTGAAAAAAGCGTCCTCACCCCCCGGCCCCCTCTCCGATGGAGAGGGGGAGGAAGATGGTTGTTTTGGTTAGCGGAGCTGGGTGGTGTGGCAGGCGATGACGCGGCCGAAAAGGGGCTGGCCTTTGGCTTCGGGCACGTAGTGCCACCACAGGCCGCAGGCGAGCGGGTTGAGCTGGCGGTCGGTGGGGAAGCTGCCTTCCTCATCGATGATGAGGATGTTGGGGCTGTCGCCCAGGTACACGACCTCGATGCGGTCGCAGCGCAGGTGCTCGTACAGCTCTTCGAGGCGGAAATCGCGGCCGTTGCGCGGCGTGACGGGCTGGAAGGTGCCGTCGGGGTCGAGTAAGTAAGACTCCTTTGGGCGCGTCCGGGTGCCGGTGGGATCGGCGTAAGTGCTGACGGGTTCTTCGGCCCACCCGGCGGCGATTTCGAGGCGGTCGGTGTCGGTCAGGCCGTCCCACTGGCCGTACTGGTCGCCGACGCGGCCGGGGCGCTTGCCGGGGTCGGTGGCGGGCTGGTGGTGGTCCTTTCGGTCGGCTTCGGCGTCCGGGCTGGTGAAGCCGGGAACCGGCCGGGGGGGAGTTTCCGTACCTTCGTGGTCCCTGGCCGGATACGTTTCACAGTGATGTAGCATTGCGGTGGGCTGGGGGTTTAGAGGCCCGCGCGGATGGCAGTCCGCGCGGGCTTCGTGGTGAATGGGGGGTTAGAAGGGGAGCGCGTCGGTGGTATCGTCCTCGCCCTCCAGAGGCTGACGCTGCCACCACGCGGGCGCGGTGGCGCTTGGGTCGCAGACCGGGCAGCCGGACTGGCCGCAGCTACAGGTATGGGTCGTGGTGTCGCCCTCGGGGGCGTCGGTGCCGAAATCGGCGGGGCTGTAATCGAGCATTGCGGTGGGCTGGGAAAGTGCCCCGACCAGAGTGGCAGCCCTGGCCGGGGCGGGTGGAAGAATCAGGCAGCGACCGGGGCGGCGTGGCGCTGGGCGTAAGCCAGCAGCGCAAGCGGCGAGGCGAAAGCGGCAGCGACTTCGGGGCTGGGCAGGCTGAGGCGGCTCAGGGCGCGGCACCACGCGGTGCAACTGGTACTCAGGTAGGGAATCCGGGCCTCGGTGCGGCGCCAGATACCGAAAGCGCGGGCGTAGTGGGGGCCGTAGCGCTCGGTCACGTTGCGCGTGAAGCCGGCGCGGCGGTGGGCCACCTCGTAGGCGCGGCAGGCGGCCTGCCAGCGGGCGCGGGCCGTGGCGGGGCACTGGCAGGCGGCGGCTTCCTGCCGAACGGCCTGCGCTTCGCTGGCCGCCCGGCGACGGACGACCAGCGACAGGGCGGGACTATGCGGCAGCATCGGCTTCAACCGGTTGAGGCGCGGTGGCCATCCGCAGCGCTTCGGTGGTCCGCTCGGCGGCCTGCTGGGCCCGGCGCTCCCACTCCTGCACGGCCTGCGCAATGGCCAGGAAGGGTGTGGCCCCGTAGCCGCTGACGGCATTACACTCGCCCTCATTGGCGGGCATATAATAGGTGAGCCGGTACTCCGGCTCGCCCGTAGCCCACACCTGGTGGGCGACGACTAACCCGCCGCGCCCCTCTTTGAGGGCGGGGCCAAACCAACACGCAGCGGCTAGGGCTGCAAAATCCTGAATGTTCATTGCCTGTACGTTTTAGGCATTTCGGGGTGGCAGCCCCGGCAAACGGCCTGTCCGTTTACTGTACAAATATACGATGGCCAGGCCGAATTTGATGCACTTATTGGCAATTATTTTTGACCGTAGGCCAACATTTTTACAACAAAAAGCAGCTGCGAGCGTACTGAACTTAGTACAAAGCGCCCTGGCGCACGTTTAGTATGACAATAAAAGAAGCTTTGGTGGTTGCGGTGGCAGGAAGCCGGGGCGTGGTAGAATGTGCCGCGCTGCTCGCCCGCCTGACGGAGCTGGCCCCGATGGAAGTAGTGACCGGCGGCGCGGCCGGCGCTGACCGCATCGCGGCCGACTGGGCGCGGGCCACCGGCTGCCGGCTGACGGAACTGGTGCCGGACTACCGGACGCACGGCACGACGGCCGCGCCCCACGTGCGCAATGCGGAGATCGTGCGGCGGGCCGACCTGGTGCTGGTGGTGTGGGATGGCGCCAGCCGGGGCACCCTGAGCGCGGCGCGGGCTGCCCTGCGCCTGGGCCGGCCGATGGAGTGGCTGCTGACGCCCGCCCCGGCAGTCCTGCGCCCGCCGCCAGTGCCCTCGCCGAGCGGCGGGCTGTTCGACCTGGGCCAGCCCTGAGCGGGCCGCTGGGCGCGGCAGGCTGGCCCTTGGGAGGGGCAGGACGGGACATTGACCGCCCCCCTGAACAGCGGATCTGGCGCCCCGGATGGCCCGCCGGGTCCCCGGAGACCGGCGGAGTGGAGCCGCAGGCGGAACGCAGCCGGGCGGAGGGGCTGCGGGCCGG
>JANPLI010000216.1:0-20287 GCA_031426455.1 Hymenobacteraceae bacterium | reverse complement strand
TGTAGTTCAGCACGTAGGCCGTCGTGCCGCTCACGGCCACGCTACGGGGACTGCTGCCCGTGCCCACGCTGCCGAGCAGGGCCGGGGCGGCCGGGTTGGCCACGTTGAAGGCCTGTAAGGTGTTGCTACCCCCCAACACGTAGGCCGTCGTGCCGCTCACGGCCACGCTACGGGGGCTGTTGTCCGTGCCCACACCACCGAGCAGCACCGGGGCCGCTGGGTTGGCCACGTCGAACACCTGCAAGGTGTTGCTGGTGTAGTTCAGCACGTAGGCCGTCGTGCCGCTCACGGCCACGCTACGGGGACTGCTGCCCGTGCCCACGCTGCCGAGCAGCACCGGGGCCGCCGGGTTAGCCACGTTGAAGGCCTGTAAGGTGTTGCTGAAGGCGTTCACCACGTAGGCCGTCGTACCGCTCACGGCCACGCTGATGGGGACGGTGCCCGTGCCCACGCTGCCGGTGGCGGCGGTGGGGAAAGCCGGGTTGGTGGCGGTGGTGCCGTACACGGACGGGTTGACGCCCAGGGTGCCGGCGGCATCGGCCGTCACGAGGCGGGTGCCGCTGCCGGCCAGTGGGGCCACGGCCACGGTGCCGCCCGTGCGCCCCAGAGCCACGGGGCCGGCCGCGCTGCCGGTGCCGATGTTGGTGGCCCCGCTGGTGGCCCCGCCATTGATGGTCGTGGCCCCCGTGCCCCCACCGATGGCCGTCGGGCCGCCGCCCGTGCCGTTGATGGTCGTGGCTCCGGTCAGGCCGATGCTGGCCCCGGTCAGGGTCACCGTGCCCGCGCCGTTGCCGATGCTCACGGCCTTGGCCCCCGTGCCGGTGCCGATGTTGGTGGCCGCCGTGCTGGTGCCGGTGTTGAGGTTGGCGGTACCGGTCACGGTGGTGGCGGCCAGCGCGGTGCTACCCGTCACGGCGGCGTTAGCAGCCGTGAGCAGCCCGCCCACGGTACCCGCGCCGCTGATGTTGAAGGCGCTGCCCGCCTGCGGAGCCGTGCCGTTCTGGATGAAGCTCGTGCCGAAGGCGCTGGTAGCGGTAGCGCTGCCCAGGTTACCGGTGGCGTCGGTGGTCACCACGCCGGCCGTGGTCAGGTTGCCCACGCGGGCGCTGCCGGCCGTCAGCAGCCCGCCCACGGCCCCGTTACCGCTGATGTTGAAGTTGCTGGCGGCCTGCGGGGCGATGCCGTTCTGGATGAAGTCGGTGCCGCCGGGCAGCGCCACCGAGGCCAGGCTGCCGTCGGTCAGCACGGCCACCGCCCGCGGCGGGCCGATGGCCGTGCTGGGCGGGCCGGTGGACGTATCAAAAATCTGGAGGGTGTTGCTGTCCTGGTTCACCACGTAGGCCGTGGTGCCGCTCACGGCCACGCCGCGGGGGCTGTTGCCCGTGCCTACGCGGCCGAACAGGGTCGGACTGACTGGGTTGGCCACGTTGAAGGACTGCAAGGTCTTGCTGAATCGGTTCACCACGTAGGCCCTGGTGCCGCTCACGGCCACGCCGGTGGGTTCGGTGTCCGTAATCACGCTGCCGAGCAGGGCCGGGCTGGCGGGGTTGGCCACGTCGAAGGTCTGGAGGCTGTTACTGTTGAGGTTCACCACGTAGGCCGTGGTGCCGCTCACGGCCACGCCGCGGGCGCGGCTGCCCGTGCCCACGCTGCCGAGCAGGGCCGGGCTGGCGGGGGTGGCCACATTGAAGGTCTGGAGGGTGTTGCTGGTGAAGTTCACCACGTAGGCCGTGGTGCCGCTCACGGCTACGCCTACCGGCTCGATGCCCGTGCCCACGCTGCCGAGCAAGGCGGGGCTGGCGGGGTTGGCCACGTTGAAGACTTGCAACGTCCGGCTGCTGGTGTTCACCACGTAGGCCGTAGTGCCGCTCACGGCCACGCTGTAGGGGCCGTTGCCGGTGCCCACGGTGCCGAGCAGCGCCGGGGCGGCCGGGTTGGCCACGTTGAACACCTGCAAGCTGTTGCCGGCGCTGTTCACCACGTAGGCCGTGGTGCCGCTCACGGCCACGCCGATGGGCTGGTTGCCCGTGCCCACGCTGCCGAGCAGCGCCGGGGCGGCCGGGTTGGCCACGTCGAACACCTGCAAGGTATTGCTGCCCAGGTTCACCACGTAGGCCCTGGTGCCGCTCACGGCCACGCTGAAAGGCTGGTTGCCCGTGCCCACGCTGCCAGCGGCGGCGATGGGGAAGGGCGGAACCGTGGCGGCCGTGCCGTACAGGGGTGCGTTCACGCCCAGCGTGCCGTCGGGCTGCACCACGGGCAGGCGGATGTCGGTGCCGGTCAGGCCGCGCACGCGCAGTTGGCCGTTCACGTCCAGCGTTTGGGTGGGCATGGTGGTGCCGATGCCCACGTTTTGGGCCTGGGCGCCGAAATGGGCCGCCAGCCCCACCCACCCGGTGAGGAGCCAACGCGCCGCGCCGGGCAGCGGAAAGGGGTGCCACAAGAAAAACGAACGAGTACGAATGCCCATCACGAGACGGCGCGCGCTGGTTTGATGCGGAAGCGCGATGCCGCAAACGTACCCGCCGCTGGCAGCGCCTGCGCCGAAAAAGGGTGCGAACGCCCATCCGGCGTATGCGAACGACACGGGCGCCCGGAAATCGGCACCTTCCCCGCCTATTCAAGTCATCCCGTTCCCCCTTCGCCCCGCGCCTCGTGCGCCAGTTCAAATCGCGCGCGGGTGCCTTCGCCGGGCGCACTTTCCAGTACCAGCTCGCCGCCCAACAGACGCACGAACCGTGCGCTCAACGGCAAACCCAGCCCCGTGCCCGGCTCACCGGCCGTGCCCCGGCTAGCCCGGCCCGGCCCCGGCTCCAACAAACCGGCCAAC
The DNA here is from genome assembly GCA_031426455.1 of Hymenobacteraceae bacterium. GTDB lineage: Bacteria > Bacteroidota > Bacteroidia > Cytophagales > Hymenobacteraceae > JANNMJ01. Next base: position 17,457 of record JANPLI010000216.1, on the reverse strand, counting down.
CGGACGTGCGCAATGCCGACGCCTGTGTCGGTGACCTGAAAGTCCAGCCGTCCGGCGCCATCAGCCGTGATGTGCAACCCAACCCGCCCGCCCGCCGGCGTAAACTTGAGCGCGTTCGTCAGTAGGTTCCGCAGCACGGTGTTGAGCAGGTCGGGGTCGGCCCACACCCGCAACTCCGGCGGCGTCACAGCGACCGTCAGCGTGATGCCTTTGGCCAGGGCGGCGGGTTGCAGCAGCGCGTCCAGGGAAGCGGCTACCCCGGCCAGCGGCAGGTGGGCGGGGTGGTTCACGGTCTGCCCGCCCTCGGTGCGGGCCCAGCGCAGCAGGTTGTCGAGCAGCTCGCCCAGGTGGCGGGCGCCGCCGGCCAGCGAGGCCAGCAGCCGGTGGGCATCGGCCGCATCGGGGCCGGCGGGCACCAGTTCCTGCAACACCGGGGTGAGCTGCTGAAACGAGGCCACCGGCCCGCGCAGATCGTGGCCAATGATGCTCATCAACTGATCTTTGGTGGTGTTGGCGGCCAGGGCCTGCGTCTCGGCCGTGCGCGCGGCAGCTTCCGCCTGCCGGGCCTGCACTTCAGACGTGGCCAGCGCGGCACTGGTGCGGCGGAGGCGAACGTAAAACAACCCGCCTGCCGTCAGCAGAAGTACTAAGGCGGCCAACCCACCCACCAGCAGGCGGTTGCGGGCGGTCTGGCGGTCGGCTTCCAACCGCCCGATGCGGCGCTGCTGTTCGAGCTTGCGGATACGGGCTTCCTTTTCGCCGACTTCAAACGCCACCTGCTGGCGCGCAAATTCGGCGCGTTTTTCCTGGCTGAACAGCGTGTCGAGCAAGGTGTGGGCGCGTTGCAGGGTGTCGAACGCGGCGGGGGCTTGGCCGAGGTGCCGCATCGCTTCGGCCAGGCTGTTGAGGGCTTCGGCCTCGATGTCGGGCGTCCGGCAGAGGCGCGCAAAGCGCAGCGTCTGCCGGGCCTGTGCCAGGGTTTCGGGCCACCGTTTTTGCTGTTGCCGGGTCTGCATCAACGACTTGCTGGCGTACGCCTGCGCGTACGGATTGCGCATCTGCGCCGCCAATACCAACGCCTGCTGTAAGTAAGGCACAGCCGAATCGGGCTGCTGAACCCGTACCCCTTCGCCCCACGACGCGAGCGTGTGAAACGTCATCTGCTGATCGCCGATGGCGCGGCTCAGGGCCAGCGCGCGCTGAAAAGCCGCCTGCCCCGGCCCCGGTTGATTCAGGGCCCGGTAGCAAAGGGCCAGCGCGGCCAGAGCGCCTGCTAACGTGCGGTCTTTGAAGCCGTTGGCGTCGGAAAGCTTGATTGCCTGCCGGAACAGGTCGGCCGCCCGCCCCAGGTCCTGCTGGTTGTAGTAACAGGTACCCATCCGGGCATAAAAAGCGGCCATCAGGCGGGTTCGGCCGGTTTGGCGGGCGCGGCGCAGCCCCTCGGCGAAGTAGCGCAGGGCGGCCCCGAAGTCGCTGTTCTGACCCTGTTGAACGCCAAGCTCCTGTAAGGCTTCCAACTCGCCGGTCACGTACTGGCTCCGCCGCGCCAACGCCAACGCGCCCAGTAACATCCGGGGTACTTCGGCGAGCGCGGAATCACGGTCGGTGAGTTGCTGGGCCCGCGCTAGCACGTAGCGCACCCGCACCGAATCGGCCTGGCCCGGCCGGTTTAACCAGATTTGCAGCGAATCCGGGGCGGCAGCATGTAGGTTGCCCGGCAATAAGGCCAGCATTACGCTAAAGACGAAGACTCTCATTGCCAAAAAAAGCCGGCCCAGCGGCCCAATGGTGTTGATCAGGGACGGGCACCGCTTGCTGCCAACACCCGTAATCGCTGGTCAAATATAAGTGCAGCCGATTCGGCACCGCCTGCCCCGTAAAATTGAACGCGTGCCTGGCCGGCACGTCCGGCGTTGCGCGGATGAAAAGACGCGGATCAGCCCATCCGCCAAAATCCGCGTTCATCCGCGTCCCAACGACCCAAAAAAGGGCTACACCACCGGACAAGCCTGAACTGCCTGCCCCGTTCGCTTTGCTGCTGCTGAGAAATTGCAAACAGGTGTCACCCCGGATAACCAACGCAGACTCGTGCGTTTACCTGGTGAAGCGGGTGACTCACCGCCAAAGCCGCCGACCGGCCACCGGTGCCAAAAAGAGAGCCGGATGGCCCCGCCGTCACACGTGTGGTGACGAAGGCCATCCGGCTCAGGGGAATCCGAGTTCATCGCCGGGCCGGAGGCGTTCCGCGTAGGGAAACGTCCACCGCCTTTAGAGGGCGACTTACGGGGTGTCGTGTTCGTAAGACCGAACACGAGGTCGGTCTTACACCGCCATCACCAAAAAGATGGGTTGAACAACAGCCCGCAGGCCCGGCGACAATCGACTCGAACTAGACATAGTACCTCCTTTCTCTTTAGTGAAACATCCCGCCTCCGGCATCACGCCGATAGCGTGTAGCACGTTGCTACGTGGAGGTAAAAGTAAAACCGACGGGGAAGGTTTCACGCGAAGCCGGGTTTTTTTTCGCATCTTTTGGCCTCCAAAGACTGGCACAGCATCCTGGCCCGCTCCTTGCAAAAGCCCGGCAGCTGATTATCAGCCCCTTTGTTTGAATCATTCATTTTCTCTTTACCCTTCCCCAATGACCAAAAATTTGCTACTGACGGCGGCCCTGGTATTTGCCGTTACCCTGACGGGCTTTGCCCAAAAACTCTCGCCCTTGGGCGAATGGACCAACGCCGAGCGCAAAGCCACGTTTGAAATTTACCAGTGCGGCACCAAGCTGTGTGGTAAGATCGTGACACTGCGCGAGCCGAACGACAAAAACGGCAAACCGAAAACCGACCCAGAGAACCCGGACGCCAAACTCAAGTCGCGCCCGCGCCTCGGGATGGTTTTTATGAAGGACTTCGTGTATGACGACGACAACAAATGGGACGATGGCAAGATCTATGACCCCGAAAGCGGCAAGACCTACTCGTGTTATATGAAAATGACGAGCGCCAACCAAATGGAAGTAAAAGGCTACATCGGTTTCTCTCTGATTGGCCGCTCGCAGACGTGGACGCGGGTTAAATAACCCCCGCCACCCGCACCGCACGAAACGCGGCACCGCCCGTCGCCTGCCCGGATACCGGATTGGCCACGGACGGTGCCGCGTTCCTGCAATTCAAAACATCAGCCCGAAGCACGGGTTACACAGCCGCAAACCCGTTTTTTGCGCTTCCATTTCTCCGTTGTGCCTTCTTTTCTGCATCGTATGTTGGGCAAAACCGGGGACCGACCGCGTTGGCGCCCGTTAGTGGACCCCGACCGGCTGCGGCGCCAGCACGAACGCTGGGTAGAAGCCGAAACCTACCGTAACTGGACCGGCCCCTGGTTCAAGGCTTACCACTACAAGCGCGCGGGCCTGCCACCGCATTGGCCGCTCGAAATTCTGGCGTCCGACGCCAACCTGATGCCCAGCACGGGGCCTACTGGGGTGGCGTTACTCTACGACGAGCGCTTCGGCGGCTCCAACTTTCAACACCTCTTTCGCCTGCTGCGCGACCGGATCATCGACCTGGGTTATGAACTGCGCCAAGCCGACGAACGCACCTGGCAAGGCGCCGCGCACACCGAAACCTTGGCCAAATACCTGCTGCTGCCCCAGCCCGGTACCTGCGCCGAGACCGGTGGCCTGAACCAGCGGTTCGGTCAGGTCTGCCTCGACCTGTTGACCCGCAACCGCCGCCCGGCATTCATCCGGCTGCTGATTACGCCCCTACCCGACGCGGACAGGCTTTTCGCCCCGCCCCGGTCTTTCGATGATCTGCTGGCCACGATCCTGGGCTGCGACGAAGAACGGTAGCCTGAAACGTGGCTGAAGCGTGCGCCGGGTGCGGCAGGTTTCGCACTTTGAACCATCCGCCCGAAAACCTAAAAATCGTCGGCTCGCACCACGCGAGCCGACGATTTTTGTTTAATTGATCGCTGCTTGCGCTACTCCTTGCAGAAACGCGCTTGCTGCACCCGTCCCGTGGACGCCTCGGTGAGTTGGAGCAGGTAAGTGCCCCGCGCCAACGTAGCCGTGGGCACGAAGTCCTGGGCGGCGGGCACCATCACGCGGGCCACGCGGCGCCCGGTGAGGTCGAGTACGTCGGCCGTGCGGGCTGTGGCCGTGGGCGCAAAGCGCAGCACGTCGGTGCAGGGATTCGGGAAGGCGCGAAGCGTGGCAGTGGCGGCGTCGGGAGCCGTGGCTAGTACGAGCGCATTGTCGCGCTGCACCCTCGTGATCTGCAGCAGATTCCAATGAGCCGGATCGAGGGCGGGCGCGCTGAGGGTGAAGCCCACCGGCAGCGGAATCAGGAAGGTCTGCACAGCCTGGGTCTGCTCGATACGCGCGGCCGGCAGGCTGGAGCCAGTAGCACTGGGCAGGCCAATTTCCAGCGGCAACCGGAAGAACGGCGTCAGCGCAGGGGCAGAAGCCGTTTGCGACAAATTCAGGATCAGCGTGTTGCCCACCTGATTCCAGCGGACGCTGACACTGGGATAGCCCGCTCCGTAGAGCCACTGATCGAAAAACCAGCCCAGCGGACGATTCAGCGAGGCTTCGAGCGACTGTTTCAGGTTCACCGTGCGGGCCGTGCGGCCCCCGTACTGCTGCTGAAACGCGGCGAGCGAGGCGAAGAAGGCCGAATCGTTATCGATGACGTGGCGGAGCATATGAATCACGGCGCCGCCTTTTTTGTAGCTCAGCGCGTAATCGAAGATGCGGCCCACATTGGTGGAATCGGCGTCGGGCAATACCACGGAGCCGTCGGGCTGCGAGAAACTGACGTTTTGCGCCTCAATGATCCACTGATCGGCGTCGGCCTGGGAGCGCAGATCCTGCAGCGAGATGTATTCGCCGTAGGAAGCAAAGCCTTCGTTGATCCAGATGTCCTGCCACGCGCGGCAGGTCACGTTGTCGCCGAACCACTGGTGGAACAACTCGTGGCTGGTCAGGCCGAACGAGAACGAGCCTTGCGACGTCATCGTCTGGTGTTCCATTCCGCCGCCGAAGGGCGCCATACAGTGGCCGTACTTTTCGCGCCAGAACGGGTAGAGGCCGAACTTGGTGGAGAAGTTTTCGAGCATCGGCGCCGTGTCGTCGATATCTGCCCGGAAGGTGGGCAGCGTTTGCGGGTTATTGTAGATGTAGTTGACGATAGGAATCGGCCCGGACCCGGCGGGCAGGTTCGCAGGGCGGGCGTAGGTGGTGTAATCGACGTATTCGGCGATGGTGACCGACACCAGGTAGTACGCAATCGGGTAGCGCGACTTCCACTCGTAGCGGACCTTGTTACCGGGCAGCGGCACGGTGCGTTCCAGCACTCCGTTGGAGCCGGCCTTGGCATCACTGGAAGTGGTGATCCAGACCGCTACCGAGTCGAGTTTATCAACCAGCACCTGCTTGCAGGGCCACCATTCGTAGGCCGAAAAAGGCTCCGACAGCGTCCAGGTGACGCGGTTGCCCCAGCGGCCGGAATTGTCAGAGGAAATACCATCGCCAATGGCTGCGGAGCCGGTGGCCGTCGGAATGCCGCGGTACCACGCCCGCAGCGCAAATGTGGCGCCCGGCGCTATCGGCGTCACCGGCCGGACGCGCACGTCGCCGGTGGGCAGGCGCTGGACGCGCGCCGCGGGCACCCGCCGGCCGTCGAGGGTCAGCGAGTCGAGCGTCAGGCTCGGAAACAGCTCAAAACCAATGGTGTCGAGCGCCGTCGTGGCCGACACGTTGCGGGCGCGCGTCAGCACGTTGGACCCGACGCCGATTTCCTTGCTGGTGCGTTCCAGCCGAAGATCGAGTTGGGCGAACGTCACGTCGTAGCGGTTCATCAGCCGCTCGTGGCGGCGCGAATCGGTGGTTGGGCGGTGAGCCAGCAGGGCGGCGGCGGCCTGCATATGGCCTTTGCGGCAAGCCTGGGCGCCAGCTTCCAGTTCAGCCCTCGAAACGCGGGGAGCAAACGAAGGCGCTGGCGCCAGGCGGGCCGCCTGCTGGGCAGCGGCGGGGAATAGGGGGGCCGTCAGCAGGGTCAGCAGCAGGCTGGCCGGAGCGTAAAAACGAGGCATCAGGAAGGAAAAAAGAACAAATGAGACCGAAGGCTGGATTGGCTGGAAGATGGAAGGGCGGTAGCGGTTTTGCTCCCGACGGCGCGGCGCCGGTATTACCTTTCGGAATACCCGGCGGTGCCGGCACGGTATGGCAACAATGAAGACCGCGTTTCGCGCGAATGGTTCCGCCCCAATGACCTCTCCTACTGCATCAGGGTTGCGCGGTGCGCGCCAGCTGATCAACCGGCGCGCGTGGCTGGTATGGCTGCTGCTGCTGGGCTTCACGGCGCCCGCTGTCGCCTCGCACATCGTGGGCGGGCAACTCCGGCTGCTGCGCACAGCTCCCTACACCTATCAGGTGGGGCTGACGATGTATTTCGACGCGCTGACCGGCCAGCCCGGCGCCCGCGACCCCACCGTGACCGTGAGTTTTTACGAACGCGGCACTAACCGACTGATGGATACCCTACACCTGACGCTGCGCACCACGGTGCCCGTGAATTACGGCGTGGTGGCGTGTCAGGACCGTTCTATTTCCACCGACGAGCTGCGCTACAGCCATACGATTCGCCTCGACCCCAACCGCTACAATCGTCCGGGTGGCTATTATGTGGCCTGGGAAAGATGCTGCCGCAACGTGTCCATCGCCAACATCACGTCGCCCGAAGGAGCCGGCACGGCCTTTTACCTCCGGTTTCCGGCCATCCAGCAGAACGGGCGCGAGTTCATCAACTCGTCGCCGCAGGGATTTTTGCCCACCAATGGCTACGCCTGCGTGGCCCAGCCGTATCGGGCGGCGTTCGGCGGCACCGATCCTGACGGCGACTCGCTGGCTTACGACCTGGTGACGCCCCTCAACGGCGGCTCCAGCCAGGCCCCGACCAACCGCGCGCCCAATCCGCCGGGCCCGGCGCCCTATGCGCCCGTGCGGTGGCTACCCGGCTACGATTCGCTCCAGCAGATTTCGGGCGCGCAGCTCGCCACCGGCCAGCCCCTGCGGGTGGATGCCCGCAGCGGCCAGATCAGCTTCACCGCCGACCGTCTGGGCCTGTTCGTCTTCGCCGTGCGCTGCTCCGAGTACCGCAACCGGGTGAAGATCGGCGAGGTGCGCCGCGAGTTTCAGCAACTGATCGTGAACTGCCCCGTGGTCACGACGCCGCGCATCGCCCTGACCCAGAACGGCCCGCCCGGCGTGGCGCTACCCTACGTGCCGGGCACCATCGTGCAACTGCCCGCCGACCCCACGAACCGCTGTATGAACCTGTACCTCACGTCGCCGGATACCACGGCGCGCGTCAGCCTGGAGCTGATCCCGCTCGACACCGGCACCGTAGCGGGCGTCAGTCTGGCACCTACCGGCGGCACCGTCGTTTCCTCGCGCGACACCCTGCGGGCGCGCATCTGTTTCCCGGACGGCTGCTTCGGCACCGACGGCCTGCCGCACGCCTTCCGCCTGATCGTGCGCAAAGACGCCTGCCCACAGGCCGTATCCGACTCGCTGGACTTCCGCGTCCAGGCGCCGCTGGTGCCCGACGCCCCGCCCCGCCTGCGGGTATGGCCCCGCGGCCCCCGCCTTGCTTTTGACACTACGGTGGTGGCGGGCGCGACCATCGTGCGCCGCCTGATCATCGGGCGGGAAGGCGACTCCCTGAGCGTACTGGTGCGGGGCTACGATACGGACCCCGACACCCGCATCACGGTGCGCTGCCTGAACCTGGGTACGGGCCAACTGACGGGCCTGCCGGTGGTATGCCCGACCGTCACGACCGACGCCGATTCAGCTACTACCCGTCTGGAATGGCTTCTGGGCTGCGAGGTGCCGCCCGGCCTCTACCGGCTGCGTTTCGGGATAGCCTCCGAAAACTGCGGCCGGGTGCTGACCCGGCAGGACTCGGTTCAGGTCCAGGTGCTACCCACCGAAAAAGTGGTCACGCTACCCTATAACATCTTCACGCCCAACGGCGACAACCTGAACGACACCTTCGCGCCCGCCGCCGGCCTGGAACCCGCCTGCAAGCAAACCTTCCGGCGCCTGCGCATCTTCAACCGCTGGGGCCGCGAGGTTTTTGCTTCCGCTGATCGCCTCGCGGCCTGGGCGGGCGGTGACGCCGCTGGCGGTATTTACTACTACGTGCTGGAATACTCTGACCGTAGTTATAAAGGCTGGGTGGAGCTGATCCGCTGACCTTCCTGACCCGCTATGTTGCCACCGCGCCTCTCTGCCACCACCCGCTGCCTGCGCCCTTACTGGCAGTTTCTCGTCCTCGTATTGACCGGCTGGCTCGCGGCGCCGCTGCCCGGCACGGCCACGCACATCGTGGGGGGCCACCTCGGGATGGAAGCCCGGAGCAATAATCAGTATTTCCTCCGGATGACGCTGTACTTCGATGCCCTGAACGGCAACCCCACGGCACTCGATTCCACCGTCCAGCTCGTGCTGCGCCGCCGCGGCGCCCCGACGATTCTGGACACGGCCACGCTACCGTTGCTCTCCTCAGACTCGATCATCTATCCGACGATCCCGTGCCAGGGGTCGTTCGTGGCCACGAAACGGCTCGAGTACGGCCTGCTGGTCACGCTGAACCCCCAGCGGTACGCCGACCCGCGGGGGTACTACATCGCCTGGGAACGGTGCTGCCGCAACGGCTCGATCACGAACATCATCCGGCCCGGCGCGGCGGGCAGCGTATTCTACCTGGCGTTTCCGGCCCTGGTGCGCAACGGTGCCGCCTTCCGCAACTCTTCGCCCCAGGGTTTTCAGCCGACGCCCGGCTACGCCTGCCTGGGCGAAACGTTCCGGGCGGCGTTCGGCGGCAGCGACCCCGACGGCGACTCGCTGGCCTACGATCTCACGACCCCGCTCAACGGCTTCTCCACCAACCTCAATGTCCGCCCGGTGGCGGCGCCTGCGCCCTACCCGTCCGTCGATTGGGCGCCCGGCTTCGATTCTACCCGGCAGATCAGCGGGGCGCAGCCGCTGCGGGTGGACGCGCGCACCGGCGAAATCACCTTCACCAGCGACCAGCTAGGGTTGTTCGTTTTTGGCGTACGCTGCTCGGAGTATCGGCGCGGCGTGAAGATCGGCGAAGTACGGCGCGAGTTTCAGCAGCTCGTGGTACAGTGCCCACGCTCCATTCCGGTTCAACTGCGCCTGCGCACCCCCGGGGCCGCGCCCTACGTGCCGGGCAGCGTGATCGCGCTGCCCACAGCGGCCGGCCCCGGCCGGTGCCTGGGCGTGGCCATCACCTCCGCTGATTCGATCCAGCCCATTCGTCTCTCGATTCAGCCTCTGAACGCGGCCGCAGGCAGCTGGACGACGGCCCTCAGCCCCCCGGCTGGCCGGGTGCGGGGCCAACGCGACACGCTGCGGGCCACCGTCTGCCTGCCGAACAGTTGCAACGGGCGCGACGGGCGCCCGGCAGCTTTTCGGCTCATCATCCGTAAAGACGGCTGCCTGATCCCCGACGCCGACAGCTTGGACTTTCTGGTGGCCGCCCCTGCCCTACCCGACCGACCGCCGGGGCTACAGATCGGGCTACCGGCCGGGCTACCCACCGTGCAGATAGGCGATTCCATTGCCTTCCCGATCACCGGCTTCGACCCCGACCCCGACACCCAGGTGCGCGTGGAAGCACCTGACCTGCTGAGTTCCGCACAGGTTGGGCTAGGTATTCGGTGCCCCACCATTAGTGGCCTGAACCGCGCGCAAACCCGCCTGACCTGGCGCCCGACCTGCGCCGCCGCCGCCGGCGACTATCAGATCCGGCTCCGCGTCACGTCCTTCGGCTGCCCACCCGAGCAGCGCCGCGACACCCTGCTGACGGTGCGCGTCGTGGCCCGTCCGGACGCCGCGCCGCGCCTGCTGCTGACGCCAACGGGCGCCATTCCGCCCGTGACAGCCGGCGATTCGCTCGCCCTCACGCTCACCAGCATCGACCTGGATGCGGAAGCCCAGGTGCGCGTGGAGGCGCCGGACCTCCAACTGCCCCCGCTGGCCGGACTGGGTATCGGGTGCCGGCCCGCCAGTGGCTTGAACCGGGCGCAGACCCGCCTGACCTGGCGCACCACCTGCGCCACCCCACCCGGCGTCTATTCCGTCCGGGTACGGGTAGCTTCGACCAACTGCCCGCCGGAACAGCGCCGCGACACCGTCCTGACCCTGCGCGTCGCGCCGCGCGTATTGGCCCAGGAAGCCCCCTACAACATCTTCACGCCCAACGGCGACGGCCGGAACGACACCTTCGCGCCCGCCGCTGGCCTGGAGCCCGCTTGTGGCCAGATCTTCCGGCGGCTGCGCATCTTCAACCGCTGGGGCCGCGAGGTCTTTGCTTCCCCGGATCGCCTCGCGGCCTGGGCGGGCGGTGACGCCGCTAGCGGCATCTACTACTACGTGCTGGAATACTCTGACCGCAGTTATAAGGGCTGGGTGGAATTGGTGCGCTGAGGCGTATGGCGGCGGAATCGGGGGCGGGGATGCCCCCGTTCGTCGGCTGTCGCGGCGCGCGGCGCATTCAGCCAGACCCGCCCGCCAAGTCCGGAGTGCTTGGAAGCACCCTGACCACGACCGGAGGGCTTGGCAGCGCTCTTTCAGGTGCTCCGATTGAAGTCGTAAGGCCTGGCAGCGTTCTGCCGGGCACTCGGGCCCGGACCGGATACCTTCGCAGCGTTCTGCCAGGCACCCCGATTGCGGGCGGAATACCTGGCAGTGTTCTGCCAGGCATTCGGGGCGAGGCCGGAAGGCTTGGCAGTGTTCTTTTAGGCGCTCCGGGCGACGCCAGCCACGAAAAAAGAGAACTTTTTGGGTGCTGAGTGCAAATCCGACCTAAAAACGACCGTCGGGGTGCGGGCAAAACCAAGGCTCGCCGCTGGGCGGGTAATTGGACGGACTTTCTGCAGGAACGGACGCCCCTGCCCCGACGCCCTGCACCAGAGCGGAGGAAATGCTCCGGCAATGCGCGCAAAGCCTGATATGGTAGTATCATTGGGGCGCCGGGCGGGCGGGTACCCTCTCCCCGCCCCCGGCCTACCCGAATGCACCGTTACCTTTCCCCCCAAACGGTTGGGTGGCCCTTCGTGTCGCCGACCCGATTTCCCACCTCAACCGCCACCCCGCGACCCGTGCGCTGGCTGCTGTTGCTGCTGTTCGGTGCAATGGGGTTGCTACCCGGCCGGGCGGGTGCCTCGCACATCGTAGGTGGGCAGTTGGGGATGCAATACGTGAGCCGGGGCATCTACGACCTCACGTTCACGCTTTACTTTGATGGTATCAACGGTTCGCAGGGGGCCTTCGACTCGACGGCCACCGTCGTACTCTACGAACGCGGCCAGGGGCGAGCGGGCACGATGGATACCGTCACGCTGCCGCTGATTTCGCGGGTGCGGGTGCCCTACACCAACCCGGGCTGCCAGACCACCTCGCTGCTGACCGACGAAGTGCGCTACGCCCGGCGCGTGTACCTGGACCCGGCGCGCTACACCTCGACGCGCGGTTACTACCTGGCCTGGCAGCGGTCGTCGCGCAACTACGTGATCACCAACCTGGGCTATGTGCAATACGGCACCAGCCCGCCGGAACCCCTGCGCGATATCGGCCAGACCTTCTACCTGGAGTTTCCGGCGCTGCAAACACCGACCGGGGCCGATTTCATCAACTCCTCGCCCATCGGCTACCGCCCCCTGCGCGACTACGCCTGCCTCGGCCGGCCCTTCCGCTATCCGTTCGGCGGCATCGACCCGGACGGCGACTCGCTGATTTACGAACTGGTGACGCCCTTGCAGTTCCTCTGCGACTCGTTCCAGATTCGGCCGCCGAGCATCTGCGTCCGGCCCACCACGCCCGCTCCGGGCCCTTACCTGCCTATTTCCTGGGCGGCGGGCTACGACTCGGTGCGACAGATTCCCGGCTCGGCGCCGCTGCGCATCAACCGCTTCACCGGCGAGCTGACGTTCACACCAAACCTGGTGGGCCTGTTCGTTTTTGCGGTGCGAGTCCGCGAGTACCGGCGCGGCCGGCTGCTGGGCGAAGGGCGCCGCGAGTTTCAGGAGCTGGTGCTGAACTGCCCGCTCAACCAAAATCCCGCCCTGAGCTTAACAGCTCCGGCTCCGCCGCGCACCGGGCCGCTTCTGACCAGCGGCCAACTCATCACGCTGCCGCCACCCGGCGAACCGGGTGCCCGTTGCCTGAATGTCTACACCACCGACCCCGACACTACCACCCGCCTCCGGCTCCGGATCGTGCCCATCGATTCGTTGCCTTCGCGGCCCGTCTTCACCATTACCAATGGGCTGGTGAATGCTTCCGGCCGGCGCGATTCGCTTTACTCGCGCCTGTGCTTCGCTGACTGCTTCGCTACCAACAACCAGCCGCTTCGCTTTTGGGTGATCGTGGAAGACGAAGGTTGCCCGGCACCGCAGGCCGATACCGTGTTGCTGGCCGTGCGCGCCCCCGGCACCGTGGGTGGCCTGACGCGGCTGACGCTCAGTCCGCCCCAACTGACTTACAATGCGCGCGCCGGCCAGACGGTCGCCTTCGCCCTGACTGGTACCAACGCCGACGGCTACCCCATAACCGTGGGCGCCACTAGCCTCAATGGCGGTCCACTGACGACCCAGGCCGGCCTGCAAAGTCCTCCGGTTACGGCGCCCGGCTCCGCTACGGCCCTGCTGACCTGGGCCGTGAGCTGCACCACGCCGCCCGGCACCTACCGGCTACGCCTCCGCGCCTCCACCGTAGGCGGCACTTGTACGCCCGGCGGCACCGCCGATACCACCGTGCTGGTCACCGTCCTGCCTCTGACCGACGCGCTCACCACCATCCGGCTGACCAACGCGCAGGGTGCCGACCAAACCACCTTCAGCGCCGCCCCCGGCGACACCGTGCAGTTCACAGCCACCGGCACCGATGCCGACAACGACGCCCTAACCCTGACCGGCCCCAACCTGACCACCGGCCCACTAGCCGGGCTGGGCCTGACCTTTACCACCACTCAGGCGCCGGGCCAAAGCGTGGGACAGTTGCGCTGGGCGGTGCCTTGCGCCACGCCGCCGGGCACGTACCTGCTGACTTTTCGGGCCACTGTGCCGGCCACTGCTGCCGACTGCCGCCCTGCCGGCCAGGCCGACACGGCCGCCTACGTCACGATTCTGCCCGGCGCGGCCACCTTCGACCCCAACGCGCCCAACATCATCACCCCTAACGGCGACAACCGCAACGACCGCTTCGCCCCCCGCCTCTCCCGCTCCGGCAACCCCGCCGACTGCGAACCCGCTGCCTTCCGCCGCCTGCGCATCTTTAACCGCTGGGGCCGCGAGGTCTTCACCACCACCAACGAAGCCACCGGCTGGAATGGCGCCGACGCCGCCGAAGGCACGTACTACTATCTTCTGGAATACGACAACCGCCCCAACGTAAAGGGCTGGGTGGCGGTGGTGAGGGGGGAATGAGGAATGAGGAGTGAGGAATGGGGAATGAGGAATGGGGAGCGCTGGCGCGCGTTTAGTCGCGCAGCGGCGTAGCTCGTGCCTCACCCGTGCGAGAAGTCTTTGAGCTTCCGTCGGCGCGTGGACGTGCTGGGGCTGAAGAATTCGGGCATCGGAGCGGAAGCCCCACCGTAACTCGTGCCAGTGGTGCCTTGCGTTTCCTTCAAACCCTTTACCCTCCCACCCTCAAACCCTCCTCCCCTACTCCACCACTAGTCGGCGGGTTTGGCCTGCCGCCCGCACCAGGTAGAGACCGGGCGCGCGGCTGGTCAGATCAAGCGCGACTTCCGTCTGCCCGGCGGGGATAGTGAAACGGCGCACGACCCGCCCCAGCGCATCGAAAAGTTGACCAACCACGGCATCACGTGCGGGAACGGGCAACCGCAGCGTGACAGTGGTGCGGGCCGGATTGGGGTAGAGCTGGAGCGTTTCAACAGCAGGCACATCGTCAGGCGTTAGGCCCAGCGGCGCGCCGATGGAGGCCAGAAATCCGGTTTCGGTGCGGCTGCCCGTCAGCGTGGTGGCGCCAAATGCCAACGGGGCACCGCTAAAATTGCCAGCGACGAGCAGCTCATTTGGCGCCAGCACCTCAAGCGATATCACGGCGGCGCTAGCCAACGCACTGCCCGCCCGCGCTGCCGCCGCCCAGCGCCATACCCCAGCCGGGCTGATTTTGGCTACGATAGGGGCACCGTTAGGGCGGTCAGCGGCGACAATGCTGGCTCCCAACCGGGCAGTACCCGCAAAAATGCCCCCCACGTAAGCGTCACCAACGGCATCGACGGCCAAGGCACTTAGATGCCCATAATAAGAAGGTGCTTCCAGAGGGCGCACCCAAGTCCATTGGCGGGTTGTGGTATCAATCTGGGCCACGAAACCATCGGCGTACTCACCGACGGCCGTGCGCGAACGCAGCACCAGCGGGCCGAAACCGACGGAATCGGTCGTTGAACCCGACACCAGCAGGTGGCCGGCACGGTCGTTAGCCAGCGCCAGCATCTCGCAACCCGACCCTTGCCGGATGATTTGCGTCGGCACCACCCACCGCCAGCGGTTGGCAGCATCGAGGCGGGCAACAGCTGTCCAAAAACCAAACCGGGGCTGCGTAACCGTAATGAGCGAGTCGAAACGCATTTCGCGGCCGATGAAACTGCCCACCACGGTCGCACCTCCGCGCGCATCCAACTCAACGGCGGTCAGGTAGTTGGGCCTACCTTCGCCCACCTGCACCGCGCTGCGCCACTGCCCGAAAGCGCTGACCCGAATCAGCATCCCGATGCTGGAGGTAGGATACATTGGGTTCAGATTTGGCACCAGCAGCGTCGTAGCGCCCAGGCGCAGGGTGTCGTTGAACGAACCCACCAGCGCCACCCCGCCGCGCGGGTCGAGCGCCAGGCCATTCACCTCGCTGCCGCTGCTGTACGCGGGCGTAGTGGCCCAAAGCCACTGCCCGGCCGCACTGATGCGGGCCACGTACAGACTCCGGCGCGGGCCGTAGAGGCTGGGCAGGAGCGGCGGCACGGCGCCCGGCGCGTTGGGGCCGAAGATGGCAGCGCCGGTCAGGGTTCCGGCCACGTAGGCATCGCCACTGGAAGGCTCCACCACCAGGCGCGGTGAGCGGTCGTAAGGGTCGTGGGCCTGCGCCGCAGTGGCCCAGAGCCACTGCCCGGCCGGGCTGCGCTTAGCCACGAAAAGGGTGCGGCCGTTGAGGGCATCCACCGCCGTGGGGGGTGTCAGCGGAAAGGCGCCGAGGCGTTGTTGCCCCGTGAAAGTGCCCACCACCAAGGTGTTGCCCTGCCCGTCGAGCGCCGTTTGCAGCACCCGCACGGCCCCACCGCCGTCGGTGGCGGTGGCCCAGGCCCATTGGCGGGTGGCGCCGCTGACGGTTAGCTGGGCCACGAACGCGGCTCCTACGCCACCGCCGGCGGGCGTCAGCGGAACTGCCGTGAAGCGCGGGGCGCCCGTGAAACGCCCGGTCAGGGTCAGGGCGCCGGTGGCGGGGTCGGTGCAGTGGCTGGCCCCGGTGTTGGTGCCGGGGCCACCGGCGGCGAGTGCCCACGTCCACTGGTTGGCGCTGTTGAGGTGCGCCACGAAAAGATCGCTGGGGTCGAAGGGCGCGAGCGTAATTCCGGGCGGACATGCACTGGCTGTCAGGCGAATAGATCCAAAGACCGCGCGCGTGACGAAGTGGCCGCTGACGGTGGCTTCGTCCGCAGCATCCAGCGTCAGCCCACCCACTTCGACGAAGCTGGAATCAGCAGCGGAGATGGCGGCGAGCCACTGGCCGGTGGCCGAAAGCCGGGCCACGTACACGGGCTGCGCCCACGGCGCGCGGGGCGTCAGGACGATGGTGCCGAAGCGTGTCACGGTGTCGGTCTGGCCACCGCGCCCGTTGTAGGTGCCGGCCACCGTAATGCGCCCGGCAGGGCCGATGGCCACGGCGTCGGCCGTTTCATTGCTACCGCCGCCGCCGGCTTTCGCCCAGCGCCACTGAAGCGCCGTGAGGTCGTACTGGGCCACGAACATATCGGCGTACAGCGGCAGGCTTTGCTGCGTATAGTTCGTCTCGCTGCGGTTACGGATGCTGAGGCCACCGAACGCCATCGTGCGGCTCGTGGTGGTGCCCACCAGTATGGCGTGGCCCGTACCGTCGAGGGCCAGGGCCGTGGGCAGGTCGATGCGGTTGCCGCCCGCGCGGCTCGCGCTCAGCCACTGGCCGGTGGTTGAAAGGCGGGCCAGAAACACGTCGCGGTCGGTGCCCAGGTTAGTGGTAGCCGCCAGCGTGGCGGGGCCGAAGGTTACAACGCCCCCAAACGCGCCCGCCACTACGGCCGCGCCGGTGACGGGGTCGAGGGCCAGGGCCGTACCGAGGGCGTCGCCGCCGGCCTGCGCCACCCAGCGCCACTGCCCGGCGGGGCTGATAGCGGCCACGAACGCATTGGTGCGCGCCGCGCCCTGCGCCACAAGGGGGAAAGCCCCCAGCCGAAGCGAATCCTGAAACGAGCCGGTCAGCACAGCATTGCCGGCGGCATCGACGACGAGGTCGCCGCCCCGATCCAGGAGGGGCCCGCCGATGGCTTGCGCCCAAAGCCACTGCCCGGCCGCATCCAGGCGCCCCAGGTAAATGTCCGAAGAATTGGCGCGGCTGCGTAGCGTGGTGGTGCCGCAGCGGATCTTCCCCTGAAAAGTGCCCAGTAACCAGAAGCCGCCCTGCCCGTCGGGCCGGACGCGGGTGCCAGCGGCGGTACCGTTGGCGGCTGTGGAATCGCCGACCGGCACGGCGCCGGTCCAGGCCTGGGCGTGGGCAGCGCGGCCCGGCCAGATGGCGAATGCCAGCGTCAGCAGAAAGGCGACCATTGCCCCCGAAAGGCGGTCAGCAGAAAAAGCGGCGGGCGGTAAAGTAGGCAGCATTAGGCGAGGCGAGATGTTCCGTTAGGAAGCGATATAAAATCGTGGCACTCAAAAGTAAGCGCCGGACACGACTATAAGCATACCCGCCAAATGAAGTCAGCGTGAAGTCTTCGGCCCGTCAGGACGCTAAAAAGCAAACCCGCCCGGCCGGTAGCGGCGGGGCGGGTCAGTAAAAGCCAGCAGGGCAGGCGGCGGGCGGTTTCAGAGGACGAACAGAAACAGCCCGAACAGCGCGAGCCACAGTACGTCGAGGTAATGCCAGTAGAAACGCAACATCCGCAGTTGCAGGCGGCGGTAGGGGTTGCGGATGAAAACCAGACTGCGCACCGCGTCGCGGGAGGCATGCATGGTGCGGAGCAGCAAGGAGAGTAAAAAAAGCATTCCGCCCAGCAGGTGGGCTACGTGCAGGGCCGAAATGAGGTAGACGTACGTGCCGCTGGCTTCGCCGGTGAAAAACACGCCCTGGGTCATCAGCTCGCGCCAGCCCAGCAC
>JANPLI010000215.1:0-26127 GCA_031426455.1 Hymenobacteraceae bacterium | reverse complement strand
AAAGCGCCGCTCCTGCCTTCGGGTGGGGGCGGCGCTTTTGGCGTTTTAGGTTTTGCGATGCGTAACCAGGAGGGCAAGTAAGGCAGAGCAGGAAGAAAGCGCCGGTCGGCGACGGCCCAGCCCCGGCGTAGGTTTGCAGCGGGGTTTGGGCCGCTGCCGACAGGGTCCAAACTTCTTTAGCCCCAGTACCCGATGGAAAAACTGACCGTCAAAAACTTCCTCACCATCCGGGAAGCCGAGCTGGAGGTGACGCCCTTCACCATCATCATCGGCCCGCAGGCCAGTGGGAAGAGTGTGCTGGCGAAGCTGGTGTACTTTTTTCGCTCGTTCTGGGGGCGCGACTTCCATAAGGCCATCGAGTACCCAGATCCTGCCCCCACCCTGGAAGAGCAGTTTCAACTGGCATTTGAAAAAGTGTTTCCCGCTTACGGCTGGGACCAACAAGCCTTTGAGTTGAAATACCAGACTTCCGGTGCGTCCATCACCCTAACCTCATCAGGCATTACCGGCGACGCGCACCTTGCCGTTTCGTTCAGCCAACCCATCACCACGCTTTTCACGAAAGCGAGAACGCAGTTTAAAAAGGATCAGCAAGCCGAAAACGCAGGTCTGCTGGCAGCTCTACCATTTCCTAACACATCGCTTGGTATTTCGCTTGATGGTCTGAGTCTGCTAGGGCTTCTCATCAAACGCGACGTCTTCATTCCGGCCAGCCGCGCCTTTTTCGCCAACCTTTCGAGCGCCCCTTTTTCGTCGCTGAGTCAGGGGTTCTTGATTGACCCTTTCCTGTTGCAGTTTGGCACCTTGTACGAACAGGCAAAAAGGCGCCAGTGGGTTCAGGAGATGCCCAAGGCCATAGAACCGTACGGGTACGGACTCGAAGCCTTTGAAAGCGGGCAGCAGGCCATCCAGCGAGGCATCTACAAAAACATCAACAACGAAGACTGGATTGACCAAGACGGACGGCTCGTGCGGCTACAGCATGCCTCTTCAGGTCAGCAAGAATCGCTGCCGATGCTGCTGGTTCTGTGGCACCATCTGGCAACGGGGAGGGGTGCAAGCTTCATCGTCGAAGAGCCGGAAGCGCATCTGTTCCCAACGGCGCAGAAGCAGGTGGTTGACCTCTTCTCCATTCTGCACAGCGCAACCGAGAGTGAGTTCCTCCTCACCACCCATAGCCCCTACATCCTGTCCGCGCTCAACGTGCTGGTGCAGGCCGATGACCTGATCCGCGAGAAGCCCGAGACCGAAGCGCAGGTACGCCAACTGCTGGGCCACGGCCGGCCGGTGGCCTACGAAAACGTGCGGGTGTACGCGCTCCGCGACGGCCTGCTGACGCTGGAAATGAACGCGGAAAACCGGCTGATCGGCGAGAACGTGCTGGACGAGGTTTCGACGGAGTTCGAACACGTCTTCAATGAACTGCTGGCGCTTCAGTATCCGCCCGATGAAGTCGCCTGACCCGTGCCGGGCGCTCCGGCGCGACCCCCTGATTACCGTGCAGGAGAACGGGCGCACGTTCATCCTCCGGAACGAGTGCCGCCAACCGGTGACGCAGGTGCAGGTGGATGATTGCCTGATCACCATCGGCGAGCGGTGCGACTGGCTGTTTGAGTTGGTGGAACCGGCACCACGGGTACTGTTCGTGGAGTTGAAGGGCCGGAACCTCAAGCACGCCTACGCGCAGTTGCTGACCACGATCCGGCAGTTGAAAGGGCAGTACCGGGGCTACCGGCTGGAAGCCTACGTCGTCGCCTCCCGGAATCCGCAGACCAGTGCCGGCCGCGATCTACTCGCCAAAGAGCTGGCCCAGCTGGGGGTGCGTCTCACGGTCAAGAACGTCCGGCTGGAATTGGACATCTGCCCGTAGCCCCCGGGCTTCCCCCGTCCCGTTTTTCGGCCGCCGCCCGCCCGCCGTTCGCGTTTCGTTCTTACATTCGCCAGCCCGCCGCGCTTTCCCCTTTTCACCCTTTCGGCGGGGCCTTTTCCTGATGCGGATCATTGAACTACGCACGATGCGCGGCCCGAACTTCTGGTCCGTGCGCCAACACAAGCTGATTGTGGGTAAAGTCGCCCTCGGCGACCACGCCGAAACCCTGACCACCGCCCTGCCGGGCTTCGAGAAGCGGTTTCTGCGGATGTTTCCGGAGTTTGCCCGGCCCCGCCCCTCACTCGACGATCCGGGGATGTTCCTGGACCGTGTCCGCGAAGGCGTGCCGCTGAGCCAGGTGCTGATGCAGGCCGCCCTTGAAATGCAGTGTATGGCCGGAATGCCCGTGAACTGGGGCCGCGCCTACGCCGTGCCCCACGAGGCAGCCACCGACTATGTGGTTTTCGCCTACCAGGAAGAACGCGCCGGGCGTTACGCCGCCACCGCCGCCCTGGAAGCGACGCTGGCCCTGGCCACGGGGCAGGACCGTTCGTTCGACCTCAAAAAACACCTCGCCGAGCTGCACGAGATTCGGGAAGACGAGTTTTTTGGGCCGAGTACGTGGTCCATCGTCACGGAAGCGGCCTCGCGCGGCATTCCGTACCTGCGCCTGCCCCACTCCGGGATGGTGCAGTTTGGCTACGGCATCCACCAGAAACGGATTTCGGCCACCATCACCGGCACTACCGGCAACCCCGGCGTGGAAATGGCCGGCGACAAAGACCTGACGAAAAAAGTGCTCGACGATAACGGCGTGCTGGTGCCAAAGGGCGCGCTGGTCCGGACGGCCGAGGGGCTGAAGGACGCCGTGGCCGAGCTGGGTTATCCGCTCGTGCTCAAGCCCCTGGACGGCAACCACGGCAAGGGCGCCACCATCGGCGTCACAACCTGGAAAGAAGCGCTGGCCGGCCTGAAGGTGGCCCAGGCCTACTCGGAAAAGGTGATCGTGGAGCAGTTCATTCGGGGTTTCGACTACCGCCTGCTCGTCATCAACGGCAAGCTGATTGCCGCCGCCAAACGGACGCCCGCCTGCGTCGTCGGCGACGGTAAGCACACGATCCGGCAACTGATCGACACCGTGAACCTCGACCCGCGCCGGGGCGTGGGCCACGCCAAAGAGCTGACCCGCATTTCGGTGGATCGCAACACGCGCGCCATCCTGAAGCAGCGCGGCCTGACGGTGGAAGCCGTACTGCCGGCCGGCGAAGTGCTGTATCTGAAATCGACCGCCAACATCAGCACCGGCGGCACGGCCACCGACGTGACGGATATCGTCCACCCGTACAACCAGCTTCTGGCCGAGCGCGTGGCCGGCATCGTGGGCCTCGACATCTGCGGCATCGACGTGATGACCACCGATATCGCCTCGCCCCTGCCCGAAACGCGCGGCGCGGTGCTGGAGGTGAACGCCGCCCCCGGCTTCCGGATGCACCTGGCGCCCACCGAGGGGCTGCCCCGCAACGTGGCCGCGCCCGTCGTGGACCTGCTCTTCCCCCCCGACGCGCCGTTCCGCATCCCCATTGTGGCCGTGACCGGCACCAACGGCAAAACCACCACCACCCGCCTGATTGCGCATATGGCCGCCGCCCAGGGCCTGAAAGTGGGCTACACGACGACGGACGGCATTTATATCCAGGGCCACCAACTCGAAAAAGGCGACACCACCGGCTCGCAGAGCGCCGAGTTCGTACTCCGCGACCCCACCCTCAACTTCGCCGTGCTGGAAACCGCGCGCGGTGGGCTGCTACGCTCCGGGCTGGGTTTCCAGTTCTGCGACATTGCCATCGTCACCAATGTCGCCGCCGACCACCTCGGCCTGCGCGGCATCCACACGGTGGAAGAAATGGCCGAAGTGAAGGCCGTGCTGCCCCGCACGGTGCGCCCCGGCGGCTACGCCATCCTGAACGCCGACGATGACCTGGTGTACGCGATGAGCCATTCGCTGGACTGCCACGTGGCGCTCTTCTCGCTCGACGGCAACAACCCGCGCGTCCTCGAACACGTGGCCGCCGGCGGACTGGGTGCCGTGTACGAGGAGGGCTTCATCAGCATCTACCGCAATTCCTACAAGCTGCGCGTGGACCGCGCCGCCGACGTACCGCTGACTTTTGGGGGCCGGGCGCGCTTCAATATCGAGAACGCGCTGGCCGCCACGCTGGCCGGTTACATCTCGCGCTTCCCCATCGACGATATCCGCCGCGCCCTGCGGACCTTCGAGACGACGCCCGCCAAAACGCCTGGCCGGATGAACCAGTACCGGTTTCCGGACTTCGAGGTCGTCGTCGATTACGCCCACAACACCGCCGGCCTGCTCCGCTACGGCGAGTTTCTGGAAGCCACGCCCGCCGTGCGCAAAGTGGGCATCGTGGCGGGCCTCGGCGACCGCCGCGACGAGGACACGATCTCGCTCGGCCGCACCGCCGGCAAGCTCTACGACCACGTGATTCTGAAACAGGAATCCGACCTGCGGGGCCGGTCGGCAGCCGAAATCACCGCGCTCTTGCGCCAGGGAATGGAAGAAAGCAAGCCCGGCCTGCCCGTGGAAGTGATCGACAACGAGGCCGTGGCCGTGGCGCACGCCCTGGAAAATGCCCGCCCCGGCGACCACATCACCATCCTGGCCGAAGACGTGTACGGCGTCAATAAGCTCGTCGGCGACTTCCTCCGGATCGCCCAGCGTGCCTCGCGCCCGGCCGAACCCACGCTGGTGGGGCCGCTGGTGGGGTAAGGCTTGGGGAGCGGAACTGATTTTTGCCGCTCTTTCCTTCAACAGCAAAACCATAACGCGTATGACCGCCACCGAACCGCAGCCTGCCTTACTGGGCCAATTGCAGGAAGACCTGATTCATCTGGTCTGTCTGATTGAGGACGTCCAACTGCTCGAAGCCTATCGCACGTTGCTGGGTAAAGCATTGGCCCAGCAACAGGAGCAGTTGCAAGCGCAACTCCCGCCGCTGTCAGCGGAAGATATCGCCAGCATTGATCGGGGCATTGCGCAGTTAAGCCGTGGCGAAGGCATCCCAGCGACTCAAGCAATGGCGCATTTGTGGGCAGTCGCGGCCAATGATGAACCCGCCTGAGCACGTCGTTGAATTCGCGCCAGAGGCCCTCGCCCGTTTCGAGGAAACCATCCGATTTCTGAAACAGCAGGGCGCCCGTAAACTGCGTGAGACGTTGCTTCTGCGAATGGGAGAAGCGCTGCGAACGCTTCCTGCTTTTCCGAACATTGGGGTGGCGTTGCCTGGCTACCAGTACCCTCGCCGCTACTTACTGGCTGGCTCCTACTCGCTGGTGTACGAATTGGAGCCGTCCACCGCCCGGATTCGCATGATTAGCTTCTCAGCGGGCGCAGCGGTTCGCTCGCGCCAATGAGGTGGAAGCACTCCCTCGAAATGCGACGGCCCGCCCCGACTGATGCCGGAGCGGGCCGCCGCATTTCGGGTGCGGGACGCGCTATTTCAGCGTGAAACTGGCCTTCCCGATCAGAAAACCACCCGAATACAGCTCCACCGTGTGCTTGCCTTCCTTGTAGGGGGCGCCTTTGGCGTATACGAAGGTGTAAGGCGTGGACGAGTTGGTAAACAGAATTTCGGACTGCGCCGTGTAGGGCTGCTCTTGTCCTTCCATCGGGAAGGTACCGCCGCCCTGGTCGGCGAGGGTGGAACCGTCCGGCTCGATCAGGCGCAGATAGACCTGGCGGGTACCCTGCTCGGCTACATCGTTGCGGGCAAGCGAGTAAGTGATCTTCACCTTGTCCACGCGCTTGGCGCGGTACTCGGCCTCCTCGTCGTCCTTTTCTTTGCCTCTGGTGGTGATGATGTTGATCTTGATCTTGTCAGTAGCCAGGCGCGAGGCCAGCGTCACTTTCTGAGCCAGTTCGCGGCGGGTCGATTTCAGGGTCGAAATCGAGTCCGTCATCACGTTTTGCTTCGTCTTGAGGGCGGTGTTTTCGCCGAAGAGCGCCTGATTGTCTTCTTTGAGCTTGACGATCTCCGCGTCCTTACGGCGGATGATGGATTCGAGCGAAGAAGCCCGCTCACGGAATTTCTTCTGATCGGCGACAGAAAACGACGACGCCCGGAACGACTTCAGCTTCAGCAAGTCCGAATTGATGGCCGCGACGCGCGCTTCGAGCGAGTCGTTCGTCATTCCCATCTGCTGAAGTTCGGCGCTCTGGCGCTCGAAATCACCTTTCAGGGCTTCAAATTTCTTGATCTGGTCTTCCAGCTCCGTACTCTTCGTTTGCAGCTCCTGCTCTTTTTGCACCGTCTCTTCTTTGGCTTTGCTGTGCATAAAGAGCAAAATGCCGTTGATACTCAACAAAATCAGGATCAGCCCGATGACGAGCAGCTTCCGGTTGTTGCTGGGGCGGTCTTCGATGGGTTCGGCCATTAGGATGGGATTCAGGTTGAAAGCGAAAATGGTGGCAGCTTTGCAGCCGGAGCCGACGACGGGGCCGGCGCTTCTCCGGCACAAAGCTAGAAGCCAGCGGCCCTAGCAATACGGCCGGGGCCTAACTAGTAACCCGCCGCCAGGCACGGGGCCTCTAACGGGGCCCCGCCCGGCCGTGTTCGTCCCGTGCGGCCGATTTCCTTTCATTGACCTTTCTCTCCCCTCCTTTTTGCCCATGCTACTGCCCACGCTTCGCCACACGGATGCCGGTCATTTTATGCTGATGGCCGGCCCCTGCGTCATCGAAGGCCACCAAATGGCCCACGACATCGCCGGCCAGGTCAGCGAAATCTGCGACCGGCTGCGGATTCCGTACATCTTCAAAGGCTCGTACCGGAAGGCGAACCGCTCGCGCCTCGACTCATTTACCGGCATCGGCGACGAACAGGCGCTCGAAATTCTGGCGTCCGTGGGGCGCACGTTCGGCATCCCGACCGTGACGGATATCCACGAGTCGGATGAAGCCGCCGTAGCTGCGCGCTACGTCGATGTGCTGCAGATTCCGGCGTTTCTCTGCCGCCAGACCGACCTGCTGGTCGCCGCCGCCCAGACGGGCAAAGTAGTCAATATCAAGAAAGGGCAGTTCCTGTCCGGCGAATCGATGGGCTGGGCCGTGCAAAAAGTGCGCGACTCCGGCAACGACCGCCTCCTGCTCACGGAACGCGGCAACTCGTTCGGCTACACGGATCTGGTGGTCGATTTCCGTAATATCCCCGCGATGCAGCGCCACCAGGTGCCGGTCGTGATGGACTGTACCCACTCGCTCCAGCAACCCAACCAGGCCAGCGGCGTGACCGGCGGCCAGCCCGCGCTGATCGAAACCATCGCTAAAGCCGCCATCGCAGTGGGCGCCGACGGCCTCTTCATCGAAACCCACCCCACGCCCGCCACCGCCCTCTCCGACGGCGCCAATATGCTACCCCTCGACCGGCTCGAAGGGCTGCTCGAACGCCTGGTACGGGTGCGGGAGGCGGTGCGCTAGGTGGTGAGGGGGTGAGGTGGTGATGCAATAAGGTCGTTTTGAACACCACCCTTACCACCCTCACCACCCAGCTACCTCCCCCATCAATACCGCAGCGTGAAGTGCTGCTTAGGCGCGTTGGGGCGAAAAAAAACCAGCCCGACAAAAAACAGGTCGATGGTGAGGGTGACTTCCGGCAGGGCCTGAATTTCGGCCCAGGCCTGGCCCATTTCTTCCGACCAGTTGATGTCGTCCACCACGAACACGGTGCCTTCGTGGCGGGCCGGCAGACAGGCGCGCACGTAACGCATCGTCGGCTCGTAGCGGTGGTTGCCGTCGAAAAAAACGAAGTCGAGGCGCCCGCCCAGCCTTGCCAGGGCCGTGGGCAGCGTTTGATCGAACTCGCCCACCAGCACCTCGGCATTGCGGATGCCGAGCTTCTGAAACGTCTCGCGGGCAATGGCGGCGGAGGCCGGGTCGCCTTCCAGCGTCAGCAACCGGTTGCGGGAATGCGGGGCAGCCAGGTACGCCGCGCTCAGCCCCAACGAAGTGCCCAGTTCCAGCAGATGCGCGGGCCGAAAATGATTGACGAGCCGAAACAGTAACTGCCCGTATTTGGCCGGCTTGGCGGCGGTGCGCGCCACGTCGGCCACCCGGCGCACCCGCGCAGCGGCCGGAGGCGCCGCAAGAGCCGCACCCGGCCCGGCGCCGAAATCGGTCAGCGTCAGTTGGCGCGTATCGTGTTGCAGCGCGCGGCGGCGGGCTTCAATCGGCCCCCACGCCCCGAACGGGCCGGGGTGGCAGATTACCTGCTCGTACAGCTCGTACACGAACGGCGCGTGCAGGCCGTGGCGGGTGCCGGCCGTGAAGTAGTAGCGGACGTAGCGCGCCGCCAGTGCGGCCTGATGTAGGAGCGAAGCCATCGGGGCGCGAAGTTCCGCCTAAAATCGCCGCGCCCCGCTGACCAGGGCAGGTCAGCGGGGCGCGTAACGCGACTGGCGGGCAACCCGCACCAGCCTCAGTTCAGGCGGTATGGAACAACGAGCGTGAACTCCGGAATCCGGACCTGAAAAAGCCGGCCGTCGGCAATGCGCTCCATCTGGTAGTTTCCGAGCATCTTGCCCAGACCGGTCTTGAGGTTGCAGCCGGATACGTACTGGTGTACCTCGCCGGGTTCCAGGACGGGCTGTTGCCCCACCACGCCTTCGCCCTCCACTTCGCGTACCGTGCCGTTGGCATCGTGGATATACCAGTGGCGGCGCCGCAGCTTTACGGTATGCTCGGAGTCATTGCGAATCGTAATCCGATACGCAAAGACGTAGTGCCCCTGCACCGGCGACGAATAATCCGGCAAATACGAAGTCGTTACGCTGACCGTAACGCCCTGGGTGGTGGTGGTGTCCATCGAAAAACGCGGAGGTAGCAGTAAAGAAACAGGGAGAAGTGGCGCGGCACAGCGACTACGCTCAAACCGCCGGCAACCGGACAGGGTTTCCGGATTTTGGGTACAATCTCCGGGCCAGCGCAGGGCGTATAGAGTCAGACGCGAAAGCGGCCCGGGCGGTTGCTCCGGACCGGCAAACCAAACTGGTCCTGGCCCGGTAATAGCCCCGGCGGCACGGCCGTTTTCCCCCCTTTTTTATGTCCGCTATCAAAATCGAGCCGAGCTGGCAGGCGCCTTTGGCTGCTGAGTTCGCAAAGCCCTATTTCCAGCAGCTTACCGCGTTCGTTCGGCAGGAATACGCCACGACCACGGTTTATCCGCCGGGGTCGCTTCTCTTCAATGCCTTCAATCACTGCCCATTCGACCGCGTTCGGGTAGTCATTCTGGGCCAGGACCCCTACCACGGCCCCGGCCAGGCCAACGGCCTGGCGTTTTCCGTAGCCGACGGAATGGCCAAGCCGCCGTCACTGCAAAATATTTTCAAGGAACTGCAAACCGACCTGGGCCTACCCATCCCGGCTTCCGGCAACCTCGAACGCTGGGCCGACCAGGGCGTCCTGCTCCTGAACGCCACGCTCACCGTGCGCGCCCATCAGGCCGCTTCCCACCAAAAGCACGGCTGGGAGACGTTCACCGACGCCGTCATCCGGAAAGTAGCCGAGGGCCGCGAACACGTCGTGTTCATCCTCTGGGGGGCTTACGCCCAGAAAAAGGCCATCCTCATTCCCCCCGGCAAGCATTTGGTGCTGAAAGCCGTTCATCCCTCGCCGCTTGCCGCCCACAACGGCTTCTTTGGCTCCCGGCCCTTCAGCCAGACCAATGCGTACCTGGAAGCCCACGGTGCGGCGCCGATCAATTGGTGATTGACTGATGGAGTGATTTTCGATTGGCTTGACGACTAAAGAATCCCTGGCGGTGGTCTAAATGCGGATGATTGGATTTGTCATTGCGAGGAGGAACGACGTGTTCAAGACTCACAATCGCAATCTCCTCTCGCACAAGCCGCTCTTGTGGGGATTGCTTCGTTCCTCGCAATGACAAATCACCCCGGTTTAGACCACCATACAATCACTCAATCAAAAATTACTTGATCACCGAAAAAAGCCGCTTCCAACGGATGCCGCCCCCCCCCTGCTCCGGATGCGGGTTGCTCGACATCCAGATAAAGACCGCCTTGCCGACGACCTGCTCTTCCGGCACAAAGCCCCAGAAGCGCGAGTCGAGGGAATTGTGGCGGTTGTCGCCCATCATCCAGTAGTAATTCTGCCGGAACGTGTAGCTAGTCAGGGGCTGGCCGTTGGCCTGTTTGAGCTGGCGGGCGGCGGCGTCGTAGGTCACGCCGGGGTTTTTCTCGTAGCGCGTAATAAGCTTGACGTAGAGCGGCGTGTTCTGGGGCGTGAGTTGCACCGTTTCGCCTTCTTTCGGGATGCGCAGCGGGCCGTAATTATCTACGTTCCACGGAAAAGGCACCGGGTGGCCCATCGGCAACTGCTGCGAGTGGGGGTAGTCAGGGTCGTTGGGGAAGATCCGCGGGTCGCCGACGCCGGCTGAGTCGGTGAAGGACGTAACCAGATCGACGTGCTTGACAAATGGCATTGCCTTGAGCTGCTCGGCCACGGCGGGCGTGCAATCCACCTCGTAACCGCCGTTGGAGGGGTGCGGCTCCGGAATGTCGAGCTTGTAAAACGTCTCCTCGTTCAGCACCCCCGTGCCGCGCACCAGGTAGTGAAACTGCATCTCGGCGGGGTTGTTCTGCGGCTGGCCGTTGATGACCACCTGCCGGTCCTTGATCTGCAACTCGTCGCCGGCCACGGCCACGCAACGTTTGATGTAGTTGGTCCGCAGGTCGGCCGGGTACTGATCTTCGAAGGGCACGTGAAAGACCACCACATCGCCGCGCTGCACGTGCGAGAACCCCGGCAGGCGCCATTGGGGCAATTGAATCAGGTCCGAAAACGCGGGAATGCTGGTCCCCGGAATCGTCTGATGCGTGAGCGGGAGTTGCAACGGCGTGATGGGCGTCGTGGGGCCGTAATGCAACTTACTGACGAAGAGATAGTCGCCGACGAGCAGCGATTTTTCCATCGAAGGCGTCGGAATCGTGTACGCTTCGAACGTAGCCCAGCGAATGAGCGTGGCCGCCAGCACGGCGAACACAATAGCGTCGCCCCACTCGCGCAGGACACCTTTGGGCTGGGGCGGCACGGCCGGATCGGCGAAGTGCTTTTTCTGAAACAGGGGGAAGGCCATAAAGGAGCGAAAGGCCGCGCGCCGGAAATGGCGCAGGCCGCGCAGAAACGAAGAGCGAAAAAATACCGCCGGGGTGGCCCGGCCCGTTCAGGCGGCAAGTTACGGGCGCTGGGGGAGCGGTGGCCCAACAAGGCGCTTGCCGGGGAAAGCTGACAGCGCGCCAAAGTTCGGAACCACTGGCGGGCCTTTCCGCAGCAGCTTCACTGATTTCCGGTTTCAGCGGCCAGAAAAACTCCCGTTACAACCCCAGAAGATCATTCATTCCGAACACGCCCGTACGGCCAGCCGCGCGGGCTTCGGCGAGCCAACGCGCGGCCCGCAACGCCCCGTCGGCGAAGCCAGCGCGGGAATGAGCCGTGTGCTTGAGTTCAATGGCATCCACCGCGGATTCATAGCGCACGATGTGCGTACCCACTACTTCGCCCTCGCGCAGCGCCACGATGGGCAGATGGCCCGGCGCAGCGGCTTGCCCCTCCCCCACTTCCTGCCAGCCGTGCAGGCCGGGCGTGTGCGCCAGCAGCGCCTGCGCCGTGGTCAGAGCCGTGCCGCTGGGCGAGTCGAGCTTGTGCGTGTGGTGAATCTCAGTAAGGTGCGGCGCGTAAGTAGGCCAGACCGCCATTTGCCGGGCCAACTGCCCGGTGAAATGGAAAAACAGGTTCACGCCGACGCTGAAGTTGGAGGCGTAGAAAAACGGGGTGCCGGTACTTTCCACCAACGCCCGAACTTCCTCGAACCGCGCCAGCCAGCCCGTAGAGCCGCTGACCACGGGCAGGCCCGCGCGCAGACAGTGGGTAATGTTCGCAAAAGCCGCTTCAGGACCGCTGAACTCGATGGCTACCTCGCAGCCGGTCAGGTCGGTGTCGGCCAACGGCTGGCCCTGGCGCGGGTCGGCAATGGCCGCCACGGTGGCATCGTGCGCGGGGGCGAGAGCGGCCAGTTCCTGGCCCATTCGTCCGTAGCCAATCAAGAGAAGGTGCATCCGCAGAAAAGGGCCTAGCGCCGCGTCAGGGTTAGTCCGACGCCGGGCGCCGGGGCGTACGTGCCGGCCAGCGGCAATACGGTAGGTGCCACGCGTAGCGTCAGGTCGTCGGAGATGGTGAAGGTGGCCAGGTGCGCGTCCACCAGGGCTTCCATCACGGACAGCCCGTAGATCGCGGCCGTCACCACGACGCTCAGGTCGCGGTTGCGCCGATAGAATGCGATGCCCCGGGGGAGTGCGGCATCCGAAAACCCCTGGGTGATCTTACTGGGGTCGTTTTCGCGCGTTCCGCCGCCAGCCCGGCGCGCGGTTTCGCGGCGAAACTGCTGATAACGAACGTTGTTCAAGTACACGAAAAAGCCAGCCGTACCGACGCCCGCCAACACGATGGGTACCTTCCAGTAGTCGCGGTTATACGCCTGCCCACCGCCGGGCAGCAGCGCCCAGAGCGCGGCTTTGGCGGGTCGCGTCAGGGGCGCGCCCGGCTTACGGCGGGCAGGAGCGTTCGAGGTGTCGGCGGCAGCCGTACCCGCCCGCCGCACCAGCACCGAGTCCGGGCCGCTCGTGACGGTCTGCGCCCGGATGGCGGGCGCCATCAAGGTCAGCAATAGGCCACCGAGGAGCGCAGGGCGAAAGAAGGGCAGCTTCATCAGCAGCGAATACGGTGATTTCCAGCAGCGGGGCCGGACACTGCCGCCCAACGACAAAGCTGGCGTTGTTCGTTTGAATGGCAAACAGCATCGCCCGGCCTGCAAACAAGCTGGGCGCCCCGAACGCTTCCTTACGCTTTGTCGATATCCGCCAGCAGCTCGTCGCTCATCGGCGCCACGCCGGACTTGTAGAATTTCAGCACCTTACCGTTCTCGTCGACCAGGTATTTGCAGAAATTCCAGCTCGGCTCTGCGCCCGTGGCGGCTTTCAGGTGCTGGTAGAGCGGCGTCGCGCCGTCGCCTTTGACTTCAATTTTTTCCATCAGCGGAAACGTGACGCCGTAGTTTTTCTGGCAGAACGCACCAATTTCCTGCGCCGAACCGGGTTCCTGCCCACCGAACTGGTTGCAGGGGAAACCCAATACGACCAGTTTACCAGCACGGGCCTTGGACAGTTCCTCCAGCCCCTTGTACTGCGGCGTGTAGCCGCATTCGGAAGCTGTGTTCACGATCAAAATTTTCTTACCCTTGAACTGGCTCAATGCCACGGGCTTGCCATCAAGGCCCTTTACGGTGAAGTCGTACACGGAGCCTTTAGCGGTTTCGGCGGAAGTCATATCAGCAGTTGAGTTGGAGGAAGCGGAAGACTGGCACGCCATCGTGACGGCCAGCGTGAGCGAAAGCAGCCCGGCAATGGGCAAAATGGAGCGGCGCATTGGCTAATACAGTTGAAGTGAACGGGAAACTAACCGGTAAGAACGGGGAAGGTTAGCGGGCTTAGGCCGGCGGCCCGTCGTTACATTCGTTCCGGAGCCGTAATACCGAGTAAGCCGAGCGAACGTTGCAGCGTGGCGGCCACGCGCGCACAGAGCGTCAGCAGGAAGGTGCGGCGCGAGGCGTCGGCCTCGTCCAGGACGCGCACGTCGGCGTAGAACCGGTTGAAGGTCCGGGCCAGGTCGTAGGCGTACTGCGCTATTACGCTGGGCGCCAGCTCGCGGGCCGCCACGCGCACGGCCGTCCGGTAGCCTAGTAATTGGTGAATCAGCTCACGTTCGGTGGGTTGCAACGCGCCGTCGTAAGCGCCAGGGCTCGCATCGGTGGCAGTCGTACCAGCCGCCGCCTTCCGCCCAATGGCGCGGATGCGGGCGTGGGTGTACTGCACGAACGGCCCGGTGTGCCCCTGAAAGTCAATACTTTCCGCCGGATTGAACAGCATCCGCTTCTTCGGCTCGACTTTCAGCAAAAAGAATTTGAGCGCCCCCAGCGCCAGCGTGCGGAAGAGCGTCTCGGCCTCAGTCTCCGTCAGGCCGTCGATCTTGCCCATTTCCTGGGTGGTGGCGCGGGCCGTGTCGATCATTTCCTGCACCAGCTCGTCGGCGTCCACCACGGTGCCTTCGCGGCTTTTCATCCGGCCGCTGGGCAGGTCCACCATTCCGTAACTCAGGTGGTGAATGCCTTCGGCGTAGGGCTTGCCGAGTTTCCGCAGCACGGCCTGCAGCACCTGCATATGGTAGTTCTGCTCGTCGCCGATGACGTACACCGACTGTTCGCACTGCGTCTCCTGGTACTTCAGTTCGGCCGTGCCCAGATCCTGGGTGATATAGACGCTGGTGCCGTCGGCGCGAAGTAAAAGCTTCTCGTCCAAGCCTTCAGTCGTCAAATCAACCCACACCGACGAGTCGGGCTTGCGGAAAAACACGCCCTTCGCCAGGCCTTCCTCCACACGCTCCTTGCCCAATAGATAGGTGTCGGATTCGTAGTAGTAGCGGTCAAAATCAACGCCGATGGACTTATACGTCTGCTCGAAACCATCGTAAACCCAGCCGTTCATCCGGCGCCATAGCTCGACGGTCGCCAGGTCGCCCTGTTCCCAACGCAGCAACATTTCCTGGGCGCCGGTCAGCAGCGGCGCCTGTTTTTTGGCCTGTTCTTCGGTCAGGCCCTCGTTCTGGAGCTGGCGCACTTCCTCGCGGTAGTGCTTGTCGAACAGCACGTAATAGTGCCCCACCAGGTGGTCGCCTTTGGTGCCGCTGCTCTCGGGGGTCTCGCCGTGGCCGAAGCGCTGGTAGGCGATCATCGACTTGCAGATGTGGATGCCCCGGTCGTTGATCAGGTTGGCCTTCGTGACTTCGGCGCCATTTTCGGCCAGAATTGCGGCCACCGAGTAGCCCAGGAAATTGTTCCGCAGATGGCCCAGGTGCAGCGGCTTGTTGGTGTTGGGCGAGGAATACTCGACCATCACTTTGGGTTTCTGGTTGCTGGTTTCTGGTTGTTGGTCGTTTGCCGCCGACGACAGCACCGCGAACTGATTCAGCCACTCGCCGTCGGCAATTTCCAGGTTCAGAAAACCCTTCACCACGTTGTAGCCGCTGACGGCCGGGCAGTTGGCGCGCAGGTATTCGCCCAGCGCCTGGCCCAGGGCTTCCGGCGCCTTGCCGGCAGCCTTCGCGAACGGAAACGTGACGAAGGTGTAGGCGCCCGCAAACTCCTTGCGGGTGGGCTGGAGGGCCAGGCTATCAGGGGCGGGGGCGGGCGTCGCGCCGATGGCGGCCAGGGCATCGGCCAGGGCGGCGCGGAGAGTCAGATCGAGGTCGTTCACGGGGCAAAGGTCGGGCACAGCGCGGGGCTGTGCCCCACGTGGCCTGCTTACGCCACCAGCTCGCGCCGTTCGCGCGCCGCCAGTACGCCCGTGGCGGCTTCCAGCAACCGGAAGGCGTTGGTCGCCATCGTGTTGCCGGTATCCAGCGTGGGGTTGATTTCCACCATTTCGAAACAGACTACGCGCGAGTCGGGCAGCAGGTGGCGGAGCAGTACTTCGGCCTGACCGAGGCTGAGACCGTCCTTGACGGGGGTACCGGTGCCGCGCGAAAACTCCGGGTCGAGGGAATCGACGTCGAAGGAAATGTACAGTAAGTCGCAGGCCGTGAGGTGTTCGCGGATTTCCTTCGCCACCGTGGCCGCGCCGCGCTCGTCGATCTCATTCATCCAGTACACCCGGCTTTGGTTGCGGGCAATGGCGGCGAGTTCGGGTTCTTCGTAGTCGCGCAGGGCCACGTACACCAGGTGTTCGGGGCGCAGCTTGGGGTTAGGAGTGCCGATGCGCTGCATCCGTTCCCAGAAAAAGAGCGTTTCCGGGTCCGGGTCGTTCACGGCGCAGGCCTGGTTATCGTCCTGAAGGGCAATGGCGAGCGGCATTCCGTGGATATTACCCGACGGCGTGGTGTAGGGCGAATGCAGGTCGGCGTGGGCATCGATCCAGACGACGCCGAGCGTGGAATCCGGAAACACTTCCTTGATGCCGGCAATCGTGCCGGCAGCGGACGAATGGTCGCCGGCCAGCACCAACGGAAACTGGCCGTCCTTGAGCGTTCCGGACACGGCGTTGGCCACGTTTTTCAACACGCTCAGGATGCCATCGGCGTAGCGCGTGAGCGGCAGCAGGTTGTCTTCTTCCTCAAAAAGCAGGTAGTTGAGGTCGGGGATGCGGGTCGAGCGGTTGTCGTAGAAATAGTCGGAACCCCGGTTGAGGCAGGCGATTTTCAAGGCGTCGATGCCGAGCGAGGCGCCGCGGGTGCCGGCGCCCAACTCTGAGCGGTTTTCGAGAATACGAATGGGGCGAATGCCGTCCATAAAAACAAGTAGAACGAGTAGGTTGATTGGTAAGGTGGTAACCGACCGGTAACGGCGGCGTCAAGCAAAGGTCGGGCTTTTTAGCCGCAATTTTGCGGGGCTTCGCCTTCGTTGTTGGTTGTTCGTTGGTGGTTGCTCGTTATTCGTAGCTGGTTGCTCGTTGTTCGTCGCTCGTTGCTCGTTGATAACAACCGGGCAGGAAGCGCAATCAAAGGCAAATAACCAGAAACCAACAGCTGGAAACCAGAAACTAAAAACCAACAACCAGAAACCCAAAACCCCTGAATGGATCGCTACATCGACCTGATCAACCAAACCTTCGACTTCCCGACCGAAGAATTCCACGTGGCGCCGGACGGCCAGATGACCTTCAACGACCTGCCGCTGATGGACCTGGTACGCCAGTACGGTACGCCGCTGCGGCTCACGTACTTGCCGAAGATTTCGAGTCAGATCAAGAAGGCCGAGGGGCTGTTTGCTGACGCCATCCGGAAGCTCGACTACAAGGGCACGTACACGTACTGCTACTGCACGAAGTCGTCGCACTTCTCTTTCGTGCTGGAAGAGGCGCTGAAAAACGGGGTGCAGATCGAGACTTCTTCGGACTTCGACATTCCCATCGTCCGGGCGCTGTATGCGGCCGGCAAACTGCCGCAGGACACGCACATCGTCTGCAACGGCTTCAAGCGGGAGCGCTACCGGGGTTGGATCACGGACCTGCTCAACGACGGTTTCCGCAACTGCACGCCGGTCCTCGACAACCTCGACGAGATTCGCCACTACCAGCAGCACCTGCGCACCCCCGCCGGGCCGGTGCGCGTGGGGATGCGGCTGGCGTCCGACGAGGAGCCGAAGTTTGAGTTCTACACCTCGCGCCTCGGCATCCGTTACGACGACGCGATGCGCCTCTACGTGGAGCAGATTGCGACGGACCCGCGCTTCGAGCTGAAAATGTTGCACTATTTCGTCTCGACGGGCATCAAGGACACGTCGTACTACTGGTCCGAGCTGAGCCGGTTCGTCCACAAATACTGCGAGTTACGTAAGGTCTGCGACACCCTCGACACCCTCGACATCGGCGGCGGGCTGCCGATCAAGACCTCGATCCAGACCGAGTACGATTACCGGTATATGATCGAGGAAGTCGTGCGCACCATCCAGCGCATCTGCCGCGAGGAAAACGTGCCAGAGCCGAACATCTTCACCGAGTTCGGCATCTTCACGGTGGGCGAAAGCGGCGCTACGCTCTACTCGATCCTCGACCAGAAGCTCCAGAACGACAAGGAGCTGTGGTACATCATCGACGGCTCGTTCATCACGAACCTGCCCGATACCTGGGCCTTGAACCAACGCTACGTGCTGCTGGCGCTCAACCACCTGGACCAGCCGTACCGACGCGTCCAGCTCGGCGGTCTGACCTGCGACTCGCAGGACTACTACAACTCCGAAACCCACTCCTACCAGGTTTTCCTGCCCACCCTCAAGGCCGAAACAACGGCGACGACGGCCCCGGAAGAACCGCTGTACATCGGTTTCTTCCATACCGGGGCTTACCAGGAAAGCCTGTCCGGCTACGGCGGCATCAAGCATTGCCTGGTGCCGGCGCCGCGCCACGTCATCATCGACCGTAAGCCCGACGGCACGTTCGACTCCTGGGAGTTTGCGCCGGAACAGACGCCGGAGTCGATGCTGAAAATCCTGGGGTATGCTCAGTAGGTGGTGGTGGTGGTGTGGCGGTGGTGCTTAACCGCTGTGCCCACGCACCACCCTCACCACCACACCACCCGCACCAAAGCCCAACGGCCCCACCCGGCAGCATACGCTATCGGGTGGGGCCGTTGGGTTTTGCCTGATTTTCAACCGTTATTCGATCAGCAGGCGGGCGCCGCTGGTGCCCGCCCGAACCCAATAGCAGCCCGGCGGTAGCCCCGCTACGGGCAATACTGCCGTGCGCGCACCCGGCGCCACAACGGTGCGCCGCACCTCGCGCCCCAAGGCATCCAGCACCCGCACCGGTAGGGCGACAGGTGCCGCAGTCGGCAGCGTGAGTTGGGCCGTGGTGGTGGTGGGGTTAGGCCACAGTTGCAACCGGAGCGCCGCCCCGTCAGACGCCACGCCTAGTGGGCCGCGCGTATCGCGCAGACTGGCGACGTAGAGTCGGGCGCCAAAGCAAGGCTCAACGAGCAGTTGAGTCGAGCCAAAGCGGAGCGAATCGTTGCGCCGGAAGGTGTAGCGCCCAACCAAAGACACCCGTTGCGCGCCGCTGGTGGTTAGCCCCACCACGTCGGCTGCTAGGGTACCCGCGCTGCGCCACACCTGTTGCCAGGCCCCCGTGGCGACATCGGCCGCGACGACGAAGGTCCGCCCGTCGCTAACTGTCGGGACGCCCTCGAACGAAAGCCCCGGCTGCGCCTGGATGGGCAACTCCTTGCCGGCCGCATAAAGCCGCCCCTGAGCCGACACCTGCATTGCCGACAACCCCGGCCCCGGCGAGGCGCCAGCCACTTTGGTGGGAGTAGCCCAGCGCCACTGGCCGGTAGCGCGGTCAAGCCGCCCCAGCAGGCCACTTGTCCAGGCACCGCCCACCGGGTGGCCGTCCAGCGCCACCTGCCCGACGCTGACGCCCGCCACAATCGGGTCCTGACTGCCGGGGTCCACCGCTACGGCCAACCCTTCGGAAGTACCATTAATGCCCCATTGGCGCGCCCAACGCCAGCCCGCTGGCCCATACAGTTTTGCCACGAACCCGGCCCCGGAAAAACCCGAAACGATGGGGGCCGTTAGTTGAGTGGCGCCCAACGTCAGCGTACCCGCAAAACTGCCCGTTACGTACGCATTGGCGCCATCATCCACGCTGATCTGCTGCACCCGGCACGAGCCAGAGTTGCTATCGCGCAAGCCCCACGCACGCTGCCAGCGGCCATCAGCAGAGAGCAGAGCCAAAAAACCACAACCATTTTGGCGATCATTGATCAGACTGTCACTACTAAACCGGAGTGTGTCTGTACCATACGTCCCATAGTTACCGCCAACCCAAATATCGCCGGTGGGTGCCAGAGCTAAAGTAGTGGCTTCACTGCGATTTTGGGAACTGTCGCGCGCACTGCCCGCCTGCACGGCCCAGCGCCATTGCCCTTCGGGCGAGCAGTGCGCCACGAAGATGCGCACGTTCAACTCACTGCCGGTCAGCAGGGTATTACCAAACTGGAGCGCCCCCCGGTAGGCGCCGGCCAGATAGACGCCGCCCGCCGTGTCCAGGGCCAACGCGCGCGGTTCGGGCGCTGGCCCGTCGAGACGCTGCGCCCAGCGCGGGGCGCCCAGGCTGTCGAGGCAGATCAGAAATGCGCCGGCGGGCAAGGTTACGGCGCCCAGCGTCAGGGCGTCAGCCGCGTAGCCCGTCAGGTAAGTATCACCCTGCCGGTTCATCACGGTGCCGGTGATGGCCGTGAAGCCTGGAAGGCAGTTGGTGGCCTGCGCCCACTGCCAGGTGCCCTGGGCGCGGGCGGCAATGGGAGGTAATAGCCCCACCGTCACGATGAACAACTGAGCCAGCCCAATCAAAAATGTGCGCATCAGATGGTAATAATTAAAAATTAGGTCTGTAACCAGTGAGTTTAACCACCCCGTCTTCCGCCCTTATTCGATCAGCAGGCGGGCGCCGCTGGCCCCGGCCCGCACCCAGTAGCAGCCCGGCGGCAGCCCCACTACTGGCACTACTGCCGTGCGCGCACCCGGCGCCACAACGGTGCGCCGCACCTCACGCCCCAAGGCATCCAGCACCCGCACCGGTAGGGCGACAGGTGCCGCAGTCGGCAGCGTGAGTTGGGCCGTGGTGGTGGCCGGGTTAGGCCACAGTTGCAGCCGAAGCGCCGCCCCGTCGGGCGCCACGCCCAATGGGGCCCGCGTATCGCGCAGACTGGCGACGTACTGCCACCCGCCAAAACCCGGAGAAGCGGGCAACTGACTGATGCCGAAGCGAATCGAATCATTGGGGCTCCGAAAAATGTACCTCCCGATTAGCGCCACCCGGTCCGCGCCGCCAGTAGTCAGTCCTACCACTTCGGCTGCAATCTGGCCGGTGCTGCGCCACACCTGCTGCCAAGCGCCCGTGGCGACATCGGCCGCGACTACGAAGACCCGCCCATCGCCTATCGTCGGGATACCCTCGAACGAAAGCCCTGGGTAATTCTGCGCCAGTAAGTCAGGGCCAGCCGCATAAAGCCGCCCCCGGGCTGACAGTCGCATTGCCGACAACGCTGGACCTGGTCGCCCCCCCGCCACTTTAGTAGAAGTAGCCCAACGCCACTGGCCGGTAGCGCGGTCAAGCCGCCCTAGCAGGCCACTTGTCCAGGCACCGCCCACCGGGTGGCCGTCCAGCGCCACCTGCCCGACGCTGACGCCCGCCACAATCGGGTCCTGACTGCCAGGGTCCACCGCTACGGCCAGCCCTTCGGAGGTGCCATCAGTGCCCCATTGGCGCGCCCAACGCCAGCCCGCTGGCCCCGATAGCCGGGCTACAAACCCTGCGGAAAAGCCAGAGACGGTCGCAGTAGCCGTCAGTTGGGTGGTGCCCAATGTAAGGGTGCCTAAAAAACTACCCGTCACGTACGCATTAGCCCCATCATCCACGCTGATTTGCTGCACCCGGCACGAGCCACCTATATTACCCAAGTTCCAGCCTCTTTGCCAATTTCCAGCATTGGTCAGCAGGGCAATAAAGCCACAAACACTACCAGTGGCAGTACGCAAAGTATCCTGGCCAAACACCAGAGAATCAGCATCGTAATAACGATAATTCCCACCAACCCAGACATAGCCTGAGGGCGCAATGGCTAAAGCATTTGCTCCACTGTACCCCGATGAAGTGAAGCTAGAATTGCCATTCTGAGCCGCCCAACGCCATTGCCCTTCAGATGAACAGTGCGCCACAAAAATGCGTGTATCCGTATCATTTCCCGGCAACAGTGTACTACCGAATTGCAAGCCGCCCCGATAAGCCCCAGCCAGATAGACGCCGCCCGCCGTGTCCAGGGCCAACGCGCGCGGTTCGGGCGCCAACCCATCGAGGCGCTGCCCCCAGCGCGGGACGCCCACACTATCTAGACAAATCAGAAAAGCCCCAGCCGGTAATGTGACAGTGCCCAGCGTCAGGGCGTCAGCCGCGTAGCCCGTCAGGTAAGTATCACCCTGCCGGTTCATCACGGTGCCAGTGATGGCCGTGAAACCCGGAA
This sequence comes from Hymenobacteraceae bacterium, assembly GCA_031426455.1. Lineage (GTDB taxonomy): Bacteria > Bacteroidota > Bacteroidia > Cytophagales > Hymenobacteraceae > JANNMJ01. The sequence continues at coordinate 4,600 of JANPLI010000215.1, read as the reverse complement.
GTCGATTCGTAGCCTGCGCCCACTGCCAGGTACCCTGGGCACGGGCGGCAGTAGGAGGTAATAGCCCCACCGTCACGATGAACAACTGAGCCAGCCCAATCAAAAATGTGCGCATTGGTGGTAATGGCTAAGAAGCTTCTTGTCAGAAGCAAATCAAAAGCTGGTTATTAGCGAAGGTAGAAAGGAAGTCGGGAAAAGCGCCTCGACTGAATCATCAGTTTCCGCCGTCGTTGGGGCCGGATTAGGCTGACGATTCGTCGCCCTGGCGTTTGCCCAACGTCGCCTGTCGTACTTTTGAACCATCCGCCCCGCCCGGCGGCTTTCCGCGCAACCGGCCTTTTTTACAACCGCTCAAACCGCTCAAGACCCGTGAAGAAATTTACCCTCCTGGCTTTTGCCGCCCTGTTGCTGGGCGGAGCCTCCTGCAAAGTCGCCACCTGCCCCGCCTATTCCAAGCAGGAACCGGTGGCCGCGCCCGCCAAACGCGTGTAGTACCCGCGCCGCCGTCGGCGCTTTTTTGGGACCACCAAACGGCCCGCCCGGACTTCTTGTCCGGGCGGGCCGTGGGCGTTTCAGGGTATCTGTAGAATCACCGCCGCCGCGCTCACCAAATCCGGCGCGTGGGCGTCGGGCGGGGCTTCGCCGGGCGCGGTTTCCTCGCCGATGCGGATGGTGCGGACGCCGACGCGCTGCCCGGCCACGATGTCGCGGGCGCGGTCGCCGAGCATCCAGCAGCGTGCCGGGTCGAGGCTGAAGCGGGCGATGGCACGTTCCAGCAGCAGCGAATCGGGCTTGCGCGAGAGCGTCTCCGACACCGTGGGCCAGCCGGGGGCCACGTAGAACGCATCGATCAGGCCGTCGCAGGCGGCTTGCAGCTTCTGGTGGCAGGCCTCGACATCGGCCAGCGTGTACAGGCCCTTCGTGACGCCCGCCTGGTTCGTGATCACGATCAGCCGGTAGCCCGCCGCGTGGAGGCGCCGCAGGGCGTCAGGCACGCCGGGCAAGATGTCGAAATCGGCGGGGAGCCAGGTATAATCGCCGCGCTCGCGGTTCAGGACGCCGTCGCGGTCCAGAAAAATAGCTTTAGCAGAAGAAACAGACAAGGAGTGGATTCGGGTGGTGCGGGTGCAAAGGTCGGTCGTAAGGCGCGCCCCAGCCGGTAGCTTTGCGCCGTGCCTCAACCAGAAACCAAAAACCAAAAACCAAAAACCAGCAAAGTCGCCATCATCGGCGCGGGCCTGGGCGGCCTGACCGTCGCCTGGCACCTGGAGCGCGCGGGCGTAGCCTACGACCTGTTCGAGGCCGATGCCACCGTGCTGGGCGGGGCGGTGCAGTCGGGCCGGGAGGGGCCGTACCAGTTGGAATTCGGCCCCAACTCGTTGCAGCTCTCGCCGGAACTGGAAACGCTGCTGACCGACCTGGGCCTGGCGCCGGATATCGTGGACACGGCCGCCGTCAGCCAGAACCGCTTCATTCTGCGCGGCGGGCGCTTTCGGGTGCTGCCCGGCTCGCCGCCCGCGCTGCTGGCATCAGGCTTTTTTTCGGTCGGCACCAAGCTGCGGCTGCTGCGCGAGTTGGTGCGCCGCCCCGCACCGGTACCGCCCGATACCACGCTGGCGGCGTTTTTCGGCGCGCGGTTCGGGTCGGAAGTCGTCGATTTTGCCCTGGCGCCGTTCGTAGCGGGCGTCTGGGCCGGCGACCCGCAGCAACTCTGGCTGCACCAGACGATGCCGCGCGTAGCGGCGCTGGCCGCCGAGTACGGGTCAGTAATCCGCGGACTGGCCAAAACGGCGGGCGCCACCCAGCGGCGGCGCATCATCGGGCTGCGCCACGGCGCCGAGCAACTGCCGTTGGCGCTCGCCGCCGACCTGCACCACCTCCACACCGGCACCGCCGTGCAGGCCGTGCGGAAGCTGGCGGATGGCACGTTTCGGGTTGAACTGGCCGGAGACGGTCCTTCCGCCGAGACTGAAAAGCGGACCTACCGCGCCGTGGTGCTGGCGCTGCCCACCTACGCCGCCGCCCCGCTGCTGGCCCCCGACTGGCCCACTTTCGCCGCGGAGCTGGCCGCCGTCCGGTACCCGCCGATGGCCGTCGTGCACCTGGCCTACCCGCGCGCGGCGGTGCCGCACCCGCTCAACGGCTTCGGCGCGCTGCACCCGGCCCGCGAAAACACGCTGACCGCCGGCACGATCTGGACGTCCTCGCTCTTCCCCGACCGCTGCCCACCCACCGAGGTGCTGCTGACCACCTTCGTGGGCGGCACCCAGTTTCCGGACGCCCCCAACCAGCCGGACGACGTGCTGCGCGCGCTGGTCGATGCCGAACTGCGGCGCCTTTACGGCATCACGGCCGCGCCCACCTTCGGCCGGGTTTTCCGCTGGCCGCGCGCCATTCCGCAGCTCGACGCGGCCCTGGCGCCCGTGCGCGCCGCTCTGCCCGTCCTCGCCACCGAGGGCCTGCACGTAGCCGCCAACTGGGCCAGCGGCGTGGGGGTGCCGGACGTGGTGGCCGGGGCCAGGCAGATTGCGGAAAGGCTTCGGGGCCGATAGGATTTAGGGTTTAGGGTTTAGGCCTTGGGTGGCTGCCGGCCTCGCTTTTCATTCCTAAACCCTAACACCTAAACCCCAACACCCAAACCCTAAACCCTGAGCTTCCCGGCGCCGGCGCCTTCAGGCCCGGGGGTGAGGCTGTACATTTGGGGCTATGAACGACGCGCAAGCGCCTTCGACGGCCCTGGTCATTATTCCCACCTACAACGAAAAGGAAAACGCTGAAGCCATCATCCGCCGGGTGTTGACTTTGCCGCCGGGCTTTCACGTGCTGATCGTGGACGATAACTCGCCGGACGGCACCGCCGCTATCGTGCGCGGGCTGCTGACCGAGTTCAGCGGGCGGCTCTTCCTGGAAGAGCGCCCCGGCAAGGCGGGACTGGGTACGGCTTATATCCACGGATTTAAGTGGGCGCTGGCGCGCAACTACGCGTTCATCTTCGAGATGGACGCCGACTTTTCGCACAACCCCGACGACCTGGAGCGTCTGCTGATCGCCTGCCGCGACGAGGGCTACGACCTGGCCATCGGCTCACGCTATGTCAATGGCGTGAACGTGGTGAACTGGCCAATGAGCCGGGTCCTGATGTCTTACTTCGCTTCGCGCTACGTCCGGCTGATCACGGCGATGCCCGTCCACGATACGACAGCGGGCTTCAAATGCTACCGCGCGCCAGTGCTGCGCACCATTCCGCTCGATAAAATCCGGTTCGTGGGCTACGCCTTTCAGATCGAGATGAAGTTCCTGGCCTGGTGTTACGGCTTCCGCATCAAAGAAGTACCGATCATTTTCACCGACCGTACCCACGGCCAAAGCAAGATGAGCAAGGGCATTTTCAAAGAAGCCGTGCTGGGCGTGGTGCAGATGAAGGTCGATTCGCTGTTCCGAGCGTTCACCCGTTAGGTGGTGAGGTGGTGGGGTGGTGAACGCGTGAATCACTACCTCACCACCTCACTACCCTACCACCTCACCACCTCCCCAATGAACTGGCTCACCTTCAACCTGCTCGTATTGGGCCTGCTGGCGCTGGACCTGCTGGTCCTGAACCGACGCGACCACGCCATCGGGGTGCGCGAGGCGCTGGGTTGGAGCTTGCTCTGGATTACCATTTCACTGACGTTCAACCTGTTCATCTACGTCACGCGCGGGCCGGTGGCGGCCACGCAGTTCCTGACGGCCTACCTGCTGGAAAAGTCGCTGAGCGTCGACAACCTCTTCGTCTTCATCCTCATTTTCAACTACTTTCGGGTGCCGCCGCCGTACCAGCACAAGGTGCTGTTCTACGGCATCGTGGGGGCACTGGTGTTGCGGGCCATTTTCATCCTGGTGGGCGTCACGCTCATTGCCCGTTTCCACTGGCTGACGTACCTGCTCGGCGCATTTTTACTATACACTGGCATCCAGCTTTTTCGGGCTGGCGACTCGCCGGAAATCAACCCCGAAGGCAACCTGCTGTTGCGCTGGATCAGCCGCCACCTGCCCGTCACGCACGATTTTGAGGGCGGCCGCTTTTTTGTCCGCCGCGAAAAGCTGCAGTTTGCCACCCCCCTGCTGCTGGTACTGGTGATGGTGGAAACCACCGATGTGGTGTTCGCCGCCGATTCCATTCCGGCGGTGCTGGCCGTTTCGCCCGACCCGTTCATCGTCTATTCCTCCAACGTCTTTGCCCTGCTGGGGCTGCGGGCGCTGTATTTCGCGCTCGCGGGCATCATTCACCTGTTCCACTACCTGCACTACGGCCTGGCGGGGGTGCTGATTTTTATCGGCGGCAAGATGCTGGTCACGTTTTTCGGCCTGCACGTACCGGAACTGACCTCGCTGGCAGTGGTAGGCAGCCTGCTGGCCCTAAGCGTGGGCGCCTCGCTGGCGTGGCCTAAAACGACTGAGTGACTGAGTGACTGAGTGATTATACCCGTCACGAAGCGGGTTGCGCGTCGAGAATGTGAAAATTCCGGGTTAGTAGGGACGCGAGTTCGGGTCCGTACTCGTCGAGCCGGTTGAAAAAGGCAAGGACAGCGGTCTTGAAGGCTCCTTTGGTGCGGTAAAA
>JANPLI010000214.1:0-13699 GCA_031426455.1 Hymenobacteraceae bacterium | reverse complement strand
TTTTTGGGTATCTTTTTTTGGGTTTATTGGGGGGTGGGGGGGGGGGGTTTTGGGGGTGGGGGGGGGGTTTGGGGGGGTGGGTTTGGGGGTTGGGGGGGTGGTGTGGTGGGGGGGTTGTGGGGTGGTGAGGTGGTGGGGTAGTGGGGCGGGTTAGAGACCTTGTCTGTCAGTGGATTGGCTTGCATCTCACGGCTCACAGCTTACCGCTAGATCGCGTTTTCCACGGCTTCCCAAATGCGGCGGGCGGTTTCGGCCCAGTCGAAGCGCGTCAGGTTATGGTAGCTCTGCCGGATGAGTTGCTCGCGGAGGGCTGGCTCCGCGTCGAGGCGGGTGAGGGCGGCCGTCAGGGCAGGCACATCGGCCGGATTGGCGAGCAGGGCGCCGCCGGGGCCGGCCGCTTCGGGCAGGCTCGAACAGGCGCTGGTCAGCACCGGGCAGCCGCAGGCCTGAGCCTCCACGACGGGCAGGCCGAAGCCTTCGAAAAACGGCACGTAGCAGCAGGCGCGGGCCGCGCCATAGAGGCGGGCCAGCTCCGGGTCGGTCACGCGGCCGGTCAGGCGCACGGCGTCGGGGTGGTGCAGGGCGCGGTAAGCCGTCGCGATGGCGCCCGTCTGCCAAGCCCAACGGCCCACCAGCAGCAGCCGCGTGGTAGAGCCGGTCGCGGTTTTGAAGGCATCGAAGGCGCGCAGCAGATTCACCAGATTTTTGCGCGGGTGCAGCGCCCCGACGAACAGAAAATATGGCGCCCCATCGGCGTACTGCGCCCGCACGGCAGCGTGTTCGGCGGCGGGCAACGGCTGAAAAACCGCCGCTGGGGCGTTGTAAGCCACCCGGACTTTTTCCGGTGGTACGTCGTACGTCGCCACCAGATCGGCCTTGCTGGTTTCGGAAACCGTGATGATCTGCGTTGAGGCCCGCGCAAAACGGGGCGCGAAAAACTGGTAATACCGTCGCACCAGCCCCGGTATGCCCTGCGGAAAATGCTCAAACGCCAGATCGTGCAGCACCGTGACGCGCGGTACGGTTGTGCCCAGCGTCGTGTGGCCGTCGAGGCTCAGAAATGCGGCCGGCCGGTGGCGTCGCAGCCAGCGGGCTACACTGACTTCAAACCAGATCCCCCACAGCAGGGGGTGGCGGGCCGGCGGCGCCAGCACGTGCGGGGTGACGTTGGGGCCGAACACGTAGCGCGCGTCGAAGGGGCGGTCGAACAGAAAGTCGAACGCCACCGCCGGGTGCGCCGCCACCAGGTGCCGCAGCACTTCATAAGTATAACGCCCGATGCCCTCCAGATGGCCACCAGGCAATAAAAAGCGGACGTTTACGGCGATGCGCACGGGGAGAAGTGATTGAGCGATTGAGTGATTTGGCGATTGAGTGATTGGGGCTGAGTGACTGAGTGGAACAGAGTTTCCGTTGCTGACCCACCCCCATCAGCAAATCAGCCCATCAACTCCATCAGCAAATCAACCCGATCCCCCGCCCCGGATTTCCTTTTTGCTCACCAGGCCCGTCAGCGGGAGCAGCAGGAGCCAGAGCAGGCCGGTCAGCAGGCTTTCGAGCCACCAGTTATTGAGGGCTGTTTTCAGGCCGAACCAGGCGCCCAGCAGCGCGCCGAAGACCAGCGCCAGGCGCAGCAGGTGCGCCCACGGCACCTGAACCCCCGTGCGTCGGGCCACGAGCCAGACGTAGCCGCCCGACACCACCACCGCGCACAGCAGGGTATTGGCAGCGCCCGCCACGGCCCCGCCCCACCATTCCGGGCGGGCCAGCAGCAGCGCGTTGAGCGCCGCGTTCAGCCCAATGCTGCCGGCAATCAGCCACGAAACGGCTTTCTCCCAGCGGGTACTGGTGAGCAGGGTGGAATAGATGGCAAAAAACGCGTTCACCAGCACGTTCAGAAACAGGAGTTGCAGACAAAGCGTGATCCGGGCCAGCTCGGCGGGGGTGCTGGCCGTGAGCTGCCAGAGCAGCACGTCGCCGCGCATTAGCACGAACGCCACTACCCATAGCACTGGCGCGGTCACTACCCGTTGCCCGACGCTTAGGAGGAGGGTGAGCGGGTCTGAGGGTGGGAGGGTTTGAGGGTGGGAGGGTTTGAGGGTGGGAGGGTTTGAGGGCGGGAGGGTTCGAGGGTGAGAGACTAAAGGCGAAATTGGAAATGTGGACGCGGCTGTGGGTGGTGCCCCTGCGGCGGCGAAACGGGCGAAAAAGAGCGGTAGTACCGTCCAGAGGTACATCATCGCGGCGTCGGTCCAGCGGTAGGCAGCGGCGTAGAGGCCCGTCTCGCGCGGGCCGGCCAGGCGTTCGAGCATCACCATATCGAGGCGCTCGTTGAGGCCGTAAAGGAGCGTGATGAGCGCCAGCGGCAGCGCGCCGCGCAGCAGCGCCCGTACCGGGGCGGGCCGCAGCCGAGGCCGCACCCAGCCGCCGAGTTTCCGCGCCATTACCACCGAAAATATGCCCACTGCCAGGGCCGCCGCGCCTACCCGTACACCCACATAAGTGCCCAGCGTGAGGCGCGATGCCGCGAGTAACCCTACGACGAGTGCCAGCAGCAGGGCTTTTTCAAAGACCGACAGTACCGAGTCGAGCCGGAACCATTGTCGCCCCTGCGCCACGCCCCGCAAAAACTGCGCGTGCTGCGTCAGCAATAGGCTGATGGTCAGAAGTGCGAGCCAGCCGAGGGCGACCTGGTCGTAGCCCAGGGCGGCACCCAGGCCCAGCAGGCCCAGCAGGAATACCAGCCCAAGCCAGCCCCGCAGCGGCAGCAAAATCGGGAAATGGTCGGGCAGGAAACTGGGGTCGGTGGCCGTGCGCCGGGTCGTGTATTGGGTCAGGCCGAGGTCGGCCACGGCCGCCGCCACCAGCGCCAACGCACTCAAGGCCGAAAGTTGTCCAAACGCGCGGTGCCCCAGGCGGTTCTGCACCACGCTTTCCACCAGCACCCAGGCGGGCTTGATGGCCAGGTTCAGGGCAACGGCCAGCGACAGGGAACCGAGGAATTTCTTGATACGGCAGGGCGGAAAGCGGGCGGTAAAATTACGGCCCCGGAAAGCCGGCCTTCGGTGCGGGGCGGTTCTGCCGCCGCCCGCCGCCCGGCTACCTTTGCGGCGCGGTTCGGGTTTTCGCTTTCCTGCCCGAACCGATGGTGTTTTCCAAATGGCTTTTTCCTCTGATTCTGCGTCTGATTCCGCTGCGCCGGCGCTGTTGCTGGACGTACTGGCCGTCGTCCGTCGCCACCGCCGGCTGATCAGCCGGGCGACCGTAGCCGCCTTGCTGGTCAGTGCTTTGGTGGCGTTGCGCCTGCCGAACCTGTACCCGGCCACCACCACGTTCTACGCCTCGGACCTGCAAACGTCCGACCCCGACCAACTGGCGTCCGGCGAACGTAAAGTGACCCTGACGCCGCTGCCCGAAGACCTCGACCGGGCGGTGAACATTGGCCAGTCGCAGCCCGTGCTGGACTACCTGATCGACCGCTTCCACCTGGCCTCGCACTACCAGTACGACTCCTCGGCTACGCCCGAAGCCCGCCAGGAAGTGCGCCTGCGGCTGCTCGAACGCCTCGATCTGGCCGTCACCGACCGCGATGTGGTCGAGCTGACGGTCCTCGATACCGACCCCGTTCTGGCGGCGCGTCTGGCCAACGCCCTGGTAGCCCGCATCGATACCGTGAACGTCGCCCTGACGCGCCCCAACCGCCAGCGCGTGGTGAGTGTATTTTCGGATAAATACTTGGCTCTGAGCCGGTCTTATGGCTTGCTGAGCGATTCGCTCCTGGCCGCGCGTCGCCGCTATGGTATCTCCGGTCTGGACCGGGAAGGTCGCTATCTCGCCAAGCTACTGATCGAAAAACAGGCGGAGTTGGTGGCCGCCCGCCTGCGAAATGCCCCTAATGCCAGCTCCTTGGCGGCCGAAGTACAGGCTTTGAGTCAGTTACCGGCACCCGGCGCTGCAATTCTGACGCGCGAGGGCTGGCTACAGGGTTCTTCGCTGGTGCAGCGCCTGCAAGTCGAGCAGCAGGCGCTTGCCACCGAACTGGGCACGGCCCGCGCGGCGGTGGAGGTAGCCAAAGCCAACCTGACGCAGCGCCTCTCGACCATCTACGTGCTGCAGCCCGCCACGCCCGGCGCCCGCAAGGTGAAGCCCATCCGGTGGCTGATCGTGGCCGCCAGTACGCTGGGCGTGTTTCTGCTCACCACGCTGGCCGCGCTGCTGCTCGACTTTTTTGGCCAGCCCGGCGCTGTTACGCTGAGCGATGAGGCGGAAACGCCCGCCCGTGCCAACGAGCCGCGCCGCCAGCCCGCCGCCCACGGATGAGCGGGTCCCTGAGTGGCCCGTTGGGCCTGTCCGCCGCCGAATGCCCGGAAGCCGACGCGGCTTATCGCCCCGCTCCGCCCCGCCCAATGCGCGGCTCAACGCCCGGCCCGCTGGCCCTGCCCCCCGCCTGGGTAGCGCGCGGTTTGACTCCGGAGCGTCTGCTGACGGCTTTCGCCGCGCTGGCCGTCGGTGCCGTGGGACTGACGATCTGGCTCGACCGCCCCACGCCCGTGCTGCTGCTGGGGTCGGGGCTGGCGGGATTGGCCCTGGTGCTACTCGCCGATGTGCCCGTCGCCTTCGGGCTGCTGTTGGCCCTGCTGCCCGTCGGCCGCGAGCTGGTGCTGTTTGGGGGCCTGACGATGGACGTGCCCTCCGAACCGTTGATGCTCCTGACGCTGACCCTGCTGCTGGTGCGGGCCTTGCGGGGGCGGCCCGTGGCGGGGCCGTGGCTGCGCCACCCCATCACGCTGATCATCGGCCTGCAATTGGCGTGGGCAGCATTCAGCGCCTTGCTCTCGGTCGAGCCGGTGCATTCGCTGAAGTTTCTGCTGGCCAAGACGTGGTACCTGGCCGCTTTTTTCGTGGCCGCGTCGCTGCTGCTGCGCACCCCCGGCCACCTGCGCCTGTTGCTGCGCACGTTCGGCGTGGGGCTGGTGCTGACGGTGCTGTGGGCTGTGATTCGTCACGCCGGGCGCGGCTTTTCGTTCGCTTCGGTGAACACCGTGATTCAGCCGTTCTACCCTAACCACGTCATTTACGCCACCACGTTGGCGCTTTTTCTGCCTTACGTGGCGCTGGCGCCGGGCTTTCTGGGCGGACGCTTATCGCCAACGGGGCGGCTGGTCTGGCTGGGCGCGCTGGGCGTGTTGCTGCTGGGTATCGTGCTGGCCTACACGCGCGCCACCTGGGGCGCGGTGGTGCTGGCGGGCGGCTGGTATCTGGTGATGCGCTGGAAGCTGGCGCGGCCGGCGTTGGTGGCGGCGATGCTGCTCGTGAGTGCGCTCACCGGGTGGCTGGTGCAGGACCAGCACTACCTGCGCTTCGTGCCGGACTTCAAGAAGACTGTCTTCCACGGCAACAGCCTCGAAGCGCACCTGGTCTCGACCGTCGATTTGCAGGACGTTTCCGGGATGGAGCGCGTCTATCGCTGGGTGGCCGCCGCCCGGATGATCAACGAACGCCCCTGGACCGGCTCTGGCCCTAGTACGTTCTACCCCACCTACAAGCACTTTACCGACAAGCGCTTCCGGACATACGTCTCCAAAAACCCGGAGCATTCCACCACCCACAACTACTTCCTGCTGACGCTGGCCGAGCAAGGGATTCCCGGCCTGCTGCTTTGGCTGGCGCTGGTCTGGTGGGCCTTGGTGCGCCCCCAGACGCTCTACCACCGCGCGGCCGGCCGACCGCAGGTCCAGGCCGCCGTGCTGGCCGCCGGGTTGTCGCTCTTCATCATCATCTTCCACCTGACCCTCAACGAGCTGGTCGAAAACGACCGCATCGGCGGGTTCTTCTACCTCGGCCTCGCCATCCTGCTGCGGGCGGAATATTGGGTGCGGGAAGGAAGCGGGGGGCTGGTTTCCGGGAGGGTTAATGTCTTTTCGCAGGTAAGTGTAGAGTAACACTCGGCGCTTGGTCGGCTTTCAAAGCTTCCAAAAGATGCCCGCTCGTAGCCGCTTGGTTCAGCCCGAAGGGGTCGTAATGGTTTTCCTGAAGCTGGCTCGCATCCACGACGGCTACGCTCAGGTCGTCGAAAGTAGGCGGGCTGGGTACTGTCGTTGGTTAGTGTGCAGGCCAAATAGCTCCTGCTTGATCAGTTCGTCTCCGGTATGCCATCGTGAGGGTTTAAAGTTATTAGTAGCAATTATAATAGTATAAAAATCTTGAGGAAGGGTCGACATAAAAGACTTCCAGACCTAACGGCCCATCCAAGCTGGGAGTAGCGAAAACGGAGGTTCTGTATTGCTTGTGGTGCAAGTTAGAGGTGATAAACTCACCGAATTTGTTAATTCGCTCATTACCACCTAAAACAATGAGACCGGTTGAAAGCAAGTCAATGGTTTTGGAGTCTATTGCTTGGTTCGCGTATTCTTTGTAAGTCCAGCCATTTTTAACATTAGCGGGCGAACGGCACTTATTCCAATCTGCGCTCAAGAGCTTGTATTTTACTAAGGATCTTCCCTCTCCAAAGCCGCCGAATTCATCCTCAGCTGTGATTAATTTTAACTTCCCTTTGGCGAAGCAAGGCTTATTGATGAAGGGGATTTGATGAACACGTTTCTTCTCGCAGCCAAAATTGGCTAACAGGAGGCATAAATGAATGGCCCACACAAGACGCTTAGAACTTGAAGTCTTTGTCATAAATGCTTTCTTGTTTGGGGGGTTTAGGATTAAGCTTACCGGTACCGTATGTGTAAAAACTCCGGAAACTTCCGGGGACCGTGGCTCGAAATCGTATCCATCCAAAAAAACCATCTCATCGCCTTCGATGAATGGCCCATAAAACGTCCCCGTCAATCAGCTCCAGATAGCCAACTGACGGGGATGTTTTTAATTACGAATTATGAATTACTAATTACGAGCCGATTTCACTTAATTCGTAATTCGTAATTCATTTCAACTCCGTCGGCACGACCACGATGCCTTTTTGGAGTTTGCTGCGGCGCTGGCCGTAGAGGAAATAGACGGCGAAACCGAGCAGCATCCAGCCCAGGGCGAGCTTGAGGGTGGCGGCGTCGAGGGCCACAATCATCAGCAGGCAGATGAGCGCGCCCAGCACGGGCACCAGCGGGAAGGCGGCCGACGAAAGCGGCGAGCGGAAGGGGCGGGGCTGGTCGGGGTCGGAGCGGCGCATCAGCCACACGCCGATGCTCACTAGTACGAACGCCAGTAAGGTGCCGAAGCTGGTCAGGTCGCCGGCGACGGAGCCGGGCACCAGAGCCGCGAAGGCGCCCACGAAGACGAGCAGCACGAGGTTACTCTTGTAGGGCGTCCGGAAACGCGGGTGCAGCTCCGAGAAGGCTTTCGGCATCAGACCGTCGTTGGCCATCGAGAAGAAGACCCGGCTCTGGCCCATCAGCATCACCAGAATCACGCTGGAGAAACCTGCCAGAATGGCCACCGTCACGCCCGTGCTGAGCCACTCGTAGCCCTTCATATGGGCCTTGATGGCGTAGGCCACGGAGGCTTCGCCGCCGAGCTTGGGGTCGGCAAATTCGCGCCAGTTGGCTACGCCCGTCAGCACGTGGCCGAAGAGGATGTAGAGGACCGTGCAGACCGCCAGCGAACCCAGGATGCCGATGGGCATATCGCGCTTGGGGTTCTTGGCCTCCTGCGCGGCGGTGCTCACGGCGTCGAAGCCGATGAAGGCGAAGAACACGATGGCCGCGCCGCCCAGCACCCCGCCCCAGCCGTGCTTATTCCAGGCCGTGTACTCGCGGATGATGCCGCCGGCCGCGTCGGTCACGGGCGGGGCGTCGGCCGGAATCAGGTACGGCGTGTGGTTGGCGGGGTCGATGAACTGCCAGCCTACAGCGATGAAAATCAGTACGATGGCTACTTTCACCACCACGATCACGGCGTTGAAGGTGGCCGACTCCTGGGTGCCCTTGATCAGCAGCAGACTCAGCAGCACGATGATGATGAGGGCGGGCAGATTCACGATGCCGCCCTCGAAGGGCGAATGGCAGAGCGCGAAGGGAATCTGCGTCCCGAAGACCTGTAAGAGCTTGTTGAGATACTCGCTCCAGGCGATGGCCACGGTGGCCGCGCCCAGGGCGTACTCCATAATCAGGGCCCAGCCGATGATCCAGGCGACCAGTTCGCCCATCGTGGTGTAGGCGTAAGTGTAGGCCGAGCCGGCGATCGGGATCATCGCCGCAAACTCGGCGTAGCACAGGCCGGCGAAGGCGCAGCCTACGGCCGCCACGATGAAGGCCAGCGTCACGCCCGGCCCCGATGCCTGCGCCGCCGCCGCCGCCGTGCGCACGAACAACCCCGCGCCGATGATGGCCCCCACGCCCAGCGCGACCAGGTTGCCCGCGCCCAGCGTGCGTTTCAGGGTGCCCTCGCCGCCCGCGCCGGCTTCGCGCAGCAGGGTGCCGAGGGGCTTTTTAATGAACAGATTCGCCATTGAAAAAGAAGAGTAGATGAGGCTGCCGCCGCGCCGCCGGAACATCCGGGGCGAACATCAGCCGTGCAATTGGCCTTAAAAGTAGGGCTGCATTCGCTGTCCGGGCACGGGAGGGCGCGGGGCGTCAGCAGGTGCGCGGGTCAAATGCCACGCAGCAAGTACCCTTTTTCTGGTGAAGACGGGCCACGGGAAGAGGTTTCGGCCGACCCCGGCTGCGCAACCGTCGGGTTGGTGCTTTGCTTTCAGGATATTCGCTGTCCGGCGACTGGAGAATTCGACGGCGTTGCCGTTCAATCGGTTACTGAAAAGCCGGTCGAAATACGCGGCGGCGGCGTTGCGGGCGCCGCGTTTGTTGCCGACCTTTGGCACCCTGCCCGCCCCGGCACGCGGCGCCAGACGCTTGGCGCCCCCTTTCCTTCCTGTTCCTGTGCCTGCCAACAACCACGTTACCGTCTGGAACAAGTGCCTGAGTGTCATCCGGGGACGGATCGACGCGCAGGCGTTCAGCACGTGGTTCGAGCCAATTGTGCCCCTGCGCGTGGAGGGCGGCAACGTGCTGCTGATTCAGGTGCCGACGCAGTACTTCTACGAATGGCTGGAGGAGCATTTTCTGGATGCCCTGAAGGAGGCCATCGAGCAGCAGCTCGGTCCCGGGGCGCGGCTTGAATATTCGATCATCGTCGATCAGGGTAACGCCCAGAACAAGCCCCAGACGGTGCAACTGCCGACGCGCAAGACCACCGGCCCGTCGCACGGCCCGAACGGCGCGCGCATCGCCCGCACCACGGCGGAAATGATCACCAATCCGTTCGAGAGCAAGGTGCTGACGCAGGACTACCAGGCCGCGCAGCTCAACGCGTCCTACTCGTTCGAGTCGTACATCGAAGGGGCCTGCAACCGCCTGGCGCGTTCGGCGGGCTGGGCGGTGGCCAACCGGCCGGGCACCAGCTCGTTCAACCCGCTGATGGTGTACGGCGGTGTGGGGCTGGGCAAGACGCACCTGGTGCAGGCCATCGGCAACCGCGTCAAGCAGCAGTGGCCGGAGAAGTTCGTGCTCTACGTCAGCAGCGAGCGGTTCGTGAACCAGTTTATGGAGAGCGTCAAGACCAACTCCATCGAGGCGTTCGGTAACTACTACCTCCACGTCGATGTGCTGATCATTGACGACGTGCAGTTCTTCGCCGGGAAGGTCAAGACACAGGATATGTTCTTCAATATTTTCAACCACCTGTACCAGACCGGCAAGCAGATCGTGATGACCTCCGACCGCTCGCCGCGCGAAATCGCGGGTATCGAGGACCGGCTGCTGAGCCGCTTCAAGTGGGGGCTGACGGCCGACGTGCAAAGTCCGGATCTGGAAACGCGAATGGCCATCATCCAGAGCAAGATGATCGCCGACGGCATCGATATCCCCGACCGGGTGGTGGAGTATCTGGCTTACTCGGTCGATACGAATATGCGCGAGCTGGAAGGGGTGCTGATCTCGATCATCGCCCAAAGCTCGGTTTATCATCGCGAGATCGATCTGGAAATGGCGAAGGAGGCCCTGCGCCACGTGGTGCAGCAGGTGGATACGGAGGTCAACCTCGACTTTATCCAGAAAACCGTGGCCGACCACCTGGGCACCACCGTCGAGCTGCTCAAGGACAAGGCCCGCCAGAAGGATGTGGTGGCGGCGCGGCAGTTGGCGATGTACTTCGCCAAAGAGATGGTCAAGGAGTTGTCACTCAAGGCCATCGGGCAGGGCTTCGGCGGGCGTGATCATACGACGGTGCTCCATTCCCTCGAAAAAATCAACGACAGCATCGCCCGCGACCCCGCTTTTCGGGCACTAGTGGAAGAAGTGCGCACCAAACTGCAAGGCGGGAAGAGTTGAGGTGGTGGGGTAGTGATGGTGGTGAGGTGATGGATTTGCCACTTCAAATACCGCCTGGCTTCCATCAGTCACTCAGTCCCACTCAGTCACTCAGTTCCCCAGGTGGAGGCTGAAGAGGTCGAAGTAGCGGTGGGGGAAAGCGCCGTCGTCGAAACGGTAGGAGAACTGGACATCCTGGGGGCGGTGGCCGAAGCGGACGTGGCGCAGGTAGCGGCGCAGGATGGCGAAGAGGGCGGAGTCGTGGGTGAGATCGCCCCAGACCGTGACGGCCACCGTTTCCGGGTTCAGCTCCAGCTCCTGCAAGATCAGGATGACGTAATAAATGGCGTCTTCGGAAGAGCTGAAGGCGAAGACGTTGCAGTAAACGATCTTTTGCTGGCGCGTGACGGTGAGCGTCAGCAGGCCGGCGCCGTCGAAGCTCAGGCGCAGGGCCGCGCCGCCGTGGGCCGCTTCGGGTAGCAGTGGCGCCTGGTGCAGGACGCCTTCGAGCAGGGCCGAGGTGTGATGCAGTACCTGAACGGCGCTGGCGCCATACGTGCCGTCGAGCCAGGTGAGCAGGGCGCGCGGGACGGCAAAAACCGACGTGATTTCCGGGCCGGGGTGCTGATAAGCCAGGGCGGCCTCCTGAGCGGGGTCGAAGGGGCAGTGAAGCGCCAGCAGGGCGGGGGCGTCGGCGAGGCGGAAGAGCGAAGTCGGCAGGAGCGTGAATCGCTCGTGAATCAGCGCCAGCCGGATGCTTTGCCAGCCGCTGAGGCCCAGCCAGGGGTGTTGGGCGGCCAGTTCAGCGAGGTGGCTCGCGGCCGTTTCGGGACCGGGCGTGGCGGGCGCGGGGTAGTCTTCGAGCACCAGAAACTGATTGCGCGCGATGTCGGCGATTCCCACGCGCACGGCCCCCGTCGGCCCCAGGGTCAGGTATAGGGCATAGCCGCTCCGCCGCGCGGGGTCGAAGGTTTCATCGGTCAGGGAAACAGCCGGCTTGAAAGCAACAGAAGAAGAAGCGGGCATAAACGGCGGGCAAGGCGCCAAAGGTAAGTCCGGGGGAGGAGGGTGGTGAGGTGTTTACTCGGCCCACCTGGTGGAAGGGCGCATCAGGTCGGTCCACGAATTCAGGTTACGCAGGATGGGGTGAAGACTGGCTGGCGGTAGCGCCCGCAGTTGGCCCAGCGAGCAGTAGGCCAACTCCTGCATCAGCTGTTCGTGGGGCGGCAGCTCGGGGTCGGTACCCAGGCGCGGCTGGATCAGGGAGCCGGGCACGGTCGCAACTTCAAAAAACAGTTCGAGGGCCTGCCAGGGCGGGTCGAAGTATTCGTGCAGGTGTCGGAGCGGGCCGATAGTAATTGGCAGGCCGGTTTCTTCCCGAAATTCGCGTGCCAGCGTCTGATGCACGGTTTCACCTGCCTCGACGCCGCCGCCGGGCGGCGCCCAAAAGTCGCCGTCACCCCGCAGCGCGCGGTGGCGGATCAGCAGTAGCCCGCCAGTGGGCTCGTCGAGCAGCAGGCCGCTGGCGCGAACCCGGACGCGGTGGGCAAAAGGGGAGGGCAAGGTTTTTTAGGTGCGAGGTGGTAGTGTAGCCAGGGGCTTCGCCCCGCAGCAATCAAGTCGCGAAGCGACGAGGGTAGTAGTGATAGTGATAGTTGATAGTGGTGGGGCGTATCCGCTTACGGGTACGTGTCGGACTCCCAACGGGCACCCATACATAATTCAGGGTGCCTGTCGGACTCCCAACGGGCACCCATACATAATCCAAGGTGCCTGGCGGACTCCCAACGGGCACCCTTGCATAATCCAAGGTGCCTGTCGGACCCCCAACGGGCGCCCATACATAATCCAAGGTGCCTGTCGGACTCCCAACGGGCACCCATACATAATCCAAGGTGCCTGTCGGACTCCCAACGGGGTTCACCGGCGCCCGAATCAGTCTTCCAGCCCGCCAAAGAGGAAGCCGCCGATGACTTTGGGGTAGAAGAAGGTCGATTTCTGGGGCATCAGGGCGCCGGTTTCGCAGACGCGCAGGACTTCGGCCATCGTCACCTCGTTGGTCAGGAAGGCGGCGGCGGCGTGGCCGTTTTCCACCAGGTGGAGGCATTCGGGCAGGGCGCGGACGTAGGTCAGGTCGGGGGAGCGGCGCTGCTGCTCGCGGTCGAGGCCCAGGACGCGCTCGAAGACGAAGTGGTGGAGTACGGTCAGGTCGAGGGCCGCGACGGCCGGCGGCACGGGCCAGTCGAGGAGCGGGTGGACTTCCGGGCGCAGGCGCAGCTTCCAGGCTGAGCCGTCGGCCAGCAGCAGCCCAAACGCCCAGGGCTTGCCCGCGATGACCTCGTGCAGGGCATAGGCATCGTCCTGGGGCGTGACGACGAAGTATTTCGTCAGCCGGGCCAGCAGGGCTTCCGGCGGTAGGGCCAGGTGGCGCAGCACCCGGTGGGTGGGCAGGATGCGCAGGCCGTCGTTACCGTCGGCGGCGGCAGCGGCATTGGTGAGGTACATCAGGTGGAAATGCCAGTCTTCCTCCCCCGTCACGGGGTGGCCGGCGGCGGCGGCTTCGGCCTGCCGGGCGTGGCGGTATTCGAGCGAGCCTTCGTAGCGGTGGTGGCCGTCGGCCAGAACCACGGGCATCGGCGCTAAGGTTCTTTGGATCAGCTCGATGGCCTGCCGGTCGTGAATCGGCGCGAGCAGGTCGCGGACGCCCTGGTAGTCTTCGGTTTCGTAGAGCGGCGCCGTGATGGCCTCGTCGAGCAGGGCTTCGAGGGCGAAGGTGGGGTCGTGGTAAAGGCCGTGGGTGGCCGACGACTGCAGCCGGGTGGCGGCGAGCAGCGCGGCGCGGTCGGAGACGGCGGCGGGCATCGTGTCCTCGTGGCGCAGCACGACGCGGTCGGCCCAGTCGGTGGCGCGAATCTGGCCCACGAATCCGCGCCGGGTAAAGGTGCGCTCGCCGGCGCCGGGCAGCCGAAAGGTCTGATAATAAGCGTAGAAGGCGGGTAGCGCATCCTGCCGAAGCACTCCCTCGCGGCGCCAGCGGTCCAGCGTCCGGACGGCCTCCTGGGGTGCCGCCGCGCCGTCCGGGCCGGGGCGCGGTACCGACAAGTGAATCGAATTCAGGGGGTTGCGGTAAAGCGCCTCGCGCTGCCGGGCCGACACCACGTCGAAGAGCGGGGAGGTCAGCTCGCCGATGCGGGCGCTCAGGTGGGGGGCGTAGCGCCAGGCGCGGAAGGGGCGAAGATCAGCCACGGGGGGGAGGGAGGGTAGGAGGGTTTGAGGGTGTAAAGGTCGGGAGGTGGTGGTCGTGTAGCTAGGGGCTTCGCCCCGCAGCAACCAAGTCGCGAAGCGACGGGGGCGGTGATGGTGGTGGGGTGGTGGGGTGATGGGGTGATGGT
>JANPLI010000213.1:0-12708 GCA_031426455.1 Hymenobacteraceae bacterium | reverse complement strand
GACACACTTCCTTGAACACTCCCCTTCGGAAGTACCAAATCGGACTTCGGAAGTACCAAACCGGACTTCGGAAGTACTAAATCGGACTTCGGAAGTACCAAACCGGACTTCGGAAGTACTAAATCGGACTTAAAAGCTTAGGTTATGGCAGAAAAAAGGGGTTTTGGGCCTCGTTTTCTGCCACAGTGGCAGGCTTGGCAGATCGCGACGGGGGTTAGCCAGCGGGCAGCCCGAACGGCCCGAATCGCCGCGCGTGCCCCAGCTTTGTGGGGATGAACGACATCGCCCCTGCCCTGCTGACCGCTGCCGACGTGCAGCACGTGCTCGACCACAAGACCAAGCCCCTGGGCGCGCTCGGCCGGCTGGAAGGCCTGGCGAAGCAGATCGCCCTGCTGCAACAAACCCTGACCCCGCGCCTGACCCGGCCGCACGCCGTGGTGTTCGCCGCCGACCACGGCATCGCCTCCGAGGGGGTGAGCGCGTACCCGCCCGAAGTCACCCACCAGATGGTGCGCAACTTCGCCGCCGGCGGAGCGGCCATCAACGTGTTCTGCCGCCTCCACGGGCTGGAACTGGTGGTGGTGGACGCGGGCGTGCGCGGCTCGTTCAGCGACCTCGGCGGGCGGGTGCGCGACGAGAAGATCGCCGAAGGCACCGCTTCCTTTCTGAACCGGCCCGCGATGACCGCCGACCAGTGCGCCGATGCCCTGGCGCGCGGCGCGGCAGTGGTGCGCGACGTGGCCGCCACCGGCTGCAACGTACTGGCTTTCGGCGAGATGGGCATCGGCAACACGTCGTCGGCCGCCGTGCTGCAGCACCTGCTGACGGGCGCCCCGCTGGCCGACTGCATCGGGCGCGGCACGGGCCTCGACGATGCCGGCCTGGCCCACAAGCAGGCCGTGCTGACGCGCGCCCTGGCCAACTATCAGCAGGCCGTGACGGCGGCGCCGCGGGTCGTACTGACGACGTTCGGCGGCTTCGAGATTGCTCAGCTGGTCGGGGCGATGCTGGAAGCCCCCCGGCACGGGATGCTGGTGCTGGTCGATGGCTTTATCGTGGGTGCCGCGCTGCTGGTGGCGCTCCAGGAGAACCCCGACCTGCTGGCCCAGTGCGTGCTGACGCACCGCTCGGCCGAAAGCGGCCACCGCCTGCTGGTGGCCGAACTGGAACGCCTCGGCGCCGCTCCGCCCCTGCTCGACCTGGGCCTGCGCCTCGGCGAAGGCACCGGCGCGGTGCTGGCCTACCCCCTGATGCAGGCCGCTGTGGCAATGCTGAACGAGATGGCGTCGTTTGAAAGCGCGGGGGTGGCGAGTAGCGAGTAGCGAGTTTCGAGTAGCGAGGGGCAAGAGTGGTAACTGGCGCGCGTTTAGGCCAAAGGCCGTAACTCGTGCCAAATGGTGCGGGAAGTCTCCAGACTTCCCTCGTTAGCACGGCACCACCAAACTTCCCACGTTAGCCCGGCACCACCAACCCGCCTGTTCAACGACGGAAGTCGAAGACCTCCCGCAAGGGTATGGCACGAGCTACCCGTCTCGAACCTCGCCACTCGAACCTCGAAACTCGAACCTCGCCCCTCGAAACTCGTCCCTCGAAACTCGCCACTCGAAACTCGCCTCCCCTTGCTCGACCTCTGGTTCACCGCCCAAATGTTCTACACCCGGCTACCGGTGCCGGCCTGGGTGGGCGCGGGCTATTCGCCGGAGAAGCTGAACCGGGCCACGGTGTTTTTTCCGCTGATCGGCTGGCTGGTGGGCGGGCTGACGGCGGCCGTTTACTGGGGGGCGGCGCTGCTCTGGCCCCCCGTGGTGGCGCTGCTGCTGAGCACCGTAGCGGGCATTCTGCTGACGGGCGCGTTCCACGAAGACGGCCTGGCCGATGTCTGCGACGGCCTCGGCGGCGGCTGGACCACCGCCCGGATTCTGGAGATTATGAAGGACTCGCGCGTGGGCACCTACGGGCTGGTGGGCCTCAGCCTGACGCTGGCCGCCAAGGTGGCCGCGCTGCACACCGCCGCCACGGGCCACCCGGCGTGGGGCGTTTCGGCGCCCGCGCTGCTGCTGGTGGCGCACCCGCTGAGTCGCCTCACGGCGCTGAGCCTGATCGGGTGGCTGCCCTACGCGCGCCTCGACCAGGCCGACGCCAAAGCCAAACCCATCGCGCAGGGGCTGACGGCCAAACAGTTCGCTGGCGCGGCCTTCTGGGGGCTGACGCCGCTGCTGGCCCTGGCCGCGTGGCACCGGCAACCGGCGCTGCTGCTAGTGCTGGTGCCGCTGACGGTGCTGCACGTGGTGCTGGGCCGCTGGTTCCGCCGCTGGCTCCAGGGCTACACCGGCGACTGCCTCGGCGCCACCCAACAACTGGCCGAAGTCACGGTCTATCTGTTTTTGGTGACAGGCGTGTAGCGAGAAATGCGAAGTGCGAAGTGCGAGGTAGCCAGGGGCTCCGCCCTGCGCCAACCCGCACGGAAAGTGTCCGACTTCCGGCGCCGCTCAACCTTGCTGGTGGTGCCGTGCTAACGTGGGAAGTCTGGAGACTTCCGGCACTGTTCGGCACGAGTTACGGCCTTCGGCCTAAACGCGCGCCAGTTACCACCTCGCACCTCGCACCTCGCACCTCGCACCTCGCACCTCGCACTATGCATCTCTTCCTCATCCGCCACACCGCCGTGGGCGTCAGTGGCATCTGTTACGGCCACCACGACGTGCCGCTGGCCGACACCTTCGCCGCCGAAGCCGCCGCCACCCTTGCCCGCCTGCCCGCCGACGTGCTGGCTGCCCCCGACCTGATCGTGTACGCCTCGCCGGCCACCCGCTGCCGGTTGTTGGCCGAAGCCCTGGCCCCGAATCCGGCCATCCTTCAGTTCGACGAACGCCTGCGCGAGTTGCACTTCGGCGACTGGGAAGGCCAGCCCTGGGACGCCATTCCGCGCCCGGAGCTGGACCGCTGGTCGGCCGACTACGAGCGCCTGGCCCCGCCCAACGGCGAGACCTTCGGCGCAATGCGCCACCGCCTCGCCGGCTTCCTGGCCGACCTCGCCGCCCACGCCGACGGCGCTGCTCCTGACGCGACCAGCCCCGTGCTGGTCTTCACCCACGGCGGAGCGATCCGCGCCCTGCTGGGCGCCGTGCTGGAATTTCCGCTGGCCAACGCCTTCCGCCTAACTATCGATTACGGCTCCCTGACGCGCCTGCGCTACGCCCACGGCCGCTGGCAGGTGCTGAGCGTCAATGGCTGAGGCGAGCCGCGAAGCGCGGTTCGCTGGCAAACCACAAAACGGTTACGAAAGCGGCTTGGCTTGCCGCTTGAAGCTAAAAGCTTGCCGCTTGGTGCAGCCTTACTCCACCACCACGCGCCGTACCCGCGCCGTGCCGTTTTGCTCGGCCCGCAGCGAGTAGAGACCGGCTGGCACGGCGGGCAACATCCAGGCGGCGGAGCCGGTGGCATCAGGCGCTACCGTGGCGGCTTCCACGATTCGGCCCAGCGCATCAAGCAGGGTCAGCCGAACCGGCGCGGTGGCTGGCAGGCCCTGCACCGTCAGGCGGGCGGCGGGCGCGGCAGGGTTCGGGTACACCCGGAAGTCGGCCGTGGCCAGGGCGGAAGGCACGGCCAGCGGCCCGGCGCTGAGGACGGCCACCACCACATCGCTTTCGCCACGCGACGTGAGCGCCGGCTGACTGCCGAACTGCACGGTCGAGGTGCCGTTCAGCCCCCCGAAGTAGCCCCCGATGTGGCTGCCACCGGCTCCGTCCACGGCGATGGCAAAGCTGATCAGCAGATCGTCGGCGGACGCCCCGCCCGATACGCGGGTGACGGTATGCAGGGCCCCGGCGGCGGTATCGTAGCGGGCCACGAACAGGTCGGCGGCGGCGGCCGTGGTCAGCGTCACGGGGGCGGCATCGTCGTCGAAGGTGGCCGTGCCTACGAAGCCGCCAGCCAGGTGCAATTCGGCGCCGCGCAGCGCCACCCCGAAGGTGCCCGCGTTGTCGGTACTGATCACGTTGCGGCCCCAGCGCGGCGTGCCGGCGGCATCGTAACGCACCGCGTAACCGGCAAAGCCGCCCTGAGCGCCTGCGGGGTTAGCCAGCGAGATGGAGCCAAAGTCGAGGACAGGCGCATCGGATTCGCCCACCACGTAACACTCGCCGCCAGGGCTGACGGCCAGGCCCGTCGCTTCCACGTTGCCGCCCGCGCCGCCGTAGCGCTGCGCCCAGACGGCCTGCCCGGCAGCATTGAAGCGGGCCACGAAGCCATCGGCCGACCCGGCGGCCGTCAGCAGGAAGGCGCCGATGCGGGCGTTTCCATCGAAGATTCCATCGACGTAGTAATTGTCGGCCGCGTCGAGGCCAATGACGGCCGGCAACTCCGCTGCGGCGCCCCCGAACGAGCGCGCCCAGCGCAGGGCGCCGAGGGAATTGTAGGAGACCACGAACCCGTCGGGAGTTATCCCGGCGGGGTCGGCATTGGTCAGGACAATGGCACCGAATAGGGCATCGCCCTCGAAAAAGCCCGTGCAATAGACGTTGCCCGCGGCATCGACGGCCAGCCCCTGGCCAACCTCCCTCGCCGTGCCCCCACTGACCTGCACCCAGCGCAGGGCGCCGGCGGGCGTATAACTCACTACGAAGGCGCTCGTACGGTTGGCTTCGCCCACCAGCGTGCCCTCAAAAATGGCTTCGCCATTGATGGAGCCGCTGACGTAGCAGTTGCCGACCGCATCGACGGCGATGCTGTAACCGCCATCGTCGTTGGAGCTGCCGCCGCCCCGCACCCAGAGCACCGCTCCGGCGGGGTCGTATTTGGCCACGAACATATCGCCTCGCCCGTAAGTAGGCAGTGTTTGGGCGTCAAACTGCGCCACGTCACTTACCACGCCCGTGACATAGGTATTACCGGTCGCGTCCACGGCGATAGCCGTTAATGCGTCAAAATCAGCGGAGCCGCCCGCTTTGGCCCATTGCCAGGTAGGTGCGGTAGGTTGGGCTAAGGTCGGCGCGGCCGTCAGCAGGGCCACGGCCAGGGTCAGCATCGAGAAGGAGGAACGAAGCAGCATCCGCAGGAAGAAGCCGGGGAAAGAAACCGGCTCACGAAGATACCGGAGCGACGATAGAGAACAGGCGTTGCCCGGTGCGGCCGATTTAACGCCCGCCCGCTTCAGGCGCCCGTCCGGCAAGCCTGGCAGATGCCGGTCATCAGCAAATCGCGCTTCTCGGCCTCGAAACCGGGGGGCAGCGTCACGGGCGGAATGGCCACCTGATTCAGGCAGTAGGTGTGCGTACAGACGGCGCACTTGAAATGCACGTGGTTGTCGAAATGCGCGCGGGCGGAGCATTCCACCGAGCAGGCAGCGTAGCGCAGCACGTCGGTATCGTCGATCACGCGGTGGATCAGCCCGTTTTGCTCAAAGCTTTTGAGGGTGCGGTAAAGCGTGATGCGGTCGGTACCCGGCCCCAGCGCGGCTTCGATTTCGGCCCCCGTCAGGGCGTAACCGCGCCCGGCCAGGGCGGCCAGCACGGCGCGGCGCACGGGCGTCTGGCGCAGGTTGTGCTGCAGGAGAAGGCGCGCGAATGGATCGGCCACGGCGGGGGGCACAGGCGGAGGGAGCATCGACATCAGGTCAAATTTACGGTTGGCCGCGCAACACCACCAAGCGCCGCCGCCACCGACCACGGCTGGCAACTTGAAAGCAGCGCGGGCAAGCCAGTTTCAGCAACCTGGTTGCACGAAATGATCTCCGCGGGGCCGATTACCTTTGTGCGGAGCGTTCCATGGATGCAACCAAGTTGCTCCGGTCCACGTCTCTGCCGCGATCTCTCCGTGTTTTCCCGCCTCCGCTCCCATATCGCCCTTGTGCTGCTGCTCGCCTTCGGGCGGGTGCTGCTGCCCGATGCCGCGCTGCTGGCGCTGCATCGGCATACGCACACGGCCCGGGAAGCGGCGCACCAGGTACCCGGCTTCAAGGGAAAAGTGCTGCTGACGGAGCGCCACACGCACTGCGCCACCGACCACCTGTTCAGCGCGCCCGCGCTGCCGGCACCGGTATTTGCGTTCGGGGTGGTGGTGCCGGTGGCTTACGAAAAAGCCGTTTCCACGGAAAGGGCCGCGCCGTGGCCCGCCCGTCTGGTAGCGACGCTGAACCTGCGGGGGCCACCCGCCAAGCAGGCATAACCCTGACCGATGGTCGGGGTGGGGCGGTTCACGCCGACTGTTCGTCGGCGTTATCTGCGCTCCTGGCGTAAGCGGCGTGTCTGCTGACCACGGGTCAGGGCGCCCTAACCCGTGCCGACTGTAGGGTCGGCGCCCCTTTTCTTTTCCTTTCCGTGCGAATACTTCGCTGGCTACCAGCCCTATTGGGGGCCTGGGGCCTTTCCCTGTCGGCTGTCGGGCAGGCGCCGCCGGCTGCGGGCAGCACCAATTGTGGCCTGCCCCTGAGCGGGCAGGTGCTGGACCACGAAACCCGGCAGCCGCTGCCCGGCACCACGGTGCTGCTGTTGCCCATCGCGGCGGTTGCCGTACCGGGCGTGCCCGCTTCCGCGCCTGCTGAACCTGCGCCCGTGGCTTCCACCGCCACCGACGCCTTCGGCAACTACCACTTCCACGACCTGTGCGCAGGCGCTTACCGTGTCCGGCTGCTGTTCGTGGGCTATTCCACCGAAACCACCGACGTGCGCTTGCTTAAACCCACCGTGTTCAATGCCCAGCTTCACCCGGACGCCGTGCGCCTCGGAGCGGCTACGGTGCGCGGTGCGCGCGTGGCGGCTCCCACGACTACCGCTGCTACCAGCCTCAGCGGCAAAGCCTTGGATGCCACGCGCGGCCAAACCCTGGGCGAGGCGCTGACCCGCGTGGCGGGCGTGACGGCGATCCAGACCGGCCCGAGTATCTACAAGCCGATGATTCACGGCCTGCACTCGAACCGCGTGACGCTGCTCAACAACGGCGTCCGGCAGGAAGGCCAGCAGTGGGGCCAGGAACACGGCCCGGAAATCGACCCCTTCGTGGCCTCGCGCCTGACGGTGGTGAAAGGCGCCGCCGCCGTTCGGTACGGTTCCGATGCCATCGGCGGCGTGGTGCTCGTGGACCCCGCTCCGCTGCGCGACTCGGCTGGCGTCGGCGGCAGCGTGACGCTGGTGGGCACCACCAACAGTCGGCTGGGGGCGGTTTCGGCTACCCTCGACGCCAACCCTGCCCGCCTGCCGGCGCTGCGCGGCCGGGTGCAGGGCACGGTCCGCCGCGCCGGCACCACCCGGACGCCCGACTACTACCTCAAAAACTCCGGGTTCGCGGAGCTGGACTTTTCCGCCGCGCTGGGCTGGCAGCGCGAACGGTGGGGCACGGAAGCGTATTTCTCGCGCTACCACACCCGGCTCGGCATCCTGTCGGTCTCGCACGTGGGCAACCTCACCGACCTGGCGACGGCTTTTGCCGCCGACCGTCCGCTGGAAACCGGCGCCTTTTCCTACGACGTGGGCCGGCCGTATCAGCAGATTCAACACGACCTGCTGAAAACCACCACCTGGTGGCACCCGCAAACCGTGGGCAAGGTGACGCTGACCGTGGCCCACCAAACCGACGTGCGCGACGAGTACGACAAGTACCGCCCCCGCAACAACACCCTCGCGGACCTGAACCGGCCCGAACTCAGCTACCAGAACCGCACGACCACCGCCGACCTGACGCTCGACCACCGAGCTATCTTCCGGGGGGCCGTCAGCGGGACGCTGGGCCTGAGCGGGACGTATCAGGACAACACCTTCAGCGGGCGCTACTTCATTCCGTTCTACACCAATACGGTGGGCGGCGCCTTCCTGATTGAGCGATGGACGCACGGCAAACTGACGCTGGAAGGCGGCGCCCGCCTCGACTGGCGCGACCTGGAAGTGCGCCGCGCCCAGGGCACGACGGCGGCCTACACCGTGGCCCGGACCACGTTCCGGTACTTGACGCCCGCCGCCAACGTGGGCGCCCTTTTCGACCCCACGCCGCACCTCACGCTGCGCTTGAGCGCCTCACTCAACCAACGCGCGCCGGCTCCGAACGAGCGCTACAGCCAGGGCGTCCATAACGGGCAGTATGAGGAAGGCCACGATATCAGTCTGGCCCCCGGCGAAGCGCCGCTGCGGCCCGAAACCGCGCGCGGCCTGCACCTGACGGGCACCTTTCACCACAACCCGCGCCTCAACGGCGAGCTGACGGCCTACCTGACGCAAATCGGCGATTATATCTACGCCACCCCGATTATGCCCGCCGTGCTGACCATCCGGGGGCCGTTTCCGAGCTACCGTTACCTCCAGACCGACGCGCGCTACCTCGGCCTCGATGCCACCGGCACCTACGCCCTGGGGCCACGCTGGGAGGTGGGCGCCCAGGCCGCACTGGTCCGCGCCCGCGATACCCGCGCCGACGATTACCTGATTTTCACCCCCGCCGACCGCGTCGAAATCCGCCTGCGGCACGAACTGACTCGCGCCGGCGCCAGCAATGCCGGTCGGCACCTGCTGACGCCCTACGTGCAGGTCAGCGGGCGTGGCGTAGCCCGCCAGACGCGGGTGCCCGCCGATTACGCCACCGTCGATTACAAGGCGGCGCCCGCCGGTTACGCCCTGCTCGGTGCCGAAGCCGGCGCTACGCTGCGCTGGGGCCACTTCCCGCCGCTGGACCTGAGCGTGACCGGCGCCAACCTGCTCGACCACCGCTACCGCGACTACCTGAACCGCTTCCGCTACTTCGCCGATGAGGCCGGCCGAAATGTGACGGTGCGCCTGACGGTGCGGTACTGAGTGACTGAGTGACTGAGCGACGGGGTGGCTGAGTAACTTTTGGCACCCCGGCTTATTCGGCTCTGCGTCTCTGCGCAACCTCCGCGCCTCTGCGAGAAATACGTTTCACCCGGCTACTGCTGACGACTGACAATTTTTCTCCACCCGGCAGCCCGCTCGGCTGCTTTAACCCCCAAACCCAATGATGTTTTCAACAAAATTTGCCCTGATTCTGCTGCTGGCTACTCCAATGCTCCTGGCCAGTTGCTCCAAAGACGACCCGAAGCCCAATAATCAGGACAACGAGGTCATCACGACGGTGCGCTACACCCTGACGCCCGCGGGCGGCGGCGCGGCCGTGTTTGCCCAGTACCGCGATGCCGACGGCGACGGCGGCGCGGCGCCCGTTTTTTCTTATAACAGCGGCACCCGTTTGACGCTGGACCGCAGCACCACCTATACCGGGCGCATCCTGCTGCTGGACGAGACGAAATCGCCGGTGGACACGATCTCCAATGAAGTACTGGAAGAGGCCAACGACCACCTTTTGGTTTACAAACCCTTACCAACCAACCTACTGACCATCACCCGTACCGACCGCGACACGAACACGCCGCCGCTGGAAATTGGCCTCGTCACCAGCCTCGTGACCGGCGCCACGGCTGGCACCGGTAATCTGCAAGTCATCCTGCGCCACCAGCCGGGCGCTAAAAACGGCACCGAAA
The DNA here is from genome assembly GCA_031426455.1 of Hymenobacteraceae bacterium. Taxonomy (GTDB): domain Bacteria; phylum Bacteroidota; class Bacteroidia; order Cytophagales; family Hymenobacteraceae; genus JANNMJ01. The sequence continues at coordinate 3,227 of JANPLI010000213.1, read as the reverse complement.
CCCCCGGCGACACCGACGTGGACGTGACCTTCCCCGTGGACGTGCGCTAACAATATCCGGCTGTTCTGCCGAACGGCCTACCGCTACGAGTTTTCTCGTTTTTTCAGTGAATGCAGTAAAGACGCCGGCCCTTGGTCGGCGTCTTTCTGTTTCGGCTTCTGACTACGCGCCCCGGCCGGACCTTTGCCCCCGATGCTCCTTTTCCCCAACGCCAAGCTGAACCTGGGTCTGCATATCACAGCCCGCCGCCCGGACGGGTATCATACCCTCGAAACGGCGTTCGTGCCCCTGCCGTGGTGCGATGCGCTGGAAGTGCTGCCGCCTGCCACCGCCTCGTCTTCCCACCTTCCCACGCTCCTCACCACGGGCCGGCCCGTGCCCGGCGCCCCCCATACTAACCTCTGTCGGCGGGCCTACGACCTGCTAAAGGCCGATTTCCCTGCGCTGCCGCCCGCCCGCCTGCACCTGCACAAAGTGGTGCCGATGGGCGCGGGCCTGGGCGGCGGTTCGGCCGATGCGGCGTTTACCCTGCGCGGGCTGAACGAAGTGTTCGGGCTGGGGCTGACGACCGACGCGCTGCTGCCCTACGCCCGCCGCCTGGGCGCCGACTGCGCCTTTTTCCTGCTGAATCACCCCGTGTTGGCCACCGGGCGCGGCGACGAGTTCACGCCCCTGGCGCTGCCGCAACTGGCCAGCGCGTGGGCCGTGGTGGTGTGGCCGGGCCTGAGCATCAGCACCGCCGAAGCGTTTCGGGGCGTGACGCCCGCGCCGCCGCCCGCGCCGCTGGCCGATGTGCTGGCCCGCCCCCTGACCACGTGGCCCAACGCGCTGATCAATGATTTCGAAGCAGCCCTGACGCCGCGCTACCCAGTTCTGGGCGAGGTGAAGGCGCGCCTCTACGAAGCAGGCGCCGCCTATGCCTCCCTTTCCGGCTCCGGCTCGGCAGTTTACGGCCTGTTTCCGCAGGAGCCACCCGCCCTGGCGTGGCCGGAGGCGTATGCCGTGTGGCGGGGAACGCTGTAATTCACCAGATTTTTTACTAAATCTGCTCTGGTCAGACCTGATTAATAGTTGCATAGCCCCCGGCCCGCCGCAGTCGGGCCTCTACGATGGGGTGCGCCGCGACGCAGACCAGAATTACGGCCGTGCCGACGTAAAACCCGCTGGTGAGTTTCTCCGACTGCCCGAAGATCAGCCGCGCCAGCAGGATGCCGTACACCGGTTCGAGGTTCACGGTCAGGCTCATCGCGAACGCGGACAGCCGCCGCATCAGCCGGACACTGGCCGCGAACGGGTACACGGTGCAGGCCCAGGCCAGAAGCAGCATCCAGAGCCAGTCGAGGCCGGAAAGCGTCAGTTCCAGCTGCCCGGTCTTGCTCAGGCCCGACAACAGGTAAACCGGCAGAAAGAGCGCCGTGCTCAGGCAGGCACCCAGCAGTTCGTAAACCGAGATGGTGGTGCCGAGCAGGCGCCGCGAATAGCGGGCGTTGAGGAGCGAGAAAAGCGCCGCAAACAGCGCCGACAGTACGCCCATCGTCAGGCCCAGGACGTGGGCGAACTCAAAGGCGAAAATCAGGTACAGGCCGCTCATAATGCCCAGCGCCAGCACCACCTCGAACGGCCGCAGCCGCTTACCGGTGAAGAGCGGTTCGAGCAGCGCCACCCACAGCGAGGCCGTGCTGAGGCCCGCCAGCGAAATACTGACGTTGGCCACTCGCGCCGAGGCGAAGAACAGCAGCCAGTGCGCGGCAATCAGGGCGCCCGTGGCCAGGAGCCGCAGCAAATCCGGCCGGCTCACCCGGAACGCCCCGCGCTGCCCCATCAGCACCATCGCCAGGGCCAGGCCGGGCGCCGCCAGCGCCGTGCGCACCAAAACCAGCTCCGGCGCGGGCAGCGTGATGAGCTTGCCCAGAATGGCCGTGAAGCCCCAGATCAGGACGATGACGTGAAGTTCGAGGTAAGACTTAAGCACTGAGTGACTGAGTGACTGAGTGACTGAATGACTGAGTTGGTCGAGCACAGTCACTCAGCCACTCAGTCACTCAGTCACTCAACGAGGGACGAACCGGTACAGCGCCGCCGCGATGGTGCTGAATACCAGCGTTGGGAGCCACGCGGCGAGCATTGGCGACATCGAGCCGGCGACGGCAAAGCCCCGGCTCAGAATCACGAAGATCAGATAGACGAACGCCAGCGCGAAGCCGAGCGCGATTTGCAGGCCCACGCCGCCGCGCGCCTTGCGGGCGCTCACGATGACGCCCATCACGGTCAGGATCAGGATGGCGAATGGGTAAGCGTAGCGAGAATACTTTTCGACGAGGTAAGTGGCCGTATCGTCGGCGCCCCGGTTGAGCTTTTCCTGGATGAAGGCGTCCAGCTCCGGGTTGGTCATCGTCTCTTCGAGGCGGTAGGTCGAGGCAAAATCCTTCGGAAAAAGATTGAGCGCCGTGTCGCGGGCCGGCACCCGAAACAGGCGTTCGCGCTCACCGTCAAAGGTGCGCACGGTTTGGGGCTCCAGGTGCCAAAGCTGCTTTTGCTTGTTCCAGGAAATGGCGTCGGCCTTCACCAGCCGGACGAGTTTGGTGCCGCGAATGGTTTCAAAGGCAAAGTTGTAGCCCACGTCCACGGCGTTGTTGTAGGTGTCGAGGTACACGTACTGCTCCGGCCCGACTTTGATGTGGACGTTGCGACCGTTGTAGGTATAAGCGTCTTTGACGTACTTGATCTCGAACGCCACGCGCGTCTTATTGGCAATTGGAATCACCCACCCGATCAGCCCAAACACGGCCACGCCCACCAGCAACGCGCCCAGGCAGTAGGGTTGCAGCAGGCGCATAAAGCTCATTCCGGAGTTGAGCATTGCCACGATTTCGGTGCGCGCGGCGAGTTTGGCCGTGACGAATACCGTGGCAATGAAGACCGTGATCGGCGAAAGCAGATTGGCGTAGAAGGGAATCACCGGGAGGAAGTAATGCCGCATCTCGAAGCCCAGCGTCAGGTTGTGCTTGATGAAATCGTCGTTCTTCTCCACGAAGTCGATGACGCAGATCACCAGCACCAGCAACAGCACCGTGAAGACGAACGTCGTCAGGTACTTTTTGAGGATGTAGAGGTCGAGGATTTTCATTGGTTTCTGGTTGATGGTTTTTGGTTGATGGTTTTTGGTTTTTGGGTATTCCTAAAAACCAAAAACCAAAAACTTTTACAGCCGCGTCATCACCTGCCGG
>JANPLI010000212.1:0-11606 GCA_031426455.1 Hymenobacteraceae bacterium | reverse complement strand
GTCGCCCACCGCCACGCTGCGAGGATTGGTGCCCACGGCGGGGTTGGAGCCACCGCTGAAGTTACCCGCCCCGTCGTTGAGCCGCACGCTCACCGTGCCAGCGTCGAAATAGGCCGTGAGCAGGTCCAGGTCGCCGTCGCCGTCCACGTCGCCCACCGCCACGCTGCTAGGATTGCTGCCCACGGCGGGGTCGGAGCCGCCGCTGAAAGTGCCCGTCCCGTCGTTGAGCCGCACGCTCACCGTATTGCTGTTGTTGGCCGTGAGCAGGTCGAGGTCGCCGTCGCCGTCCACGTCGCCTACCGTCACGCCCAACGCCGCGCTGAAAGGACCGCCGCCCACGGCGGGGTCGGAGCCGCCGCCGAAGGTGCCCGGCCCCACGCCGGCCGCCGCCGTGAACTGATAGACGCGCGGCACGGCCAGGTTGCCGAGGCTGCCCAGCGCGGCCGTGGTGACGGTGGTCAGCACGGTTTCGCCGGGCCGAAAATCGGTGGTCGGGTTGAAGGTGATCGTATTGCCGCTCACCGTGGCCGCCCCGCCCTGGGCGCCGCTCATCCGGCCGCCGCGCTGCTGGCTGAACACCTTCACGGCGCCCGTTGTGGCGGCGCCCGTGTTCATCGCCTGACTGAACGTGACGGCCACGCTGCTGGCGCGCGCCGCATTCCGCAGGTTGCGCGTGGGCGAGAGGCCCGTAACGGTGGGTTGGGCTGCGGCGGCTAGTGGCAACAACAGCAGCGCGCCTAGCCGAACGGCCGGGCGCCAAACAGAAAATCTACTCCGCATCGGGTAGGTAGGGGTAAGGGTGAACGATGAAAGAAGCCAAAGCGCCCGCTCGCCGGACCGGCCAGCCGGACGGTGTAAATGTAAGACGCAAGTGCGGGTTTGGACATTATAGAACCGATGTCTTTCGCTCGCCACACTGCCGGTTCAGGGTGGTGGTGGTGGTGGCATCGGCAGGTAAGCAGTCAGCGGCAGGTTTGGTGGATTTGTCCTCGAAGTCCTCATCCTGAAGCGTCGCATCCTGGGGGTGCGCGACATTGTGACCGACCTGGCCGCCGACCAGGCAAACATCCGCGCCACCGCCCGCGCCACCGAGATGGCCGACCTGACGGTCACCATCGCGCGCCGGGGGGCTTTTTTGGCGCCCGCCGCCGATGAAGCGCTCCCACAAACGCGCAAAGCGCCGCCCCCACCCGAAGGCAGGAGCGGCGCTTTGAGAGTGACTAGTGACTAGTGACTAGTGACTAGTGTCGAGCGGCTACTTGGTCTCCTTACTCGACCACTAGCCGGGCGGTGCGGCCGTCCGGGGTGCGCAGGGTGTACACGCCCGTCGCCAGCCCGCGCAGGGGCAGCGAGGTGGCGCCCGCCGCATCGGCCGTGGCGTGGGCTACCGCGCGGCCCGTGGCGTCGAACAGCGTCAGGCGGGTGCCAACCACGGAGCCCGTCACGCGTAGCGCGCCACCCGTCGCCACCGGATTCGGAGCAATGGTCAATGAGGAATGAGGAATGAGGAATGAAGAATGGGTACCCGTTACGCGGTTAGCGTTGAAGACTAACGCGAAGCGGCCCGCCAGCACCTCGCCCGCCGTTGCGGCCGTGAGTTGGTAGGCAGTGCCCGCCGTCAGCGGCTGCGTGATGTTCAGCTTGCGGTCGAGCAGGCTGACGGTGGTGCCAGCGGGCAGGTTGGCTACGTCCGCAGCAGTCAGCGTGTAGGTGCCCGCTGTGGGTAGCGCGGCCGTCAGTTCTACCGTCGTGGTGCCGGTCGTCAGGCTTTCGAGGGGCAGGCCGTTCACGGCGGCTTCCTGACCGTCGATGATCGTCGCCAGCGTGGGCACGGCGCCGGTGTTGCGGCCGGGACGCAGGCCGTCGAAACGGTTGTCTTCGCCGGGGGTGGCGCCGGCTTCGGCGTAGATCAGGGTCTCATCGGCCACGGCGTCGGGGGCGGTGGACGTGAGTGTCAGGCGTACCGTCGGGCGGGCATCGGCCACCGGCCGGGCGACGGTACCGGGGTTAGCTTCCACGCGCAGGGCGTTGGTGAAGGTGAACACCGTGTTGTTCGTCGTGGCGCGGGCGAAGAAGGCCTGGCCGAGCGGCAGTTCCCCGTTGAGTAGGCTGCCCATTCCGTTGGCGCGGGTCAGGTACTGACCGTTGTTGCCGCCCTGGGTGCGGAAGACGGAGATCGAGGCGCTCATTCCGGTGGGCACGGTGGCCAGGTCCCAGTCGATGGGCTGGGGGTAAAGGTTGCCCAGCAGGTGCCAGCCGGCTTTCTGCTGGTTGGGGCTGGTGTTGATGCCCGTCACGGTGAGGTTCACCGGCACGTTGCCGGTGGTCAGGGCGCCCACGAAATCGGGGGTTTGGGCGCCGGGCATAAAGACCGTGTACCCCCGGCCGCTGATCAGGTTCGTGCCCAGGGTGGCGGGCGAGAAGTAGCCGGTCAGGAAGTCGGCGAAGGCCGGGTTGGTGCCGCCGCGCGCTTCGTCGAAGCCGAAGACGTTGGGGAAGTTGGCGGCCGTGTAGGGGGTCGTCATCGGCAGGGCGTTGTAGGCGCCGTCCACGCGGGGCGTGAAGCCAGCGGTGGTCAGGTCGGCCACGGTGGTGCTTTGCACGGGGCTGCTGAGGTGGCGGTAGCCAGCATCGGTGGGGCCACCGACGTAGCGCTGCACCGTGACGGAGCCGCTGGTCAGGCCGCCGTTGTGCACGGCGTAGGCGGTACGGGTGGCCGTGGAAAGCAGCGTCAGTTGTCCGCCGGTGGTCAGCGTGCCGCTGGTCAGGCGCAGCGCGTGCGTGACGGCCGTGGCCTGGCTCAGGCTGACGCCATTGTTGTTGGCGGTTTCCAGTTCGCGCACGGTGGCGGGCAGGCCGGTGCCGGTGGTCTGGGCGGCGGTGCCGTCATACACGTAGGTGGCATCCGAAGCGAACGACCGCGCGCCCGTGACCTGCACGGCGCCCGTCGGGCCGGTCAGGGTGATGCCGGCGGGGTCGCAGATGGCGAGCGTGCCGCCGGCCTCCAGCATGAAGGAGCCCGGTCCGGTCAGCGGCTGGCAGTTGGTGAACAGTTGGCCGTCGGGCTGCACCGTGAAGGCGGCGGCCACCGTCAACGGGCCGGTGAGCGTGGCCTCGCCGCCGGCCTGCACCGTCACGGAGTTGAAGTCACCGCTGATGTTTTGCTGCGTCGAGACGATCAGGTCGGCGAGCACCGTGAAGCTGACGCCGTTGCTGGTGCCGCCCGGCGTGGTGATGGTCACGGGGCCGCTGGTGGCGCCCACTGGCACGGTGGCCGTGGCGGTGGTGGCATTGGTCACGCTGAACGTGGTGGCAGCCGTACCGTTGAACGTCACGGCGGTGGCGCCGGTCAGGCCGGTGCCCGTCAGCGTCACCACCGTGCCCACCGGGCCGCTCGTGGGCGAGAGGCTGCTGAGGGTGGGCCCGGCCTGCCCCCCCTGGTTGAGGCGCACGCTCACGGTGCCGCCGTCGTAATTGGCCGTCAGCAGGTCGAGGTCGCCGTCGCCGTCCAGATCGCCTAATACCACGTTGCGCACGCCGAGGCCTACCGGCGGGTCCGGGTTGGTGGCCGGGGCCGTGAAGCTGCCCGTACCATTGTTGAGGCGTACACTGACGGTGGCCAAGCCGGCCGAGTTGGCGGCGAGCAGGTCGAGGTCGCCGTCGCCGTCCACGTCGCCCACGGCCACGTCGTAGGGGAAGGCGCCCACGGCGGGGTTGGAGCCGCCGCTGAAGGTGCCCGTGCCGTCGTTGCGGCGCACGCTCACCGTGCCGTCGCCGGCGTTCGCGGTGAGCAGGTCGAGGTCGCCGTCGCCGTCCACATCGCCGATGGCCAGGCTGAGCGGGCTCGAGCCCACGGCGGGGTTCGTGCCGCCGCTGAAGGTGCCGCTGCCGTCGTTGAGGCGCACACTCACGGTGTTGGCGTCGAAGTTGGCGGTGAGTAGGTCGAGGTCGCCGTCGGCGTCCACATCGCCCACCACCACGCGGTACGGGGTGCTGCCCACGCCGACGGTGGAGCCGCCGGAGAAGCTGCCGCTGCCATTGTTGAAACGCACACTCACCGTGTTGGCCCCCTGGTTGACGGCCAGCAGGTCGAGGTCGGCGTCGCCGTCTATGTCGCCCACGGCCATGCTGAAGGGGTTAGTGCCGACGCTGACGGTGCCGCCGCCGCTGAAGGTGCCGTTGCCGTCGTTGCGGCGCACACTCACGGTGTTGGCGTCGTAGTTGGCGGTCAGCAGGTCCAGGTCACCGTCGCCGTCCACATCGCCCAACGCCACGCTGTACGGGGTGGACCCAACAGTGGGGTTGGACCCACCGCTGAAGCTGCCCGTGCCGTCGTTGATACGCACGCTCACCGTATTGTCGGTCGAGTTGGCGGCGAGCAGGTCGAGGTCGCCGTCGCCGTCCACGTCACCCACGGCCACGCTGAATGGTTGGATGCCCACCGCAGGGTTGGGGTTGAGGGCCGGCGCCGTGAAGTTGCCCGAGCCGCCGGTGGCCGCTGCCGTGAACTGATAGACGTAGCCGTCTGCCAGCGGAACGCCGCCGGTGCTCTGCGCGGCCGTCGTGACGGTGGTCAGCACCGTCTCGCCGGGCCGGAAGTCGGTGGTGGGGTCAAACGTAAGCGTGTTGCCGCTCCCCGTGGCCGCGCCGCCGGCCGTATTGAGCAAGCCGCCGCGCTGCTGGCTGAACACCTTCACCGCATCCGCCGTGGCGGGCGCGGGGTCCATGGGTTGATCGAAGTTGACGGCCACGCTCGTCGTACGCGGCGCGTTGGGCAGGTTGCGCGCTGGGCTGAGGCCCGTGATGACCGGAACCTGGGCCACGGCCGCGCTACTCAGCAGCAGCAGGCCCGCGACTAACCGGCTTCGGCTGGGGAAAAAAGCGGGGGGGAGCGGGGCCAGGGGCCAGCAGGGGAGAATGCGCATCGGCGGAATGAAGAAAAAATGGAGCGAAATAAAAAATGCTGCGGGGCACGACCCGGCGCCGGACAAAACAGCAGCAGATGGTGGCAGCTACTGGCCCCGGGTGGGCTGAAAAACGTTCAGGCCCGGCCCTGATGGGGGAAAGAAGTTGAAAACCTGGCTAATTGTAAGGTGGGGGGGTGGTAAATCCGATGCAGGAGGGTGGGGCAATGGACCACGCCGCGAAAAACCCGGTGCCCAACTACCCGGTTGGGGCCAAGGCCCGCCGTCGTTTTACCGGTCGTTGCCCTTATTGACTGACCAATGGGGACGATTACTGCCGACGGCGGAAAAGAATCCGCGGTGGCTTAAACCGGGGGCATTTGTCATTGCCAGGGTGCCAAAAAAGGGGCACCGCCGGTCCGGCGATGCCCCTTTGATTCATCGTTCAGCAGGTGTAGCCGCAGCCGTGCCTCACTCCACCACCAACCGCGCGGTGCGGCCATTCGAAGCGCGCAGCACGTACACGCCGCCCGCCAACCCGCGCACCGGCACCGTGGCCGCGCCCGTAGCATCGGCGGCAATCGTGGCAACGGCTCGGCCCGTGGCGTCGAACAGCGTCAGCGGGCTGCCGCCGACCACGGCGCCCGTCACGCGCAGCGCGCCACCCGTCGCCACCGGATTCGGCGTAATTCGTAATTCGTAATTCGTCATTAGGCTCCCCGTGCCCAGCACGCGCCCGGCGTTGAAGACAAGGGCGAAGCGGCCGGCCACTACTTCGCCCGCCGTTGCGGCCGAGAGTTGGTACGCCGTGCCCGCCGTCAGCGGCTGCGTCACATTCAGCTTGCGGTCGAATAGGCTGACGGTGGTGCCGGTGGGTAGGTTCGCCACATCAGCGGCGGTCAGGGTGTAGGTGCCGGCGGTGGGTAGCGCGGCCGTCAGTTCCACCACTAATTGACCACTCGTCAGGGCATCCAGCGGCAGACCATTGACGGCGGCTTCCTGGCCGTCGATCAGGCTGGCGAGCGTGGGCACGATGCCCAGGTTGCGGCCGGGGCGCAGGCCGTCGAAGCGGAGGTCTTCGCCGGGGGTGGCGCCGGCTTCGGCGTAGATCAGCGTCTCATCCGTCACGCCGTCGGGCGCGTTGGCTTGCAGCGTCAGGCGCACCACGGGCCGGGTATCCATTACCGGCCGGGCCACCGGGCCGGGGTTGGCTTCCACGCGCATCGCGTTGGTGAAAGTGAACACGGTATTATCCACCGTGGCGCGGGCGAAGAAGCCCTGGCCGAGCGGCAACTCGCCGTTGGGCAGGCTACCCAGGCCATTGGCGCGAGTCAGGTACTGGCCATTGTAGCCACCCTGGGTGCGGAAGACGGAGATCGAGCCGCTCATCCCGGCGGGCACGGTAGCCAGGTCCCAGTCGATGGGCTGGGGGTAAAGGTTGCCCAGCAGGTGCCAGCCCGCTTTCAGCGTATTCGGGCTGGGGTTGGGGGCCGTCACGGTCAGCGTGATCGGCACGTCGCCGGTGGTCAGGGCGCCCACGAAGTCGGGGGTTTGGGCGCCGGGCATAAAGACGGTGTAGCCCCGGCCGCTGGTTAGGCTCGTGCCCAGCGTGGCGGGCGAGAAGTAGCCGGTCAGGAAGTCGGCGAAGGCCGGGTTGGTGCCGCCGCGGGTTTCGTCGAAGCCGAAGACGTTGGGGAAAGTAGCGCTCGTGTAGGGCGTCGTCATCGGCAGAGCGTTGTAGGCGGGGTCCACGCGGGGCGCGAAGCCGGCGGTGGTCAGGTCGGCCACCGTCGTGCTTTGCACGGGCGAGCTGAGGTGGCGGTAGCCGGCGGCGGTGGGCCCACCAATGTAGCGCTGCATGGTCACGTTGCCGCTGGTCAGTCCGTCCTCGTGGACGGCGTAGGCCGTGCGGGTGGCGTTGCTGAGCAGGGTGAGTTGCCCGCCGGTGGTGAGCGTACCGCTGGTCAGGCGCAGCACGTGGGTGATGGCCGTGGCCCGGCTGAGGCTGACGCCGCTGTCGTTGGCCGTTTCCAGCTCGCGCACGGTGGTGGGCAGGCCGGTGCCGGTGGTCTGGGCGGCGGTGCCGTTGTACACATAGGTGGCATCCGAAGCAAAGGTGCGGGCGCCCGTGACCTGCACGGCACCGGTGGGGCCGCTGCTGGTGATGCCCGCCGGGTCGCAGATGCCGAGCGTGGCGCCCGCACCAAGGGTGAAGGTGCCGGTGCCGGTCAGCGGCTGGCAGTTGGTGAACAGTACGCCGCCGGGCTGCACGGTGCAGCTGCCGTTGACCACGACGGCGCCCGTAAGCCGGCCCACGCCGGTACCCGTGACCGTGATGTTATCGTACGTGTCAGGGGCGATATCGACGGGCACGGCCCGCGTGCCGGTGCTCACGATCAGGTTATTCGGTCCGGCGATGGTCACCGTGAAGGCGAGGCCGTTGCTGGTGCCGTCGGGCGTGGTCACGGTCACGTTGCCGCTGGTGGCGCCCGCGGGTACGGTGGCGGTCAGGCTGGTAGGCGAGCCGAAAGCGACCGCCGTGGCCGCCGTGCCGTTGAATCGGACCGTGGCGTCGGCGGTGAAGCCGGTACCCGTAAGCGCCACGCTCGTGCCGACCGGTCCGCTGGTGGGGTTGAGCTGCGTCAGGGTGGGGGCTTCGTTGACGTCCGTAATCGTCAGCGTGAAGGCCTGCTCGGAGGCCAGCCCGCCCTGGTCGGTGGTGCGGAGGCGTACCGCGTAGCTGTTCTGGGTCTCGAAATCGGGCGAGGCGGTGATCCGCAGCGCGTTGCCGCTGAGGTTCACCAGCGCGTTGTCGGTGCTGCCGGTACCCGCCACCAGCGTGTAGGTGAAGGTGTTGGCCGCATCGGGGTCGGTGGTGCTCAATGTACCGACTGTCACGTTGGCGCCGGTGTTCTCGGCCACCGTGTTGTTGCTCAGCGTCAGCGCCGTAGGCGCCTCGTTCACGTCGGTCAGGTTTACTGTTACGGTGGCCGCGTCGGTCAGGCTGCCGTCTGACACCTGCACGGTGAGGGTGAAGCTCGGCGTGGCCTCGAAGTCGAGCGCCGCCGCGTTGGCCACCCGCAACGCGTTGCCTACGAAGGTGAACGCCCCGCCCGTATTGCCGGCCGTGATGCTGTAGGTCAGCACCTCGCCCGCGTCGGGGTCGGTGGCGGCCACCGCGCCCACCGTCGTGCTGTTGGCGCTGTTCTCGGCCAGGGCGAAGGTCTGCGGATTGACGCTCGGCGCTTCGTTTACATCCGTTACCGAGATACTGAACGTCTGTTCCAGGAAGTTGCTGGCGTTGGCGTTGTCGGTGGAGCGCACGCGGATGGCGTAGCTGCTCTGGGCCTCGAAGTCGAAGGCCGCCGCCGTGCGGAGCTGGTTGCCGCTGATGCTGAACGAGCCGTTGCCGCTGCTGCCCGCGCCACTCACTAGTGCGTAGGTGTAGCTGCTGCCGGGGCCGGCCGTGTTGAACGCGCCGACGAGCGTATTAACCGCCAGGTTTTCGGCCACGGCCGCATTGGTCAGGGTCACGCCGGTGGGCGCTTCCACCACGTCCGTCAGGTTCACGGTGATAGTCGCGGCATCGGTCAGGGCGCCGTCCGAAACCTGCACCGTGAGGCTGAACGTCGGGGTCGTCTCGAAGTCGAGCGCCGCCGGGTTCGCCACGCGCAGCGAATTGCCCACGAAGGTGAACGCGCCGCCGGTGTTGCCGCCGGTGATGGCGTACGTCAGCGTCGTGCCTTCCGGGTCGGTGGCGGCTACGGCGCCTACCACAGTACCGTTGACGCTGTTTTCGGCGATGCTGAGGGTCTGCGGATCGACGTTCGGCGCTTCGTTCACGTTGGTGATAGTGAGCGTGAACGCCTGCTCGAAGCTCAGCCCGCCGCCATCGGTGGTGCGCACGCGCACGGCGTAGCTGCTGCGCGTCTCGAAGTCGGGCGAGGCCGTGATCCGCAGCGCGTTACCACTGATGTTGACGAGGGCGTTGTCGGTGCTGCCGGTACCGCTCACCAGTGTATAAATGAAGGTATTGGCCGCGTCGGGGTCGGTGGTCGAGAGGGTGCCCACCGTCACGTTGGCGCCGGTGTTCTCAGCTACCGAATTGTTGCTCAGGGCCAGGGCCGTGGGCGCTTCGTTGACGTTGGTCAGGTTTACGGTTACGAGCGCGTCGTCGGTGAGCGTGCCATCCGACACCTGCACCGTGAGGGCGTACGAGCTGGTGCCTTCGAAGTCGAGCGGCCCGTTGACCGTCAGCTGGCCAGTGGCGTCGATGGCGAACGCGCCGCCGGTGTTGCCGCCCGTGATGGTGTACGTCAGCGTGGTGCCCGCGTCGGGGTCAGTAGCCACCAGTGTGGCGCCCACGAGCGTGCCATTGGCGCTGTTTTCAGCCACCGCGCGGGTCTGGTCGGCGATGCTGGGCGCTTCGTTCACATCGGTGATGGTGAACGTGAGGGCGCGCGCGGTGAATAGGCCGCCCTGGTCGGTGGTACGCACGCGCACGGCGTAGGCGCTCTTGGCCTCGAAGTCGGGCGAGGCGGTGATCCGCAACTGGTTGCCGCTGATGTTCACCAGGGCGTTATCGGCGCTGCCGGTGCCCGTTACCAGCGAGTACGTGAAGGTGTTACCGGCGTCGGGGTCCGTGGTGTTCAGCGTCCCCACCACGGCGTTGGCGCCGGTGTTCTCGGCTACCGTATTGTTGCTCAGGGTCAGATTTGTCGGCGTTTCGTTCACGTCCGTAATCGTCAGGGTGAACGCCTGCTCGACGCTCAGCCCGCCGCCGTCGGTGGTGCGCACGCGCACGGCGTAGGCGTTCTTCGCCTCGAAGTTGGGCGAGGCCGTGATGCGCAGCGTGTTGCCGCTGATGTTAACCAGCGCGTTGTCGGCACTGCCCGCGCCACTTACCAGCGAGTAGCTGAAGGTGTCGCCGGCGTCAGGATCGGTAGTCGAGAGCGTGCCGACCACCACGTTAGCGCCCGTATTCTCGGCTACGGTGTTATTGCTCAGCGCCAGGGCGGTGGGCGCGCCGTTCACGTCCGTCACGTTCACCGTGATGGTGGCGGTGGCCGTGAGGGTGCCGTCCGAGACGCGCACGGAGAGCGAGTACGTCGGCGTAGTGGCGGCGTCGAGCGCGGCGGCTACGGTAAGCTGGCCGGTGGCGCTGTTCAGGGCGAAGGCGCCGCCGGTGTTGCCACTCAGAAGGGTGTAGCTGAGCGTGGTGCCGGCGTCGGGGTCGGTAGCAGTCAGTGCCGTGCCCACGTTGCTGCCTAATACGGCGGTTTCGGCCACGCTGCGCGTCTGGTTGCCGATGGCGGGCGCCTCGTTGACATTCGTGATGTTCACCGTCACGAGCGCGTCGTCGGTGAGGCTGCCATCCGAGACCTGCACCGTGAGGGCGTAGCTGCTGGTGCCCTCGAAGTCGAGCGCGCCATTAACCCGAAGCTGACCGGTCGTGGGGTCTATCGCAAACACGTTGCCCGCGTTGCCGGCCGTGAGGCTGTACGTCAGCGTCGTGCCTTCCGGATCGGTGGCGGTCAGCACGGCGCCCACGTTGGTACCGTTGGCGCTGTTCTCGGCCACCGTGCGGGTCTGGTCGGCGATAACGGGCGCTTCGTTCGCGTCCGTTATCGTCAGCGTGAATGGCTGCTCGAAGGTCAAGCTGCCCTGGTCAGTGGTACGCACGCGCACGGCGTAGGTGCTCTTGGCCTCGAAGTTGGGCGAGGCCGTGATCCGCAGCGCGTTGCCGCTGATATTCACCAGCGCGTTGTCGGTGCTACCGGTGCCCGTCACCAGGGTATAGGTGAAGGTGTTGCCCGCGTCGGGGTCGGTGGTCGAGAGGGTGCCCACCGTCACGTTAGCGCCGGTGTTCTCGGCCACGGTGTTATTGCTCAGGACCAGCGCCGTGGGCGCCTCGTTCACGTTCGTCAGATTCACGGTCACGGTCGCGTTGTCGGTCAGGCTGCCGTCCGAGACTTGTACCGTGAGGGCATACGAGCTGGTGCCCTCGAAGTCGAGCGCACCGTTGACCGTGAGCTGGCCGGTGGCGGAGTTGATGGCGAAGACGTTGCCGGTATTGCCAGCCGTAATGCTGTAGGTCAGCGTGGCGCCCGCGTCGGGGTCGGAGGCCGGGAGCGCGGCGCCCACGGTGGTGCCGTTGGCGCTGTTTTCGGCCACCGTGCGCGTCTGGTCGGCGATGACGGGCGCCTCGTTCACATCGGTGATGGTGAACGTGAAGGCGCGCGCGGTGAACAGGCCGTTCTGGTCGGTGGTGCGCACGCGCACGGCGTAGCTGCTCTTCGCCTCGAAGTCGGGCGAGGCCGTGATCCGCAACTGGTTGCCGCTGATGTTCACCAGGGCGTTATCGGCGCTGCCGGTACCCGTTACCAGCGAGTACGTGAAGGTGTTACCGGCGTCGGGGTCCGTGGTGCTCAGCGTACCCACCACTACGTTGGCGCCGGTGTTTTCGGCTACCGTATTGTTGCTCAGGGTCAGATTTGTCGGGGTCTCGTTCACGTCCGTGATGTTGAGCGTGAACGCCTGCTCGAAGCTCAGTCCGCCGCCGTCGGTGGTGCGCACGCGCACGGCGTAGCTGCTCTTCGCTTCAAAGTCCGGCGAGGCCGTGATGCGCAGCGTATTGCCGCTGATGTTCACCAAGGCGTTGTCGGCGCTGCCGGTGCCGCTCACCAGCGAGTAGCTGAAGGT
>JANPLI010000211.1:0-94956 GCA_031426455.1 Hymenobacteraceae bacterium | reverse complement strand
CACGTACCGACGCGAGCCGGGCAATCAGTTCTTCACCCGCAAGTAGGACCAGAACCTGGCGCTACAGCCCGGCCACGTCCAGGCCATCGAAGGTGCCGCTGCTCATCAGCAGCAGCGTGGCGCCTTGCAGCGGCAGGCGCGCGCGCAGCCACGTTTCGAGGTCGGCGCGCGTGGTGATGACGCGCAGGTCGGGCCGCTGAAACGCCGCCTGCACGGTTTCCGGGGCCAGCGCGGGCAGGCGCTTGTGTTCAAGGACGTGCGGGTTGAAGTACACGACGGCTTCATCGGCAGCGTCCAGAGCCCCCGCGTACTGCGGCAGAAACGCCGGATTCAGCGACGAAAACGTGTGCAGCTCCAGCACCGCCAGCAACCGGTGGCCCGCGCCGAACTGCGCCTTCGTGGAACGGGTAGTGGCGCGCACCTTGCTCGGGGCGTGGGCGAAGTCGCGGTAGATGCGCCCGCCGGGCTGTTCGGCCAGCAGTTCGAGCCGCCGCGCCGCGCCGCCGAACGAGGCAATGGCGTCGTAGAAATCGCGCCCCTTGATGCCCAACTGGCGGCAGACTTCGCGCGCCGCCGAGAGGTTGCGCAGATTGTGCTCGCCGAAGATGCGGAGCGCCACCTCGTCGTCTTTCTTGGTCAGCACGTAGGTCACGCCGTCGCGGATGACGTGCTCGTGCGCCGTGTAGCCGATGTACGTCACGTCCGGGTGCGACGGCACGCAGACTTCCAGCGCCAGTTCGTCGTCGCGGTCGTAGATCAGCACACCCGCCTTGGGCGTCTGGTCGGCGAAGATGCGGAACTGCTCAACGTAGTTTTCCGCAGTCGGGAAGACGTTGATATGGTCCCACTCGATGCCGCTGATGACGCCGATATGGTGGTGGTAGAGGTGAAACTTGGGGCGCGGATCGAGCGGCGAGGCCAGGTATTCGTCGCCTTCGATGATGATCACGGGCGCGTCTTCGGACAACTGCACCATCCGCTCGAACTGCGGCAGTTGGGCGCCGACGAGGTAGTCGAACGGCCGGTTGTGGAAGCGCAGCACGTGCAGGATCATCGCCGTGATGCTGGTCTTGCCGTGCGAGCCGCCGATGACCACGCGCTGCTTGTTGCGGCTCTGCTCATAAACGAACTCCGGGAACGAGTACACCGGCAAACCCAGCGCCCGGGCGCGGAGCAGCTCCGGGTTGTCGGCGCGGGCGTGCATCCCCACGATCACGGCGTCGAGGTCGGCCGTGACGCGGGTTTCGTCCCAACCCACGGCGGCGGGCAGCAGCCCGGCGGCGGCTAGGCGGGTGCGGGCCGGGTCGAAGATTTCGTCGTCGGAACCCGTGACCGTCAGCCCCTTGGCCGCCAGCGCCAGCGCCAGGTTATGCATCACGGCGCCGCCTACGGCAATCAGGTGGACCCGGGAAAGGGGCGCGTTGGATTTTGTCATTTCGAGCGGAGCAAAGCAGTAGCCGGCGGAAGGGCGTGTCGTTCGGCCTGCCGCAGTTGGCCGGAGCAAAAGAGCACGGCCCGCGCGGAGAGGACGTCGTCGTTTCTCCGGGCAAGACCCAAAAAAAACCAGATGCCCCCAGCGCCCCACCAGGGGCCAAAAACGGGCGCCTCAAAGGTAACGCCGCCCCCCGGAGAGGCCCCGTTCGGCGGAAAAATCCGGCCCGCCGCTTGACCCCCGCCGGGCGGTAGGGTACCTTTGCCCGTCCTATGATGGACGACCGGGTCAGGAAATCAGCGCAGCAGGCCAAGGCGGCCTGGCAGCAGCGGCAGCAGGCCACGGCGGCCACGATGGTGGGCAAACTGCCCCCGCAGGCGCTCGAACTGGAGGCCGCCGTGCTGGGTGCGCTGATGCTCGAAAAAGACGCCCTGACCACGGTGTCGGACATTCTGCGGCCGGAGTCTTTCTACAAAGAAGGCCATCAGCGGATTTACAAAGCGATTCAGGAACTGTTCGACGCTTCCGAGCCGATTGATATGCTGACCGTGATGACCCGCCTGCGCGCCAACGGCGAGCTGGAAATGGCGGGCGGCGCCAGCTACCTCAACCAGCTCACGCACCGGGTCACGAGCGCGGCCAATATCGAGTTTCACGCCCGCATCGTGACCGAGAGCGCCATCAAACGCGCCATCATCTCGATAGCGAACCAGGCCCTGACGCTCGCTTACGAAGACACGACCGACGTATTCGAGCTGCTCGATTTCACTGAGAAAGAACTGTACACGGTTTCGGAGTCGAATATCCGAAAAAACTACGAGGATATGCAGTCGCTGCTGACCAAAGCAGTGAAAGAGCTGGAAGAGAAGAGCAAGAAGGAAGACGGCCTGACCGGCGTGCCCACGGGCCTGGCCGCCCTCGACGCCGTGACCAGCGGCTGGCAGAAGTCGGATTTGATCATCATCGCGGCGCGGCCCGCGATGGGAAAAACCGCTTTCTCATTATCTGTATTAAGAAATGCTGCGGTTGACCACAATAAGCCGGTGGCGTTCTTTTCGCTCGAAATGTCGGGCATTCAGTTGGTTAACCGTCTGATTTCGGCGGAAGCCGAGCTGGATTCGGAGAAGATCAAGAAGGGCACCCTGGCGCCTTTCGAGTGGGAGCAGCTGCACCACAAGATTGCGCGGCTTTCGGAGGCGAAGATTTTTATCGACGACACGCCCGGCCTCTCGATCCGCGAGCTGCGTACCAAGTGCCGCCGGCTGAAGTCGCGCTTCGACATCCAGCTCATCATCATCGACTACCTGCAGCTGATGAGCGGCTCGTCGGGCGGCGAAAAAGGCTTCGGCGGCAACCGCGAGCAGGAGATCGCCAGCATCTCGCGGGCGCTGAAGAATATCGCCAAAGAGCTGGACGTACCGGTGATTGCGCTCTCGCAGTTGTCGCGAAAAGTGGAGGAACGCCCCGGCGACAAACGCCCGCAGCTCAGCGATTTGCGCGAATCCGGCTCCATTGAGCAGGACGCCGATATGGTGTGCTTCCTGTACCGCGCCGAGTACTACAAGATCACGGAGGACGAAATGGGCAACTCGACGGCCGGCGTCGGCGAGGTGATCATTGCCAAACACCGCAACGGCTCCCTCGAAAACGTGCCGCTGCGTTTCATCGGCAAGTACACCAAATTCACGGACCTCAACGACGGCGGCGGGGCCTACGGCGGCGCGGGCGGTGGCTACGGCGCGGGCGGCGGCTCGTTCGCGGCGCCCAGCACCTTCGAGGAGCAGAAGCCAGCGTCTATCCGGGTCGGCTCGCGGCTCAACAACGACGGCCCGGCGCCCGGCGGCGGCCTGGGCGGAGCCTTCCCGAAAAGCACCTTCGGCGGCGCGCCCGCTGATGAAGAGCCGCCGTTTTAGGTCGTTGTTGGTTGTTCGTTTCGCGTTGTTCGTTGCTGGTTTTGCGTTCTGACGGTTCATTTCCGGCAGCTGCACTGCTACTTGCTTGAGCGCCGCAACCAATAGCGGTTCCGGCTTATGGGTGACGGCGGCTTTCCGGCTCAGGGTTGAGGATGCTGAAAGCCTTTTCTTTTCCTATTGACTGATGAACCTACTGCTTTCCTGCCTGCTCGGCGTGGCCGCGCTGGGCGCTTTCGAGAAACTGACGCCACCGGCCGACGCGCCCGCCGCTTCGCCCACTCGCTCAAACGCTATCACCGCGCCCAACGCCGCCGCCCGCCCCGTGCCGCCACCGCGTCGAAAAAAAGCAGCTTCCCCAGCGGCTATGGCCCCTACCCCACCGCAGCCTCCGGCCTGGGCCAAGTCGGCGATCTGGTACCAGATCTTCGTGGAGCGCTTCCGTAACGGGGATCCGCAAAACAACCCTCAGCCGCGCAACTTCCGGGGCTCGTTCAACATCCCCGACGGCTGGGCCATCACGCCCTGGACCCGCGACTGGTATCAGCCCCAGGACTGGGCCGCGCAGGCGAAGCTCGACCACAACAGTGACGTGAACCTGCGGCGCTACGGCGGTGATTTGCAGGGCGTAATCGACAAGCTCGACTACCTCCAGGACCTCGGCGTGACGGCCCTGTT
Organism: Hymenobacteraceae bacterium; assembly: GCA_031426455.1. Classification (GTDB taxonomy): domain Bacteria; phylum Bacteroidota; class Bacteroidia; order Cytophagales; family Hymenobacteraceae; genus JANNMJ01. Next base: position 90,936 of record JANPLI010000211.1, on the reverse strand, counting down.
CTTCAATCCGCTGAACGACGCGCCCTCGCTGCACAAGTACGACGCGCGGAGCTACCACCACATCGACGTCAACTTTGGCCCCGACCCCGCCGGCGACGAACAGCTCATCGCCCAGGAAAACCCCAACGACCCCGCCACCTGGCGCTGGACCACCGCCGACCGCCTTTTCCTGCAACTGATTCAGGAAGTGCATCGCCGGAAAATGCGCCTCATCCTCGACTATTCCTGGAACCACACGGGCGTGGAATTCTGGGCGTGGCAGGACATTCTAAAAAACCAGGATAAGTCGGCTTACAAGGACTGGTACGCCATCAAGTCGTTCGCCTCGCCGCCCACGCCCGGCGCTACGCCCGACTACGACGGCTGGGCTGGCCTGCGGAGTCTGCCGGAAATCCGGAAGGTGGACGTGACCGGCGCGCGCGTCAGCGGCTACCCCTACGAGGGCAACCTCAACCCCGGCGCCAAGGCCCACATTCTGGCCGTGACGCGCCGCTGGCTGGCACCCGACGGCAAGCCCGAAAACGGCCTCGACGGCTACCGCCTCGACGTGGCCGACCAGATTCCGATGGGTTTCTGGCGCGACTACCACGCCTTTGTGAAGGGCATCAAGCCCGACGCTTACCTGGTAGGCGAAATCTGGTGGCAGAAATGGCCCCACTACCTGATGAACCCCGCGCCTTACGTGGACGGCGCTGGCATTTTCGACGCTGTGATGTTCTACCAGGCCTACCGCCCGGCGCGGGCGTTCTTCGCCAACCTCACGCAGGATCTGAATGCCAAGCAGTTCGTAGACAGCCTCCAGCACGAATGGAACCGCCTGACGCCCGCCACCCGCCGCGCGATGATGGGCCTCAACGCCTCGCACGACGCTCCGCGCCTGCTCACGGACTTCGACAACCCCAGCGCTTATAAGTATCAGGCGACCCCGCGCGACAACCCCGCCTACCGCACCGGCCAGCCGGCGGCGGAAACGTACCAGCGCGTCCGGCTCTACCTGCTGCACCAGTTCACGAGCCTGTCGGCGCCCGGTATCTGGAACGGCGACGAGCTGGGAATGTGGGGCCCCGACGACCCCGACTGCCGCAAACCGCTCTGGTGGCCCGACTTTCAGTTCGACCCCGAAACCGCGTCCAACGACCAGCCCGTGGCCGTCAAGCGCTACGACCCCGTGGGTTTCAACGCCGCCCACCACGCGTACTATCGCCAGTTGATCGGCCTGCGCAAAGCCAACCCCGTGCTGGTGGACGGCGAGATCGCCTTCACTCAGGCCAAAGGCAAGGTGCTGGCTTATCGCCGGTTCGATAAAAATGCCGAGGTCTTCGTGGCCTTCAACCTCGAAAAAGACGCCCGCCCGGTGGCGCTGCCCGACCCCGGCCCGTGGGTGAGTCTGCTCGACGGCCAAACCGTCAGCGGTAAGGTGCTGACCCTGGCCCCGCTCACGGGCGGCGCCTGGAAGCGGGCAGACAAAAAGTAGGGAGCGGAACCGGCCGACGCTCCGGTTATCTTTGAAATCTGATGCGCGAAATCACCCTCCGAATCCCCGACGAGCAGTTTAACTTCTTCCGTAAACTGCTGCAAAACCTGCCGTGGGTGCAGGTGGAGAAAACCCGCAAGCTGTCCGTTAGGCCCGCGCCGCTGACGGCGGAGCAGCAGGAGTGGGTGGACGATCTCAAACAGTCATTGCTCGACGCGGAAGCCTACCAGCGTGGCGAGTTGGAATTGCCGACTTGGCAGGAAGTGCGGGCCCAGCAGCTTGCTGCCCAACAGCAACCGGCTACCTGAGCCGTGGCGACGTTCCGGGTTATTCCCACGGCCTCTTTTCTGCGATAATCGACGCGGCTCGAAAAACGCTATCGTTCCTGGGCTGCCGAAGCGGATGCATTGGCCGATTCGCTGCAAACCGAGCCAGAGCAAGGGACGCCGCTGGGGCGCGGGTGCCGCAAAATTCGCGTCGCCATTGCCTCTAAAAACAAGGGTAAAAGCGGCGGTGCCCGCGTCATCACGCTGGTGCAGGTAGTCGGCGAAACCGTGCTATTGCTGGCCGTGTACGACAAAAGCGACCGCGAAAATCTGGCCCCCGGCGAGCTGGACGCGCTGCTGGCGGCGGCGGGGCTGGGGTAAGGAAACCAAAATCGCCGCGCGGTTCCGCTGAACTTCGGCTGATGACCACACACGAAACCGCTTCAGGCTGTACTTTCGGGGTCTATGGAAATGAACCCCGTTGCCCCCGCCCCGGCGCGCCCGTTGAGCGCGCCCGCCACTGCCTTTGCCGACCGCCTGGGCGCCCTCGCTGCCGCCGCGCCGCGCGAAACACCCGCCGATACGCTGCCCAAGCTCCGGCGCCTGCTCGAACAGGTGCTGCGCGCCGAACAGCAGGCGCTCGATAACACGCCCTGGACGAACCTGTCGGCGGCCATCGGTTTCGTGACCTACCGCCGCCAGTTGCCCGACGCGCTGCGGAGTGCCCTGCACCGGCTGCGCACCGCCGCCAACCAGGTGCTACACGAAAGCTACGCCGGAACGCCCGCCGAGGTAGCCAACGCGCTGACGGCGCTACGGGCGTTGATCGAACCACCTGATCTGTCCTCACCCCCCACCCCCCTCTCCAAAGGAGAGGGGGAGCCAAAATCAAGTACGTCAGGCTCCCCCTCCCGCTTTGGGGAGGGGGCCGGGGGGTGGGGACCAACGAAGCAGGCCGATCTGTGGCCCGACCTCCGCGTCACGGTCCTGGGCGCCGACCGCGCGGCGGGCGTTCTCTTCGTGGAGCTGGACGAAAACGCCCCAAATCAGCCGCACCGCGCCGACTTGCCCGGTGGGCTTACCCGCGAGCCGCTGCGGGTTCGGCCCACGGCTGCCTTCCGCAACGTTCTGTATTGGGCGCGGTTACGGCCCACGCTCCGGCTGCTGGACGTGCGCTGGGAACCCGCCACGCCGGACGCACCCGCCCACCTGGCGCCCCGCCGACTGGTGCTGGAACCGGACTACCTGATCTCCGTCACCACCGTGGCCGAGTGCCTGCAACGCGACGGCGCCGTGCCGGAACTGGCCCTGATCAACGCTTTCGCGCCCGACGAAACGAGCCGCGCGATGGTAGTCGGGAATCTGGTGAACGCCCTGCTCGATGAGGAGGTCCGGGAGGCCGCCGCCGGTCGCGAACTGGACTTCGACGACTTCAAACGAACCCGGCTTTTTCGGCAGAATCCGCTGCAATTGAGCGCCTTGGCCGAGTTCAACAACCCGGCGGGCATTCACCAACTGGTGGAAGACCTGCGCCGCCAGTTTGCCGTGCTGCGAGCCACGCGGGCGGGCGGTTTCGTGCCCGCCGACCGCTTAAACGGCTTCCAGCACCGCCCGCTGAACCCCGCGCAGTGCTTTCTGGAACCGGCCTTTCTGTCGGCCCGCTACGGCTTGCAGGGGCGCCTGGACCTGCTCCACGAAAGCCCGTTCGGCTACGACCTGATCGAGCTGAAAAGCTCGGCCAAAGTGCCTCATCACGACCCCTGGGAAAACCACCGCGCCCAGGCAATGCTCTATCGCCTACTGCTGGAAACGGTGGGCACAACAACCGGCGACAACGGCGACGACCAGCCCGCGCGCGGCCGGACCAGCATCCTGTATTCGAATACCGCCGCCGGGAGCGCGGCCGTACGGCCCGTGACGGCCGACCCCGATTTCGTGGACCGCCTGCTTGCCGCCCGCAACGCGCTGGTGGGCCGCGAACTGGCCCTGGCCGCTTGCCGGACGCCCGCGCACGTCGAGCAATTGATGGCGCCGGTGCTGCATCCGAGCCAGTACAAGCTACCGCCCTTCGCCGTGGGCAAGGCCGAAAAAGTGGCCAATGCCTGGGCCGAAGCCGACCCCGTAGAGCGCGCCTACGCCCTGGAGCTGGTCCGGTTCACGGCCCGCGAACTGCGCCTGTGCCTGCTCGGCAACGACGGTCGCCCCGCCGACCTGGGCGGGCAGGCCGGCCTCTGGAGCCTGCCCGAAAGCCGCAAAGAGCAGAACTTCAGCCTCCTCGACGGCCTCACGCTGCGCCACGACGGCTCCGACGATGCCCTCGAACCGCACCTGCTGCTGGCCCGCGACCCGCACGGCGCCGAAGTCAATTTCCGCCCCGGCGATACGCTGCTGCTCTACCCGCGCACCCGTACCGCCGACCCCGCGCGCCTACTCACGGCCCTGGATTCGCAGGTGGTGAAGGTGCGCCTGGAAAGCCTGACCCCGGACGAAGTGCGCCTGAGCGTCTCGAACCGCCACATTGCGCCGGAGTACCTGAGCCACCACGCCACCTGGGCGCTGGAACCGGACTGTTTCGACACCTTCCGCAAAGAATGGGCGGGCGTTTCGGCTTTTCTGGGCCTGCCCCGCGCCCGCCGCGCGCTGCTGCTGGGCCGGCAGGGGCCGCGACGGCCAGCCGATCTGCCCGAAACCGTAGCGCCCGCGAACACGTCCGAAGAAGTAGTCGAGCGCGCCCTGGCCGCCGAAGATTGGTTTCTGCTCTGCGGCCCGCCCGGCACCGGCAAAACCAAAAAAGTACTCCGGACGCTGGCCGAACGCCTGCACGGCGAAGGCAAAAACGTGCTGCTGGCGGCGTACACGAACCGCGCGGTGGACGAAATCAGCGAGCAGCTCGTGGAAGCTGGCCTCGACTTCACCCGCATCGGCTCGCGCCTCAGCACCGAACCGGCGTACCGCGATTACCTGCTCGATGCCCGCATCAGCGCCTGCACCAAGCGCGACGAGCTGCGCCGCGTGGTGCAGGGCTGCCAGCTTTACGTCGGCACGGTGTCGTCGCTGATCGGCAAGCCGGAACTGTTCGCCCTCAAGCCGTTCGACGTGCTGGTGGTGGATGAGGCCAGTCAGATTCTGGAAGCGCCGATGCTGGCGCTGCTGGCGCGGGTGCCGAAGTGGGTGCTGATCGGCGACCACAAGCAACTGCCCGCCGTGGTGACGCAGGACGCGGATTCGTCGGCTATTGCCCCGGAAGTGGCGCCGTTGCTGGCGGCGGAGTTGGGGCTGACGAACCTGCGGAACTCCTACTTCGAGCGCCTCTTCCGCCTGGCGCAGGCCCGTTGGCCGTGGGCGCACGGCACCCTGGCGGCGCAGTACCGGATGCACGAAGAGCTGACCGAGCTGGTGAACATTCCGTTCTACGACGGCGTCCTGCTTTGCCCTACCGACCGCCAAAAGGCCGCCTTCAACCGCGCTCACTGGCCCGCGCCTACGGACGACATCGGCTGCGCCCTGCGGGCCCACCGCCGCTTGTTCTGGCCCACGCGCCGCGCCCCGGAAGACCGTTCGGCGAAGGAATCGCGGCAGGAAGCGCGCCTGGCCGCGCGCCTGGCCGGCGAGGTGGCCGTGGGCTACGGCGACGCGTTCACGCCCGGCTTCACGGTGGGCATCATCGCTTCGTACCGCAACCAGGTGGCGCTGATCCGCGCCGAGCTGGCCCGCGAAGCCGAACGCCTAGGCCTGCCCGCGCTCAACGATATTTCCGTCGATACCGTCGAGCGCTACCAGGGCTCGCAGCGCGAGGTGATCATCGTTTCGTTTTGCTGCCACTTTGAGTATCAGCTGGAAGCCCTCGTCAGCCTCGACGAAACCGGCACCGTGGACCGCAAGCTCAACGTGGCCCTGACCCGCGCGCGGGAGCAACTCATCGTGCTGGGGAATGAGGAAATCCTGGGCGTCGCCCCGCTTTATAAGGCAATGCTGGAAAGCCTTACGTTGGGCCCTACCTCCGGCCCTGCTCTGGAAGCACCGGCGACCGTTTGAGGCGGTAGAGACGCGTTCTTGCGTCTTCGGCGCGGGAGCGACGCCAGGATGCGTCTCTACCGCTCGTACAATAGAAGCGGAATTTGCGCCGGGTAAGACCGACGCAACCTTCAGCCCAAAACCTCAACTTTACCGGCCCAGGTTTTTCTGTTCCCCCTGGTTCATTGAATGCTCCTCTTGACTCGCCTGTCCGGCGCCGCGCTGGCCGTATTGCTGCCGCTGGTGCCCGCCGTAGCCCAAACGGCCCCGCCGGCGCCCAAACCCGCCACTTCGGCTTCCGCTGACCCCATCGCGCGCATCCGCGAGGAGGGCCTGAAGCATTCGCAGGTGATGAAGACCCTGCAATACCTGACCGATAATATGGGGCCGCGCCTCACCGGCTCCCCGGCCCTGAAAAAGGCCAACGAGTGGACGCGCGACGAGATGACCCGCTACGGCCTGCAAAACGCGAAACTGGAAGCCTGGGGGCCGTTCGGGCGCGGCTGGACACTGACCAGCTTCGCCGGGGAAATCACCACCCCGCAGGTGCAGCCGTTGGTGGCCTACCCGAAGGCGTGGGCGCCAGGCTGCGAGCTGACCAATGCGGAAGTGGTTTGGGTGAACGCCACCACCGTGGCCGAGCTGGAGCCATACCGGGGTAAGCTGCGCGGGAAAATCGTGCTGAACGGCCCCATCCGCGAATTGAAACCCCACTTCGAAGCCGAAGGCACGCGCCGGACCGACAAAGAACTCCTGGAACTGGCCGACGCGCCCGACCCAAACGACGCTAAAACCGGCGGCGGTGGCCCCAACGTGGCGCGCCAGCGGGCGATGAAGCTGCGTTACGCCACGGCCGCCACCAAAGCCCAGTTCTTCGTGAACGAAGGCGTAGCCCTGCTGATGGACCCCAGCCGCGCCGGCGACGGCGGCAACGTCTTCGTGCAGCAGGCGGCGGGCGCCGCCCCCATCGATACCACTTCGGTGGAAACGATGTTCAACAACTCGGCGCACGTCTGGGACCTGAAACCGCCCACCGTACTACCACAGGCCGCGCTGAGTATCGAACAGTTCAACCGGCTGGCCCGCCTGATTCAGGGGGGCGAGAAGGTGGCGATGACGATCCGGACCACGGTGCAGTTTCACGACGCTGACCCGATGCAGTACAACACGGTGGCCGAGATTCCGGGCACCGATAAAAAGGACGAAGTGGTGATGCTCGGCGGGCACCTCGACTCGTGGCAGGGCGGCACCGGCGCCACCGACAATGCCGCCGGCGTGGCCGTGGCAATGGAGGCCGTGCGCATCCTCAAAACCCTCGGCCTGCAACCGCGCCGCACGATTCGCGTCGCCCTCTGGACCGGCGAGGAGCAGGGCATCTACGGCTCCGAAGCCTACGTGAAGCAGCATTTTGGTGAAAAAGTGAAGCCCGAAGCCGGCGCCAAGCCAGCACCTGGCGCGCCGACGCGCGTCACGGTCAAGCCCGAATACGCCAAGCTTTCGGCGTATTTCAACCTCGACAACGGCGCCGGTAAAATTCGCGGCGTCTATCTGCAAGGCAACGAGGCCGTCCGTCCGATCTTCCGCCAATGGCTCGCGCCGTTCAAAGACCTGGGCGCCACCACTCTGACGGCCGAAAACACCGGCTCCACCGATCACGTGTCGTTCGACGACATCGGCCTGCCGGGCTTCCAGTTCATTCAGGACGAGCTGGAGTACTTCAGCCGGACCCACCATTCCACCCAGGACGTGTTCGAGCGCGCCCCCGCCGAGGATATGCAACAGGCCGCTACCATTATGGCCGCGTTCGTCTATCAGACCGCCATGCGTGAGGAACTTCTGCCCCGCAAACCCGTGACGGTGGTGAACGGCGGTAAAGCCAAGGCAAAAAAATGAGTGGCCAACCGTAAGCGGTAAGCTTCAGACGGTAAGCTTCAGGCTACAAGCCAACCCTCCGAACGCTTCCTGCCGGGCGCCTCTGCCCAGCGGGAAGCGTTCGGCTTTAGCGCGGGGCGGGTTTGGTGCTCGTGCCGCAAGCCCGCTAGAGCTTCCCTTCCACCACCCTTTCATTGCCCATCGCATCCAGCACCCGCAGCCGGATGGCGCCGCGCAGGGGCTGTTTGGGGTCGAGGCGTTCGCTGAAGAGCGTGGCGGTCTTGTACTCGTAGCGCAGCAATAGCCACTTGCCGTCCACTTCGCAGCGGAAGGAAGCGATGCCCGACAGGTTGTCGCTGATTTTGAAACGCAGTTCCGTGGGCGACTTTTTCACGAGCGTGGCCGTCGGCGGAATGGTGTCCGTCAGGAGTTTATAGCGACCCAGCGTTTTGGGGTTACAGGTGATGGCCAAGGGCGCACCGCCGCTTTCGGTGGGCAGCCCCGCCCAGGCGCCCCCCTCGAAGCCGAGCTTCGGCGTGAGCGAATACACGGCCGTGTGAGCCGGATCGAGAACCGGCCCGACGGGCTTCAGCGTGAGTCGAACGGGTTTCCAGAGGGGCGTCAGGGGCGAATTCACGCTCCAGAGGCCCTGCTTGGCATCGAAAGCCGTTTGCACGTAAAGCGTGTCGAACAGCGAATTAGGGTCCGTGACGAGCGTCAGGTCGGGGGTGCTGAACGAGCGGTCGGTGCCGCTGGGCAGCGCCGCCTGAAAGCCGGGGCGGAGCGTGTGTTGACCATCGGCGGAAGTCACCGAGTCGGGCAGGCCACCGCGCAGGTCGTAGAGGTAAGTCGCCAGGCCTCGTCCGGCGTAGGACGGCCGCAGGTCGTAGCGCGTCCGGCCCACATAGAGCTTGAGCGGCGGCGGAGCAGGCGTGGCATCACTGGCTTTCAGCACCAGAATATTTTCTTCGACGCTGAACGTTGGCCCGAAGCCAGCGCGGCTCTTTTTCGCGCCGACCGCATTGGTGCCCTTGCTCAGGCGGACGAACCCGCCCGCTGGGGCGGCTGCCGGGCTACGCAGCGTGGCGCGCAGTTCGGTGGTGTTGCCGTAGGAGTCGGCCACGAGCAGCACGACGTCGTAGGTGCGGCCGGCCACCAGACGCAGCTTACCGCGCGTGGGGCCACCCTGATAGAAATCGAGGGCGTTGCCGTCGTCCTGATAAAGCTTTTCAAAAACGCGGCCCGTCGTCTTGAAGGTCAGGTAGTTGATATGGCAAGAAACCATCCGCTGCTGGCTGAACGGCACCCCATCGATGACGTAGCTAAACAACGGCTCGCCATTCACGGTAAGCCGCCCCTGCTGAATGCCGTTGTGGTTGTCGGCGCCGCTGAAGCGGTCATACATCGCCGCTTCCAGGCCCACCGTACCACTCGCCTCGATGGTATCGGGCACCACAAAATGCGTCGCATCCAGGCGCTTGACGTTGAATTCGGCGCGCCGGAACTCGTCTTTCACCCGCCCATCAATCGTCAGCGGGCGCACGGCCAGGCCCGTGAAAGTGGGCGGCACTTCGTCCTGAATTTCCGGGAAACCACCGAATGCCAGCGGGTTCAGAATGCGCTCCATCTTGTCTCGCACTTCGAAGTGCAGGTGCGGCCCGCCGGAGCCGCCCGTATTGCCGGAGTAGGCCAACAGTTCACCCTGCCGGAAAGCCACGGCGCCAGCGGGCTTATCCCAGAACATTTCGCACTCAAACGATTCGCGCCGGTACTGCTCGCGCTTCACCAGTTCGGCGAGCTTCGGCCCGAAACCATCGAGGTGGCCGTACACCGTTACCAGCCCATTGGGGTGCTGCACGTACACCACGTTGCCGTAGCCGTAGGCCGACGCCTTGAGGCGGCACACGTAACCGTCGGCGGCGGCCAGCACCGGCAGGCCGATGCGCGAGTCGGTCTTGATGTCGAGGCCACCGTGAAAATGGTTCGGCCGGATTTCTCCCATCGAACCGGCCAGGAAATTCCGAACGCCGGGCTTGATTGGAAACCGGAAGTAGCCGGCCGGGGCGCCAGCGTTGCGCGCAGCGGGCAGGGCGACGGGGCGAAGCCGGGCAGCAGAATCAGCGGCGGAAGAAGCCGACTGGGCGCTAACCGCCAGCGGGGCAAGCAGCAAAAAAAGAAGAAAACGCAAACGGCAGAGACGTAGAAGCGGGCGACTGCCCAAAAACAAAAGACCGAAAACCAGAAACTACAAACCAACAACCACCTACCGCACCTCCATCAGCAGGACCGGTTCGTTTTCGAGGAAGCCTTCGAGGCGGTCGCCGACCTGAATGGAGCCGACGCCCTCGGGCGTTCCGGTAAAAATCAGATCGCCCAGTTTGAGCGTGATGAAGCGCGAGATGTAAGCGATGATGGCCTCGAACGAGTGAATCATCAGCCCGGAATTGCCGTGCTGGCGCACCTCGCCGTTGACCGTCAGCGAGAAATCGATGTTTTTAAGATCCGCGAAGGCGCTCACCGGCTTGAACCGCCCCAGCGGCGCTGAGTGGTTAAAGCCCTTGGCCAGCGTCCAGGGCAGGCCTTTGGCTTTGGCGGTGGCTTGCAGGTCGCGCGCGGTCAGGTCGAGGCCCAGGCCGATGGCGTCGTAGTAACGATGGGCAAATTCGGGGGCGATATTCTTACCTTCCTTACTGATCCGGAGTACCAACTCCACCTCGTGGTGGATGTCGCGGGTGAAATCAGGATAGTAAAACGGCGCGTCGTGCAGCAGCAGGGCTGTATCGGGCTTATCGAAGATGACCGGCTCAGTGGGCACTTCGTTGTGCAGCTCGGCAATGTGGGCGGCGTAGTTACGGCCAATGGCCAGAATCTTCATTCGGATGCAGGGATAAAAAGAAGGGGGCCAGACAGGGCCACAAAGGTCGGACAGCGGCGGCGCCTGATGAACTTCCGGCCCCGGGTTCCATCACCTTCCTCCGTTCCGCTGATGACTGACCGCCGGGTCACCCAAGCAAAACCCCCCACCGGCAGCCAGCCAGCAGGGGGTTTCGAGGGAACCAGACCAAGGGCTGGCCGGCGCTATTCCTTCGTCAGGCGCTGGGTAGCCGTGAAGCCATCAGCACCCGTCAGGCGCACCACGTAGGTGCCCGAGGCCAGCGTATGCAAGTCCACGGACTGGACCTGCGCACCGGTCAGGGTCAGCGTCCGGACCAGGCGGCCCGTCGCGTCGAGGATCGTGATCATCACCGGCGAACCGGCAGGCAGCGCCGTCAGGTCGAGCGTCAGGGCGTCGGTGAACGGGTTCGGGTAGAAGGCTACGCGCACCGGCTCGGTTTTGCCGCTGAAGCGCACCGTCCGAACGGGCGTGTACGTCACCGTGCCGTCCTGGTCCACCTGCCGCAGGCGGTAGTACACCAGGCCGTTCACGGACTGGCCGATCTGGCGGTCGGTGAAGTCGTAGTCGTGGCGTTGCGACGTAGTGCCGTGTGCATCGGTCCGGCCGATTTCGGTGAACCGGTCGCCGGTCAGCGAACGCTCCACGGCGAAGTAGGCGGCGTTGCGCTCCGAGGCCGTAGCCCAAGTCAGCAGTGCATCCTGGCGGCGGGCTTTCGCCTCGAAGGCGATCAGCTCCACGGGCAGCGGCGTACCGCTGATCGTGAGGGTCACGGGGGTGGTCGTTACGCCGGCAAACTCGTCGGTTGTCGTAATATTCACCGTGTATGAACCCGGCGTCAGCAAGGTCCGGTCCGTAACGGTCAGTAGCCCGGTAGTGGCATTCAGCCCCACCCCAGCGGGCAACGGATTCGACCCGGGAGCCAAAACCGCCAGCCGGACGCCAGCGTCAGTGACTACCACACCCGTGGTGTATTCGCCCCCGTTCGCATCGAAGGCCGTCGCCAGCGTTTGGTTATTCTGATACGGCACCCCAGCAGCAGGCGTCGGAGCGACGGTGTACACGACCGCGTTGTCGATTCCGACGGGGATCGTGTAGCGGGCGTCGTTCGACTTGTCGCCCTGGTTATCCGTGACGAAGTACGTGAAGAAGGCATTGCCCGCGAAGTTGGCGGCCGGGTCGAAGGTCAGCAGCGCGGCCTGGGCCGGCGTCAGCACCTGGTTCAGCACCACCGGCGAACCGTTCAGCGACAGCACCCCCTGCGCCGCCGTCGGCAGCGAGGTGATCGTGTACGTGGCTACCGTGCCGTCTGGGTCCATCGCCTGTAGCGGCGAGATCAGGTTCGAGGTGGTGGCCGTTTCGCTGCGTGGCGCCTGTAGGGCGTTCACCACGTCGTAGGCCACGGGCAGCAGGTTGGCGGTCGTGGTTGTGATCACCGCCATCTGGTTGTTGCTGGCCACCGGGTCGGTGGCGGTCGTGGTCACGTTGCCGGTTGCCGTGAAGGTGGCCGTGGCGGGCGCCGTGATGGTCACGGTATTGGTCACCACCCCCGCCGAGCCGATGGCCTGGGTATTGATCTCAGGCCAGGTCACCAGGCCGTCATCGAAATTGTAGGAGCCGCCGCCGCTCACCACGACGCCCGTCAGGCCAGCCGGTAGTTGCAGCGTCGTCACCACACCCGCCGCGGGCGAGGCACCGAGGTTGTTGGTCGTCACGGAATACGTCACCGTAGCGCCGGGCACGGCGGTGGCCGGGCCGCTCACGGCCACGCTCACATCGGCATTGGCGGTCACGGTTACCGACGTTGACGCGCGGTTATTAGCCGGCGCCGAATCGGTTTCGTTGCCGCTCACCGTAGCCGTAGCCACCAGCGGACCGGTGCCGGGCACATTGAGGATGATCGTGCGGGTCAGCGTGGTAGCATTCGCCAGCGAAGCGTCAGTCCAGGTGACCAGCCCCGTCACGGCATCGTAGGTACCGCCATTGCTTACCGTGACTCCCGTCAGGCCGGGCCGTAGCGCAACCAGTTGCGTGACGCCCGTGCCCGTGGCCGGGCCGAGGTTCTGAGTTGTCACGGTCAGCGTGATCGGCAGGCCAGCGGCCCGGGTAGTCAGGTTCGAAACGACGTTCGTGGCCAGGTTAGCCACCGTGCCGGAGGGCGCCGACAACGTCGTGTTCACCGAAGCGGTATTGTTACCCACTACCGGGTCATCGTTGGTGGTCGGCGTCACGTAGGCAATCGGCGTAAGCGACGAACGGTCGGGGGCCGTCAGGTTAATGCTGTACGTCAGGCCACCGGCACTGCCGGGAAGCTGCCCCACGATGGCGGGGAAAGTCACTAGCCCCGTCTGTGCGTTATAAGTACCCCCGTTGGAAGCTGTTACGCCGGTCAGGTTTGTCGGGAGCTGCACCGTAACGGTGCTCCCCGTCGAAACGGCCGGACCGTTGTTGGCCACTGATACGATGTAGGTAATCGGCGAACCCACCGTAGCCGCACTCGGCCCACCGATGCTCAACGCCAGGTCGGCGAAAGCCTGCAGGCTCGTCGAGAGGCTTGAGGTGTTGTTCGCTGGGTTCGTATCTGTCGTCGTCGAGCGTACCGTGGCCGCCAGCGGCAGCGGGTTCAGGCCGTTGAGCGGTGCCGTGAAGCTGATCGTGTTCACCACGGCATCGCCGGGCTGATAAGTGCCCACCGTGGTCCAGCTCACCACCCCAGTCGTACTGTTATAGATACCACCGCCGCTCACTATCACGCTGGCCAGGCCGGCGGGTAGCTGGGCCGTCGTCACGACCTGTGAAGCCGGGTTCAGGCCCGCGTTGGTGGTCGTCACGGCGTAGCTCAGCGTCTGACCGGCAATGGCCGCCGTGGGCCCGCCGATTACCACGCGCATATCTGTACGCGGCAGCGTGTTAATAGTCACCTCAGTAGTGGCCGCATTGTCGGCGGGCACGGGGTCATTGGTGGTGGTGGTCACCGAAGCCGTTGCCGTCAGCACCCCGGAGGCGGGCGCATTCGCAGTCACGGTCAGGGTGCGGCTGGCGGCCGTGGCTTGCGTAGCCACCGAGGGCCAGGTCACCAGACCCGTCTCGCTGCTGTACGCACCACCGTCGCTCACCACCACGCCTGTCAGGCCGGGGGCCAGCGCCAGGCGGGCTACCACATCGGTTGCCGACTGCGGACCGTAGTTGCCCTGCGTCACCGTGAAAACGACCGCCGTGCCGGGGGCCACACCGCCCGCCGGAGCGTCCGAGGTCACTTCGATATAAGCATTCGCCACCGTCGCGGGCGCTGGGCCGGTTACGGCCGTGTTCACCACCGCCGTGTTGTTGGCGAGGTTGATATCACCCGCCGTGGGCGTCACGTTAGCCGTTAGCGAGAAGCTGGTTGCCGGGGCGACGAAAGCCACCGAATGGTTGAACGACTGCCCCGCCGCCAGCGCGGCCAGCACCGGGAAGGTCACTACGCCGCTCGTGGCATCGTAAGTCCCGCCGTTGGTTACGAATACGTACGCCAGCCCGGTGGGCAGTTGCACGGTCTGCGCCACGTTAGGCGCGGCCGAGGGGCCGTTATCGGTGGTGGTCACCGCGTAGGTCACCAGTTGGCCTGCGACCGTCGTGGCCGGGCCACTGATGGTGGTCACCAGATCGAAGCTTGCGGCCGTCAGGATCGTATTCGTCGCGGCGTTATTGGCAAACAGCCCGTTCTCGCTGGTGCTGGTGGTGACCGAAGCCGCCGCCGTCACGGCGCCCGTCGTAGCAGGCTGCGTGTAGGTGATCACCGACACGGTGGGCGTGTTCGCGGGTAGCGCCGTCAGCGCCGGGTACGTTACCAGGCCGGTGGTGTTGTTGTAGGAACCGCCGCCGCCTACGCTCACCCCGGTCAGGCCGGCGGGCAGTTGCACTTGCGCCACCACGCCGTTGGCCGTGCTGGGACCGTTATTGCTGAAGGTCACCGTGAACTGCGCTGTGGTTCCGGCGCTCACCGGCGAGGCCAGCGGCACCACCGTCGTGAACACATCGGCCGACAGGGTCACGTTGCCGGAGAACTCGGACGTATTCGCGTTGAGCGTGGCCGTGGCCGTGAGGCCGCTGGCCAGAATGCCGGACTGTTGCTGGGCCGTCAGGGAGCTGAAGGGCAGCGTGAACGAGAAGCGGCTGGCGCTGGCGTCCTGTCCCTGGCTGATGCCGTTGATCGCCGCCGAGCCATAGGCACCGGTGCCCCCGTCGGTGTCCTGACCGGAGCCTTCCACGCGAGTGGCAAGGAAGGTGCGGCCCTCCCCGAAGCGGGTTGGGTCAAGGTCAGGAATGAAGAACTCGACCGTCGAGCCGGCTTTCACGAACCCTTCGATCACGATATTTCCGCTCACCACGTCGAGGCGGGTCAGTATTGGGTAGTTCATTCCCCGGTTGGGCAGCGGCGAGGCGCTGGTGCCCACAGCACCCGTGTTCAGCGTCACGCCGTCGCCGGAGCCATATTCCACGGCGCCGGAGCCGGGGCCTCCCACGAAAGCATTGGGGTTGGTCACGATATCGATCGCCACCGAGCCGGAGCCATAGACCGAGTTCCGGCTGATGGTCACGTTCTGCTGACCGTAGCCCACCACGATTCCGGAAGCCTGCGTACCGATGATCAGGTTGCTGGTGATGTCGTCGGCCGTCGTCCCACGGCGCGAACCATTGCGCTGCAGGTAGCAGATCGCCGAGCCTTCGAGCGAGTTCAGCGCCGTACCGGCGCCGCCCTTCCCGCACGAGAGCATCGTGTTGTTGCGCATCTGCGTCAGGGCGGTCTGGCCGATCTCCAGCTGAATCGCGCTCGAATTCGAAAGCGTGAACAGGTTACCCTGAATCAGGGCCGGCCCGGCTCCCCCGGTAGCATCACCGAGCGAGATGCCGTCGCCGCCGGCATTGTTATAGCCGTTTTGCAGGAACTGGTTGCCGGTCACTGAACTAACCGCGACGGTGGTCGTGCCGTTATTCAGCTTCATACCGGAGCTGCCCGTGAACGAGATGGCATTGTTGCGGACCGTTGCAGCCGCAGTGCCCACCACATCCACCCCGAAGTTGCCCGATACCGTAGCGTCACCGGCCCAGGCGTAAGCAATGGCACTGGTACCGATCAGGTTGTTTTCGAGCAGGCTACCCGTCGTAGCGGTGCCGTTGATGGTCACCGTGCTGATCGAACCTCCCCGGATCGCCACATTACGCAGCGTCGAGTTACTAGCGCCGAGAGTCAGCGGCGAGGCGAAGCTGCTGTTGCCGACGATTTCCACTTCCGTCCGGTTCAGCGCCGTCACGGGCAAGCCATCCACGCCAACCACGTCGCTGGTTCCCAGCGTGCCGGTGTTCGTATTACCGATATTGGTCGTCTGGGTACCGCCGTCGATGGTCGTGGACGCCGCGGTCAGCGTGGGCAGGGCCGAAGCCAGCGTCACGACCACCCGCGCCGCGCCGGCGCTGCCGGTCAGGCCCGATACCAGATTGTTCCGCAGCCCTGCCGGGGCGCCCGTAGTGGCGCCGTTCGGCACCATCCAGATGGTGGTTTCGCGGCCCGCCGTCTGGCCTGCCTGCGCCAAATTGGTATTCGGCAACGCATTGGCATTGGTGATGAACTGCCGCAGCGAACCTTGTCCGGCGTCGCGGTTCGAGACGACCGTGTTGAAGTTGAACCCAAAGTCCAGCGTCGTGGCACTGCTCGTGGTCACGGCCACCGTGGTCACCGACTGAGCAATGGTGGCCGCCGTATTCAGGCTTGCCAGGGTCGTACCGGTGGTGCCGTTGGCGGCATCTACTTTTTCCGGTGCTTCACCGCCTACCCGATTGACATTACCGTTCACGAACGTCTGCACCGGCAGGGTACCGGTGCCCGTCCGGACACTGCTCACTGAATTGGTCGCGTTGTTCGGCACCCGCACCGTGTAAGTGGCATTCGGCGCCACGCTGAACGAATACCGGCCAGCGGCGTCGGTCGTGGCGAAGGTCACGTAAGTACCCGTTGCATCGTAGAGTTCTACCCGCGCTCCGCTGCGGCGAATGGCGCCGCTCGCGAAGGAAGAAGCGACGGCGGCGGCATCGGCGGCGGCGTAGGTCCGGCCCGCTCCGCCGCCGTAGTTCACGTCATCGAACACTATACCGGCCAGCTCCATATTCTGGTTACTGTTCAGCGTAGCCGAGTTGGGGGCCGCATCGGCACCCTGGCTCGTGCTGGTGCCCACGTTGCTGGTAACGCTCACACTGGTAACGCCCGCAGCAGGCACGTAGGTGAACGTGAACGTCGCCGGGCTACCCAAGGCGAGCGTACCCGTGGGGTACGTGATCGTCGTACCGCTCACCGTACCGCCGGTAGCCGTGATGCCCGTAGCGCCCGCCGGCAGCGTCACGGTCTGGGTTACGCCAGCAGCCGTCGAAGGGCCATTATTGGTGAAAGTCACCGTATAGGGGCTGGTCGTCACCCCTGTGGTCACGGTGGCGGGGCCGGTCAGGCTGGTCGTCACGTCGGCAATCGGCGTCACGGGCACCGTTACCGTCGCCGAGTTGGCGCCGGTGTCAGCGCCCTGGTTCGTGGTGGTACCCACGGTGGTGGAGACCGTCACCGAAGCCAGGTTTGGCGGCACCGAGGCGATATTCACCGTCAGGTTCTGGTTGGCGCCACTGATCAGCGTCGTGGGCGAACCAGTGAAGGTCACTACGCCGGTCGTGTTGTTGTAAGCGGCCGTCACGCCGGTCGGCAGGTTCGCGAAGGTCACGTTGGCCGCGCCCAGGTTGGCCGTCAGCGTCAGGGTCTGGGTGTAGTTCACTGCCGAGTTGGGTCCGGCGTTCGTGTAAGTCACCGCGAAGCTCAGAGCGGTGGCCGCGATTACGGGGTTGACCGAAGGCGTGATCGTGGTGGCCACGTCGGCGATGCCCACCGGAATGGTGTAAGTCGCCGCGCTGACGGTGATGCTGCCGGCATTATTGCTCTGGGTACTGACGAAGCCCGCATTATCGGTGGCCGTGTACGTGAACGTCGCATTCCCGACAAAGCCGTTCACCGGCTGGAAAGTCAGCAGCGCCAGGCTAGCAGGGGTGTTCGGAATCACAGTGGTGCCGATGTTACCCGCCGTCAGAATGGTGCCATTGTAGCGCAGCGTCCCGGCAGCAGCAGCCGGTATGGAAGTCAGCAGGAACGAGCTGACCGTGCCATCGGCATCCGTGGCACTCAGGCCTGCGCTCAGGACAGACGCGCTCGCCGTGTTGTTCACCGGGACGTTCGTCACCCAGTTCACCACGGGGCGCTGCTCGATCCCGAAATTGGCACCGGCTACGGCCGTAGTGGTCAGCGCGATGGTGGTCGAACCATTGATCGTGCCGTCGCCGGTAGCGGCGATTCCCTCGGCGGTGTTCACCCAACCAGTGGGCAATGTCGGCGTGATGGAAGTGGCCGTCGTGGTCAGCACCACCGTGTACGAGGTGTTCTGCACCAGGCCATTGGCCGTACCAAAGCTGTACTGGCCGGTCGTCGGACCAGTGGTAGGCACCGCCACCGAAGCGGCCACGGCCGTACCGGCGGCGTTCAGCAGGTTGGCGAAGAGCGCCGTCCCGCTTGCCGAGCCGACGGCCGTGCCGTTGAGCTGGCTATCGGTCAGCCCGTCCGGATCCTGCAACACCGTACCGCTGATGGTGAGATCGGTGAAGTTGATAGTCAGGTTAGCCGTTGCGCTGGATGCGATGTTGGCATTATCAATCACGTTGAAGGGCAGCACCACGGCCACGGCGCCGTTCAGCGGGTTTACGGTCAGCGTCTGGCCTGCCGCCAGATTGCCGTTAGCGTCGGTGGTCAGCAGAATACCCGCACCGGGGAAGGCCGTCGTGCCACCGCCGCCGGCCAAGGTATAGGTCGTGCCGTTCACCGTAATGCTCGTGGCGTTCGCCGCCGGGAAGGCGGTGAGGCGGATACTGCTGATGATACCGCCTGCGTCGGGGTCAGTGCCGGCAAAGGCCGCAGCTGGCACACTCGACGAATTATTACCACCCAGATTCACCAGCGTAATGGTATTGGCCGTGGCCACGGGGCGCTGCTCAATACCGAAATTGATATTGCTCACGCCTGCGCCGCCAGCAGCGGTGTTGGCGGCCAGCGTTGCCGGTACCGAGGTCACGATGCCGTTCACGGTACCGTCGCCGGCGGTGCCGATGCCTTCGGCGGTACTTACCCAGCCGGTAGGCAAGGTCGAAGTCGTAGTCGTGGTCAGGTTCGAAGTGCTGACCACCACCCGGTACGTCGTGCTGGGGCGGACACCGTTGGCGGTACCGAGCAAATAAGTACCATCCGCGTTGACCGTTGCCGGCACCGAACCGGCTATTGCCGTTCCAGTATTGGTGAGCAGATGTACGTAAAGCTGGCTACCGCTTGCCGAGCCGATACCCGTACCGTTGATCGTACCGCCATTGACATCCTGGAAGACCGTACCGCTGAGGGTGATGTCCGAGAAGTTCACCGTCACGGTCGCCGAGTTCAGCGACCGGACCGTATTCGCTACGCCATTGATCACGGCTCCGTCCACGGCCTGGTACACCAGAGCTACGGTCGTCGTCCCATCAATTGGATCGATTTGAATATTCTGGCTTGGATTACCACTCGCCGCCGCCGCCACCGTCACACCAGCTGCTGGCCACGTGATGCTCGTGTAGGTAGTAGCCGCGCCGCCCACAGGCGTCAGCAGGATGTTGTTAGCGTTGGCGGGGAAGGCCGCAAGATACAGGCCCGTCACACCACCCGGCGCCGGGTCGGAAGCCGTAAAGCTGGCGGCAGGCACCGTGTAAAGCGTGGCGGCGCCGGGGTTGTTGGTGTTCACCACCACCGTCGCGTTGGTGGGGTTGGCGGTCGGCCGATCCTCGATGGCGAACAGGATAGTACCGATGCTGGCCGCTACCAGGCTGACGCTCTGTTGCCCGTTTGCCAGGCCATCGCCGGTAGCACTGCTGGTATTAACTGCATCGTTCGTGTTCACCCAGCCTGTTGGTAGTGCTGGTGTGGCGCCAGTGGTGGTGCCTGCTACCCCCTGCACGGTGCTCAACACCGTCGTGAAGGTGGTATTGGTTTGCGTACCGTTGGCGGTGCCCAAAGAATAAAGGCCAGTCGTGGTATTCACCGTCGAGGTACCGACTACGGTGCCCGTACCATCCACCAGATTCACGTAAAGCTGGTTGCCGGCGGCCGAACCGATCGGCACCGTCGTCGTGACAGCAGCACCGTTCCCGTCGTTGTACACATTACCACTGATCGTGATATCCGTGAACGTCACCGTGACGGTGGCTGCGTTCGTGGACAACACGTTGGCGTTGTCCACGGTCTGGTAGCTCAATACCACGATGACGTTGCTGCCGGTATTGTTCACCGGGTCGATCCGAATCTGGGTTACGGGGTTACCGGCGGCATTCGCTGGCACCGTCACGCCCGCGCCGGGGAAGGTGGCGTTCGTATAAAAATTACCGTCCAGCGTGATGCTGGTGGCATTGGCCGGGAACGTGGCGAAGTAGAGGCCCGTCACCGTGCCGCCGTTTACATCGGCGCCGGTGAAAAGCGTCGAGGTCACCGGGTACGTCTGCGTGCCGCCGGGGTTCACGGTCGTGACAGCCTGGTTGGCGCCCACCGTGGGGCGCTGCTCGATGCCGTAATTGGCACCGCTGACGGCCGTGGTCGTCAGGGCCGTCGTCAGGCTGCCGTCCGGGGTGCCGTCGCCGGTGGTCGTGCCTTCGGCGGTGTTTACCCAGCCGGCGGGCAGCACGGGTACGATAGAATTGTTGGCTGTCGCGAGCACCACCGTGTAAGACGTGTTCTGCTGTAAGCCCGCCAACGTGCCGAAGCTGTACTGGCCGATGGCGCCGGCTATCGGGAGCGTTACCGATGCCACCACGGCCGTACCCGCCGCGTTGAGCAGGTTGGCGTACAGCTGAATGTTCGATGTCAAAGTCCGACCAATGGACGTGCCATCGATCAGGTTGTTGGTCAGGCCATTCAGGTCGTGGAAGAGCGTCCCGCTGATGGTCAAATCCGAGAAGTTGATCGTGATATTGGCCGGGTTCGAAGGCCCGCCGTCATTGTCGATCAGCACGTAGGGCAGCACCACGGCCAGGTTGGCGCCCAGCGCGTTGTTGACGGGGTCGATCAGAATCGTGTTGCCCGCCGCCAGGTTGCCCGCCGCCGTAGCGGGCAGCGTAATGCCCGCGCCGGGGAAAGCCGTCGTGCCACCGCCACCAGCTGCCGTGTAGGTCGTCCCGTTCACGGTGATGCTCGTCGCATTCGTGGGGAACGTCGTGAGCCGGATCGACGCCACCGAAACATCGTCGGTGCCGGAGAACGAAGTGTTATCCAGCGCATAAGTATTAGTGCCGCCGGGGTTCACGGCCGCGATGGTGGCCGGATTCGCCACCGGGGCGGGGTTGTAGCGGGTCGTGACGTTAGCGTTCGTCGCCGTGCCGTCGTTATTACCTTCCACGGGGTCGTTGGAAGCCGAAGTGGCCGCCGCCGTGCCCGTGACATCGGCGGCGGGCATCGTGAAGGTAACGTTATAATTAATAGCCGCTGCCCCAACCGCGATAGAGCCAATCGCGGGTAGCGTCACTACGTTGCCGCTTACCGTCGAGCCGAAGGGCGTCGCCGTTACGGTCACGCCAACGGGCAGGGTCAGGGTTGGCACCACGCCATTGGCGGTATTCAGGCCCAGGTTGGTCACGCTGACCGTGTAAATAACGGAAGCGCCAGCCACTGCTACAGCGGGGCCGGAGGCCGTCACGACCACGTCCGCCGAGCAGGCCGCGCCCGAAATCAGGTTCGGCAAGTCGGCTACCACCAGGTTCGTCAGGATGTTACCGCTGGCGGCGGTGCCGGTGCCCGCGCCGTAAATATTGGAGTTTGAGGTGCTACCCGTCACGCCGGGCTGCAACGAGGTGGCAGCGTTCAACGTGTTCGAAGTGAATACTACGCCGCCTGAACCGCCGCCGCCGGGGCCGTGGGGCGCTCCGCCGCCGGTGTTGGAGCCGCCGTTACCGCCTCTCGCCAGAATGGTGAGGCCGCTCAGGCTGACGCCGGGATTGGCCACCAGCACCGCCGAGCCACCACCGCCGCCGCCGCCGGAGGCGTCGTTACCGGCCAGGTAAGTCATATCGGCGCCGCTGACGTTCACCGTACCCGTGCCGTTCACGCTGCCGGTACGCATAATCAACAAACCGCCGCCTGCCGCGCCCGATGAGGCGAAACCCGCCCCTGGAGTGCCGGTGCCGTTGTTGGTGGTACCGGCGCCGCCGCCACCGCCCAGAATCAGGCGCGTGGGGTTGGCTTCCGTAAAGTCACCGCCGCCAAAACCGCCGTTTTCCAGGTTCGTGTTCCAGGAGTTGCCGCCGCGCCCGCCGTACCCGGCGTTCGAGCCGCCGCCACCGCCGGAGTTCTCGTCGTTATTGCTGGGGCGCCCGTCGGTGCCGCCCCCACCCGCGTTGCCGGGGGCACCGCGCCCGTAGTCGCCGTTGGGGTAACCATCAAAACCCTGATCGAGCAGCACGCCCGCATTGTTGAGGTAGCGCGGCGTTCCGGCAATGCCTTCGCCTTTACCGGCGCTGGTTGCGAGGCTGGCGGTATGGCGGTAATCGGTGTTGTTGACCCCAACATCGCCCCCTAGCTGACGACCACCCGCCCCCCGGAAACCGATGCCCGCAAGATTGATCGTTTGGCCATTGAAGAAGGTTGCGCCTGCCACGTCCACGGCCATTACGCCGCCCGTGGTGCCGTCCCAGCGCGGAGCAGTCAAGGTCGCGCCCAGCGTCAGGGTTTGGTACTGCGGCACCCGGATCACCTGGTACACGCGGCGTCCGGTACTGCTGGTAGCAGCAGCCGTAGTGTAACCGAAACTCGTGGGGCGCGTCAGCGTGATGGTGCCGCCCGTGAGAGGTACCGTGTTGGCCGCAATGCGGTATTCGTAGAGGCCCGCCGCGTAGTTCGCGTTCCGAAGGGCGCCGTTTGCCCGCAACTGGCCCGCCACGCCGCTGCCGTAGGCATCGGTATTGGTGGCATCGATATCCGCGCCCTGCATCTGGATGAGCAAAACCAGGTCGCCCGCCACGATGGGCGCCGTTCCGTAACCCGTCGCGACGGGACCAACCGTCACGCTTGCAGCACCTGCACTCACCGTACCGGTACCGGGAAAATAGGTATTCAGCACCGAGGTAGCCACGGTAGTCAGGTCACCGTCGATGCCGGGGCTTGAGCATTCCGTATTGGAAACGGCGCCCGTGATCAGGGTGGTCAGGTTAGCCTGCGCACCGGTCCCGTTGTTGTTCGCAGCCAATGGATCGGGCGTCGTGGAAGTGGAAGAAGCCGTCACGGTGATGGTACCCGAGGCACCCGCCGTGAACCGAACGCCCAACGGCAACGAAGCCCCCCGGGCAATGGCAGCCGTGGCAGGCCACGTCACGGTGCCGGTACCGCTATTATAGGTTCCGCCTGCGAACACCGTCACGCCGGTCAGGCCCGCTGGCAGGCCCGTCAGGGTCGTCGCGACGTTGGTAGCTACCGACGGCCCCTGGTTGGTGGGCGTGATGGAGTAGGTTACCTGCCGACCTGGCGCCACGAATTGCGGCCCCGCCACGACCGTAATGACGTCCGCATTCTGCCGGGCCGTCACGATAGCCGTGGCGGCGGGTGCGGTGCCATCATTGTTGGCCGGGTTAGCATCAGTCGTGGTCTGCGTACTCGATGCCACGCCGGTCAGGGTTCCGGAAGCGGGCATCGTGATCAGGAAAGTCCGGGTAGTGCTGGCCCCCGCGTTCAGAGTAATCGCCCCGTAGGAAGCGATACCGGTAATGCCACCGTCGGCAGCCGTCGGGGTGAAGACGCCGCTTTGCGAGAGGCTGATCCCCGTCAGCACACTGCCCGAGCTGTTGCTCATCGCCAGGTTCGTCACGACGTCCGTGGCGTTCTGCGAACCGATGTTTATGTACGTAATAGTAAAATACACCGACGAGCCAGCATCGGCGAAGGCCGGGGCGCTGACCGTCGTCACCACGTCTGGAGCGTCCAGCACGTTTACGGGCAGCGTCTGGGCCGGACCGGTGCCGCAGCTATTAATCGCCACTACGCTGATGCTGTTGCCGCTATTGGTTGCGGCGGCGGCCGTCACGGTGATGCTGGTGGTGCCCTGCCCGGCCGTGATCGTGCCGATGGCCGCCGGCACGGTCCAGGTGTAAGAAACCGCCTCTGGCACGGCGGCAATAGTGTAAATATTTCCGGTTCTGTTGATGTAAATCGAACCAGACCCCGAAATGGCACCCGGCTGGGCTGGAATAGCGCTGGTAGGCGTGATGATCCGGGTCTGGGTAGCGCCGGGACCGCAGTCGTTCACGGCCGCCACGGTCAGAGTACCGGGACCGGAGCCTACCGTAAAGGTGGGCGCCGCGGTGGTGGCGTTGGCCGTGATGCTCCAGCCGGTGCCGGTCACGCTCCATTGATACGAAACGGCGCCCGTTACTGCCGTAGCCGTGTAAACGATGCCCGTCGCGCCCGCGCACGGGGCGGCCGGACCGGCGATGGCGGCAGAAGCGGGCAAAGACGCGACGGAGGTCACACTCCGGGTGCTGGCCGCACTAGCAGTCGTGCAGCCCGTATAAGTAGCCGTCACCGTGATATTACCCGTGCCGGTGGTGCCGGCCGTGGCCACGGTAATGCTATTCGTGCCCTGGCCAGACGAAATCGTGCCGACCGCCGCTGGCACCACCCAGGTATAAGTCAGCCCGGCAACGTTCGTTACCGAATACGTCCGCGACGAACTGACGCACGGTGCGGCAGCTCCGGAAATCGCGCTGGGTGTCGGCGGCGCGCCGAGCGGCGTCAGCGCCAACGTGCGGATTGGGCCGCTGCAAATCGGCGCAGTGCCAGCCGTGGGCGTGATGATCAGGTTACCATTGCCTGCGCCAGCCGCGAACGAGACGCTCACGCTCGCGCCAGTGTTGCCGCCAGGGAAGGTGGCGCCCGCGACGCTGTACGACCAGGTATAAGTTTCGCCTGCCGGCACTGAAGCGACCGAATAAATATTACCCGTCGAGTTCTGGCAAGGCGTTGTGCTGCCGCTGATAACCGCTGGCTGCGTGGGCGTCTGGGTTGGCGTGATCGCCAGCGTCCCGGGCGTGGAAGTACAGCCGCCGGAAGTGGCCGTCGCGCTGATGGTACCATTGCCGGCGCTGGCGCCCACCGTCACGTTGATCGTGTTCGTGACGGAGGATCCGCTATAACCTGTTGGCAGCGTCCAGGCATAAGTTCCTAGGCCAGCCGTGGCCGTGTACGTCACGACGGAGCCGGTGCAGGGCGTCTGATTGCCCGTAACCGTTGGCTGGATGCCGAGCGGCGTAAAGCTGGTCGTGCGCGTACCACTGGTGCCACACCGGTTAGTGGCAATGACCGTTAAGTTACCAGTGGCAGTCCCTACAGTAACCTGGATGCTGACCGTGCCCTGGCCGGACACCAAGGTCCAGCCGGCAGGCACCGTCCAGTTATAAGTGTCAATCGGATTAGCGCCGTTCGGGGTAGCGGTGAACGTGACCTGCGTCCCGGCGCACAAACCGCCCGTGTTCGTGATGGCAGTCGGCGTGCCGGGCGCCCCCGCCGCTTTAATCAGCGCCAGCGTTTGAGCGCTGCTCGTGCCGCACGCGTTGCTAGCCGTCACAGTCAGGTTGCCCGCATTGTTAGAGTTAGCATTGTTAGGCGTCACCGTGATAGTGGTGGAAGCGGTCGTCAGCACGCTGTTGGCACCAACTACCGCTCCGCCCGAAATACTACCTACGGCCGTAGGAATCGTCCACGTATAGCTAGTGGCACCAGTTACGGCGCTGATGGCGTAGTTCTGCGTGTTACCAGCACCATTACGGCAGAGGGTCAGGGCTCCGGGGTTGCCGGTATTGCTGATCGCCCCCGGCGTGGCGGGTGCAGTCGTGTTGTTTACCGTCACCCCAGCCGTAGCGGTGTTGTTGCCGGTATCGGTGTCGCTGGTGCAGCCTACCGTCGAGGTGGCCGTGAACGACGCCGTGCCGCACGGCACCGTGAACGTAATCGTATAATTGAGGCTCGCGCCGCTGGCGGCCAGGCTGTACGGCCCACCGGTGAACGTCACGGAACCCGCGCCGGAGTTGTAGGTGGCGTTAGCAGCTCCGGCGCCACCGAAAGTCACCCCGCTCAGGCCCGTGGGTAAGCCCGTCACGGTGCGGGTCACGTTAGTAGCTGTAACGGCACCGCTGCCCGTGTTGGTCACGCCCACGGTCAGCGTCACCGACGCGGTGGCGTTGAGGGAAGCCGGCGTCGCCGAGAGCGTCGTGCTAATGTCGGGGGTGACTTGCGCCCAGGCCAGCGGCCTCGTCAGGCCACCGCCCAACAGACCCATCAGCAGCGTAAGTCGCAGTAGCAGGTAGGATTTTTTCATAAAGACCAACGGCTTTTAAAAGCCGAAAAGTGACAATGAGCAGTATTAGTGCTTGATAAGCAGAGCAGTCCTGCCGATAATACAAAACTAGTTCGTTAAAATCCCAGCCCCAAGTGCCGATCGACCAACAGCTTTGATTGAGGGGCCAACAACCGGATTACGTCCACGAACTGCAACCTGCCCCCCAGGCTGCCGCCTGAATCAGGAATACCCACATAAGTAAAACGCCCGTCTGTTGTCTGGTTTTCCAGCGGCGGCGAGCGGTCAAGGCCGAGCCGAACGCCTGATTAGGCCGTGTAACTCAGGTAATCTGGCACTCCGTCCCGTGACGCGTCTATCCCCATCTGACTTTGCCCGCGCTGCTGGTCCGGCGCGTCCGGCGGCGGTTGTTCCCGGTTTTAGGAGATTGAAAAAACCGGGAACAGAGTTGTGCCCGGTTTTTTGGTTTTGGGGGAAGCGGGAACAACGTAGCCGCGCGCCCACCAGCGACGGGCGGCACCTACGGTTGCCATTACCTTCGCTTGGCCGTGGGGTGCTGGCTGGGCCGGCGCGCCCGTGGCACTTGCTTCTTTTTCTTCGCCGATGCCCGCTCCCGTTGCGCCGCAGCCCGACAAGCTGCTCCTAACCAGCCCCGACCTCACCCAAGACCTGCTGCAACACTTGCAGGAAGCCGCCCCGCAGGTTTTCCGGGAGGGAAAAATCGACTTTGCCCGGCTGCGGGAGGCCTTGGGCGGCGCCCTCGACACCGACGGCGAGCGCTACGGCCTGTCGTGGGCGGGCAAGCGCGAGGCGTTTCAGCAGATCAAAGCCCCTAGCACCGCCACGCTGCGCCCCCAGCCGGCCGATAGCGTCCGCTGGGACACCACCGAAAACGCGATCATCGAAGGCGATAACTTAGAGGTGCTGAAGCTGCTCCAGAAGCCCTACCACGGGCAGGTGAAGCTCATTTACATCGACCCGCCCTACAACACGGGCAACGAGTTCATCTACCCCGACAACTTCCGCGAGGGCCTCGCCGACTACCTGCGCTACTCCGGCCAACTCACCGAAGCCGGTACGGCCGCTTCTACCAACCGCGACACCAGCGGGCGCTACCACTCAGCGTGGCTCTCGCTGATGTACCCGCGCCTGCTGCTGGCCCGCAACCTGCTGCGTGAGGATGGGGTGATCTTCGTTTCCATCGACGACCACGAAGTCCATAACCTAAGGCTGCTGATGGATGAGGTGTTTGGGGAGGAGAATATGCTAGGACAACTTGCAGTAATTACTAACCCCAAAGGCCGGGTTCTCGGCGAACACTTCGCAAAATGCCACGACTACCTGCTTGTATACAGCAGGGCGGTTCCCGATCAGGAACTTGGCCTTACAAAATCTAATGAGGAGGTTAGTAAGCAGTACACAGAATCAGATACACGCGGAGCATTTCGGCTGTTAGAGCTAAGGAATACTCACCGCCAATTTGGGAAACACAATCGTCCCAATCTATGCTACCCTTTCTGGGTCAATCCATCAGATGGATCAATTGCATTAATCGAAACGAATGGATGGGTAAAAGTTGAACCCGTTTGGAACGACGGCTTTGAAGGCTGTTGGACCTGGGGTACAACCAAAGCAAAAGCAGAGCTGCACTTGTTGGTCGCTAGAAACATTGAGGGTAATTGGAAGATTTTTCGCAAGGCTTATGCTACATTAGATTCCGGTGAAAATGTTACCAAAAAGCTTAAAAGTGTTCTTGACGAAAAAAACTTCTTCACGGAGAAAGGTCAAGCTGCTTTCGACTCATTAATGGGTAAAAGCCTTTTTCAGGCTCCTAAGCCTGTGGAGCTAATCAAAACATTAGCTAAACTTGCTGGCGATAAGGAAGCGCTCATCCTCGACTTCTTCGGTGGGTCAGGCACCACAGCCGAGGCCGTTCTGACTCTGAACGAAGAAGACAACGGCAACCGCCGCTTCATCCTCGTGCAGCTCCCAGAGCCGACGGGTAAAGCCGACTACCCCACCATCGCGCACATCACGCGGGAACGGGTGCGGCGGGTGGTGGCCCGGCTGGATAAGGCCGAAGCCGGTACGTTCACGTTTGACCCGGCGCGCGCCGCGCGGCGCGGCTTCCGGGCGTTCAGTCTGGCGGCGTCGAACTTCCACGTCTGGGACCCCACCGCCCCCGACCCCGCCGCGCAGCTCGCCCTTTTCGCCGATAACCGCGCGCCCGGCCGCACCGACGACGACCGCCTCTGGGAGCTAGTCCTGAAAGCCGGCCTGCCGCTGGGCAGCGCCCTGACGTCCTTCGATGCGGCCGGCCTGCCCGCCTACACCCTTGCCGAGGGCCGGGTGGTGCTGTGCGTGGCCGCCCCCCTCACCCGCGCCGCCCTGCGCGCCCTGCTGGCCCCGCCCACCGGCCCGCCGCAACTCGTGGTCTGCCTCGACGCCGCCTTTCAAGGCCCCGACGCCGACGCCCTCAAAACCAACGCCGTGCTGGAAGCGCGCGGGCTGAATGTCACCTTCAAGACCGCCTAAACGGCTGCCCGATGAGAATTGAATCGCTCCGAATCAAGAACTACAAGGCGTTCCGCGACGTCCACCTCACCGACATTCCGGCGATGCTGGTGGTAGTGGGCGCCAACGGCACCGGCAAATCGACGCTCTTCGACGTCTTCAGCTTCCTGCGCGACTGCCTGACCTATGACGTGCGCAAGGCGCTCAATATGCGCGGTGGGTTCAAAGAAGTTCTGAGCCGGGAGGCGGAGGAGGAGGTGATTGAAGTTGAGGTTTCCTGTGCTTTTGCCGTAGAGGACGAACAGCAGCATCTCGTGTACCGGCTGAAGATTGCGGATACGCATTCGGCCTTGCCTATTCAGCAGGAAGAGTTGCGGCTACACCGCTCGGGCTTCTCGCCCATCCTGCTACTCACGTACGGAGAGGGCCGCGTTTTCGTAGGTGGTACGCCTGAGCTGGAAAAAATCGGGGCCGTCTATTCGCCCGTGAAAGGAGCATTGGGCGCCCTTTACGAAGCCTCTATTTTCGGAGTGGTTTCAGCCGAAACGCCGATGCTCAAAATTGTCGGGCCGTTACCCGGCTTTACGCTTGGTAACACCCTATTGCAGTTTCTCACCTCCTTCCACCTCTTCAATTTCGACCTCAACGCCGCCATTGGCCGCAAGCCCCGCATCGGCGACCCCGAGCAGCTTTCCGAATCGGGCGATAACCTGGCGCTCGTGGCGCGGACGCTGTATGAGCAGCACCCGGAAATCTTCGCCAAGGTGCTGGAACGCCTGAGCCGCTTCGTACCGGGGTTGGCGGGCGTCGAGCCGCTGGTGATGGAGGACGGATCCCTGATTCTGCGGTTTCAGGACGGCTCGTTTCAGGCGCCGTTTCTGGACCGGCAGGTGTCAGACGGCACCATCAAGCTTTTCGCCTACCTGCTGCTACTGTATGACCCGAAGCCCCGCGCCTTTCTGGGCATCGACGAGCCGGAAAACCACCTCT
Source organism: Hymenobacteraceae bacterium (assembly GCA_031426455.1). GTDB lineage: Bacteria > Bacteroidota > Bacteroidia > Cytophagales > Hymenobacteraceae > JANNMJ01. The sequence continues at coordinate 61,497 of JANPLI010000211.1, read as the reverse complement.
ACCCCCAGTTGATGGCCGAGCTGGCGGAGGAGTTTCGGTATTACACCGCGCGCGGCGGCGGGCAGGTACTCATCGCCACCCACTCGCCCGATTTTCTGAACGCCGTGGAAGTGCAGGAAGTCTGCTGGCTCGTGAAACGGCAGGGCCGCACCGAGATCCGCCGGGCGAAGGATAACCAGCAGGTGGCCGTGTATATGGCCGAAGGCGACCAGATGGGCTACCTCTGGAAACAAGGCTTTTTCAAGGAAGTGGACCCGCGATGAGAGAGCTGGTTTTCCTGCTGGAAGAGGAATCGGCGCGGGCGCTGCTCGAATCACTGCTCGAACGCCTGCCGCTGCACCCGAGCATCACACCCACGTTCATTCCGTTCGAGGGTAAACAAGACCTGGAACGGCGGCTCGTGCGCACCATGCGTTTTGATAATAATGGGCGGCCGCACGTTCGCTTTCTGGTTCTCCGCGATCAGGACGGTTACCCAGCCTGCCTTGACCTGAAAGAAAAACTGCTGGCTAAATGCCGCGAAGCCGGCAAAGCCGCCCTCGCCCTCGTGCGCATCGCCTGCACCGAATTAGAAACGATTTACCTGGCCGATCTCGCAGCGGTGGAAACGGCCTTGCGGCTGCGGGGGCTGGCAAAACGCCAGCACACCAAAAACTTCCGTGACCCCGACCGGCTCGGCTCTCCCAAGCAGGAGCTGCAGCTACTGACCAACGGGGCGTACCGGCAAATAGAAGGCTCGCGCGCCATCGGCCAGCACCTCGACCTGATGAACACCCGCTCCGCCACCTTCCGCAACCTGCTCGGCGGCATCCGCCGGCTCGAACACGAGCTCTTAGCCCTTCCCCTACCCGCGTGAAACTCCGATTCGACGCCGACCTTCCCTACCAGCGCGAGGCCATCGATGCCGTGCTGCACCTCTTCACGGGGCAGCCAGCGCAGGCCGGCACCTACAACCTGCCGCTAAATGCCCCCACCGAGCTGGTGACGGAGCTAGGCACCGGCAACCAACTGGTGCTAGCACCCGATACGCTGCTGGCGAATGTGCAAGCCGTGCAGCAGCGGCACCAATTGCCCGCGAGCCAGCAACTCGGCGAGCCGCACTTTTCGGTGGAAATGGAAACCGGCACCGGCAAAACCTACGTGTACCTGCGAACGCTTTTCGAGCTGCACCAGCGCTACGGGTTCGCCAAGTTCATCATCGTAGTGCCGAGCGTGGCCATCCGCGAGGGCGTGCTGACGAGTCTGCGGCTGATGCGCGAGCATTTTCAGGCCCTGTATGACCACGTTGCCTACGACGCCTGGGTGTATGACGCCCGCCAGTACGCCCGGCTGCGGCAGTTTGCCCAGAGCAGCGCCCTGCAAATTCTGGTGATGAACATCGACGCCTTCAACAAGCCGGCGACCAACGTCATCTACCAGTCCTACGACCAGCTTTCGGGCCGCGCGCCCATCGAGTTCATCCAGGCCGCGCGGCCCATCGTGGTGCTCGACGAGCCGCAGAATATGGAGAGCGACGCCGCCCAACTCGCCATTGCCAGTCTGGCGCCGCTCTGTACGCTGCGCTACTCGGCCACCCACCGCACCCGGCACCACCTGCTGTATAAGCTCGACCCGGTGCGCGCCTACGACCTGCGCCTCGTCAAGCGGATCGACGTGTCATCGGTGCTTGATGAGCCGGATTTCAACCAGCCCTACGTGGCCGTGCAAAGCATCAGCGCCACCCGCACGCAGGTATCGGCCCGGCTGACGCTCGACATCAGCGGCCGGCGCGGCCCCGAGCGCAAGACCCTTACCGTGAAGGGCAGCGGCGCCGACCTGTTCGAGCTATCCGGCGAGCGCGCCGCCTATCGGGGCTTCGTGGTAGATGAAATCAACGCCGCCGACGGCTACGTCCGCTTCGAAAATGGCGTAGAGTTGACCGTCGGCCAGAGCCACGGCGGGCGTACCGACGACGTGATGCGGGCGCAGATTCAGGAAACCGTGCGCGAGCACTTCGACCGGGAAGTAAAAATCGGGCAGCTTCTCCCCGGCCTGGCCGGGCCGGACGCGCGGTTGAAAGTGCTGTCTCTGTTCTTCATCGACCGGGTTGCCAATTACGCGGCCCTCAATGGCAAGATTCGGTACTGGTTCGAAGAAGCCTACCGCACGCTGGCCGCCCTGCCGCGCTACACCAAGCTGACCTTGCCGCCGGCGGAAGACGTCCACGCGGGCTACTTCGCCGCCTACAAGGGAACGCCGAAAGACACCCGGGGCGACTCCGCCGCCGACGATGAAGCCTACGAGCTGATTATGCGCGACAAAGAGCGGCTGCTGTCGCCGGAGGAGCCGGTACGCTTCATTTTCAGTCATTCGGCCCTGCGCGAAGGCTGGGACAACCCCAACGTCTTCCAGATCTGCACCCTCAACGAAACGCGGTCGGAAATCAAGAAGCGGCAGGAAATCGGGCGTGGGCTGCGCCTGCCCGTGCTGGCCAATGGCGAGCGCTGCCACGACGAAACGATCAACCGCCTCACCATCATCGCCAACGAGCACTACGACGATTTCGCGCGGCAACTCCAGACCGAAATCGAAGAAGAGTGCGGCGTGTCGTTCGCGGGTCGCATCACCAACAAGAAGAAAACCCGCACCGCACGCCTGCACCCCGGTTGGCAGCTCAACGCCGACTTCCTCGCCCTCTGGAACCGTCTCAAGCAGCGCACCCGCTACGCCGTGGCCTTCGACACGGAAGAGCTGATCGTACGAGCGGCCCGCAATCTGGCCCAGCGCCCCAAGCTGCAACCCGTCAAGCTGGAAGTGCAGAAAAGCCGCCTGACGCTGACCGACGAGGGGCTGGAAACGCAGCTATTGACCGTGCGCGACGCCGAGCCTGCCCCCTACGCGCCGCAGCCCGTGCCCGACTTGCTCGGCTACTTACAGCAACACACCGAGTTGACGCGCCAGACGCTGGCTGCCATTCTGCAACGAAGCGGGCGCCTGGCCGAAGTGCCCCGCAACCCGCAGCAGTTTCTGGAGCAGGCGCAACAGGCCATCCAGACCGAACTGCGCCAATTGATGGTAGAAGGCGGCATCAAGTACGAGCGCCTGCCCGAGCAGGACTACGAGATGCGCCTGTTCGAAGAACAGGAGATTACAGCCGCCCTCGAAGAGATGGTGGACGTGCAACACAGCATCTACGACGCCGTAGCCGTGGACTCGAATGTGGAGCGCGAGTTTGCCCAAACGATGAGCGGACGCGACGACATTCGTCTTTTCCTGAAGCTGCCGGGCTGGTTTCAGATTCCTACTCCCTTAGGCAATTACAACCCCGACTGGGCCATCGTGAAAGACGATGATGCGCGGGTGTATATGGTGCGCGAAACCAAAGGCAGCAAGGAAGAGCTAAAGCTTCGGGCCGGCGAGTGGGCGAAAATTCAGTGTGGCAAAGCACATTTCGCCGCCTTAGGCATCGACTACGATGTGGTAGAAAAACCGACGGAAGTGTAAGCAGCCCATCCAGCATAGCAAAACCGCCCCCAGCCTTGCGGCCAGGAGCGCGCGCCCTTTTTCACCCATTCCATCCTGTCTTGACAGGGCCGCTTTGCAGGCCGTAATCGCAGCAATCAGGGTGCGTTGCCCGTGTTCGGCGTAGGTCACGAGCCGCCGCGAAACGCCCAGCCACGGGGCTAACTGGGCTTGTGAAAGGCTAAAGTGCGCCCTTACGGCGCGCAGCAGGCGACGGACGGGAGAACGGAACCCGGCAAAGGAAAAGCAGCGAAAATCGTGTCGGGCATCCACGCCCCACCCGGCCGGCCGGCCGTAGCTTGCATACGCGTTGCGGCCGGCCGGCCGCGCGCCGCTTTTCGCCGTGCCTACCTCCCCTTCCGCCCGCATCCAGGACCTTACGCGCCTGCTTCACCACTACAACCACCAGTATTACCAGCACGCCGAGTCCGAGATCACGGACCAGGAATTCGACGCGTTGCTGAAGGAGCTGGAAACCCTGGAAGCCGCCCACCCGGCGCTGGCGTCGCCGTCCTCGCCCACGCGGCGGGTGGGCGGCACCATCACGAAGGCGTTCGCGGCGGTGCGCCACCGTTCGCCGATGCTTTCGCTCGGCAACACGTATTCCGAAGACGACCTGCGCGAGTTCGATGAGCGGGTGCGGCGTGCCCTGGGCGGCGCCGAGGTGGAGTACGTCTGCGAGCAGAAGTGGGACGGCGTGGCACTGTCGCTGACCTACGAAAACGGCCACCTGATGCAGGCCGTGACGCGCGGCGACGGAACCCAGGGCGACGAAATCACCGCCAACGCCCGCACCATCCGCACGGTGCCGCTGCAGTTGGTAGCCGAGGCCCCTGCGCATTTCGAGGTGCGCGGCGAAGCCTTTATGCCGTTTGCGGTTTTCGACCAGCTCAACGCCGCCCGCGCCGAAGCCGACGAGCAGCTCCTGGCCAACCCGCGCAACGCCGCCGCCGGGGCGCTCAAACTCCAGGATTCGGCCGAAACCGCCCGCCGTCGCCTCAGCTTTTACGCCTACGCGCTGCTGACCGACGAGCCGGCGTTCGATACCCACAGCGAAACCCTGGAGGCACTCGCCGCCTGGGGCCTGCCGGTTTCGCCCACGTGGCGCGTGTGCCGGTCGCTGGAAGACGTGCTGGCGTACATCCACGAATGGGATACCCGCCGCGCCACCCTGCCCCTGGCCACCGACGGCGTGGTGGTGAAGGTCAATGCGTTCTACCAACAACGCGAGCTGGGTCTGACCGCTAAAAGCCCGCGCTGGGCCATTGCCTACAAGTTTCCGGCGATGGCCGCGCGCACCGTGCTGCGCGCCGTGCAGTACAACGTGGGCCGCACCGGCGCCGTGACGCCCGTGGCCCTGCTCGACCCCGTGCCGCTGGCCGGCACCGTGGTCAAGCGCGCCACGCTGCACAACGCCAACCAGATCGCGGCCCTCGACCTGCGCCTCGGCGACACCGTGCTGGTGGAAAAAGGCGGCGAGATCATCCCCAAAGTCACGGGCGTGGTGGCCGAATTGCGGCCCGAAGCCGCCGTCCCGATCATCTACCCCACCGCCTGCCCGGCGTGCGGCACCCCCCTGGAACGGCCCGAAGGCGAAGCCCATTTCCGCTGCCCCAATGCCGCTGCCTGCCCGCCGCAGGTGCAGGCGCGGCTTGAACATTTCGTGGGGCGCCGGGCGATGAATATCGATTCGTTGGGTGAAGGCAAACTGGCACTGCTGGTGGAAAAGGGCCTCGTTGGCGACCCCGCCGACCTCTACGACCTGACCTACGAACGCCTCTTCGGCCTCGAAAAAATCATCGAAGACGCCGAAACCGGCAAGGCGCGCAAAACCGGCTTCCGCGAAAAAACCGCCCAGGGCATCCTGGCCGCCCTCGAAGCGTCGAAGGCCGTCCCCTTCGACCGCCTGCTGTTCGGCCTCGGCATCCGGTACGTGGGCGAAACCGTGGCCCGGCGGCTGGTGCGCCATTTCCGCTCCTTCGACGCCCTTTTTGCCGCCGCCCTCACGAACGCCGCGCGGCCTGCCGAAACGGGCAAGAAGCGCATAGCAGCCCTGGAAATCGCCACGGAAACCCTCCAGACGCCGGAAGCCCAAACCGACCGCCGCGCGCTGGCCGAAGCGTTCGGTTTTTCGGCGGAAGAAACCGAGCGCATCGCCACCGCGCCGCCCGCGCCGGACGCCCTGAGCGGCGTCCCCGAAGTGGGCGAGGTGGCCGCCGATGCCCTCACGGCGTGGCTGCGCGAGCCGGGCAGCGCCCCCCTGATCCGGCGCCTGCGCGCCGCGGGGCTGCAACTGGCGCTGCCCGCCGAAGCCCCCGCGCCCGCGCGGGCTTCGGACGCCCTGGCCGGGAAAACCTTCCTGCTAAGTGGCGTTTTCAGCCAGCCCCGCGAGGCGTTGCAGGCGCTCATCGAGCAGCACGGCGGCACCATCAGCAGCGGCATTTCCAAGAAACTCTCGTTCTTGGTAGCCGGCGACAAGATGGGCCCCGCCAAGCGCGAAAAGGCGCTGAAGGAGAAGGTGCCGATTATCAGCGAAGAAGAGTTGCTGGCGCTGCTCACGGCGGAGGAAGAGGCGCCGGCTGATGGTCAACTATCGCTGATTTTGTGAGCAATGGTCCAGTCCGTGAGCTACTTTTTAACCCTGTTGTTGCTGGCCGGCGGGGGATTCGTGGCAGCCTTCGGGCTATTGGTGTGGGCCGTGGGCTGGCATCGGCCGTGGCTATTGTGGCTGGCCGCAGCCTGTTTGCTTCTGAGTATCGGGGGCCTTGCGGGCGGTGCTTACCGGGCTGTCGGCTACCTTCGCTCGGCGTTGCGCGGGCGTACAGGTCAGAAAGTTTATGAAGGGTTCTGCTCGGCGTTGCGCGGGCGTACAGGTCAGGAAGTTTACGAAGGTTTCTTCGGGCGCAGCCCTGCTGGATGCGTTCGGGTGACCAAGTATCAGGATGCGGTCGTGCCGGTGATGGATATGACCGTATGGCTCCACTTTCGGACTTGTCCGGCGGAGCTTCGGCGCATCATCCGGCGCCGAGCCCGCTTCCCAACCAATTCCACGTCCCGCGAATCTTACCCGTTGGGAATACCGGACGACATTCGGGCCGCGTGCCCGCTGCTTGGGTTTCGGGTAGTCGAACCCCGCCGTTCAAGCTTTCTGGTGCTGAGCCGGGATAGTACCGAAGGCTACTTTGAGGATATGCTCCTCTGATCCCTACTCCTCTAATCTCTCAAAATCTCTTCCCAATCCCAATCCCCCAATGAACCTCTCCGGAACCGGCGTCGCCCTCGTCACGCCTTTCACGCCTGCGGGCGAAATTGATTTTGCCGCCCTCGACCGCCTCGTCGATTACGTCATCGACGCGCCCGGCCAGGGCGTTGATTACCTCGTGATTCACGGTTCGACCGGCGAAGCGGCCACTACCTCGCAACCCGAAAAAGCCGCCGTACTGCGCGCCGTCGTGGCCCGCACGGCTGGTCGAGTGCCGGTGGTGGTGGGCATCGGCGGCAACGATACCCGCAAGGTGCTGGCGCAAATCGCTGATACCGATTTCACCGGCATCAGCGCCATTCTAAGCGTTTCGCCAGCATACAACAAGCCCACACAGGCCGGCATCGTGGCGCACTACACGGCCCTGGCCGACGCCGCGCCGCTACCCCTAATCCTGTACAACGTACCCGGCCGGACCTCCTCCAACGTAAGCGCCGCCGCCACGCTCGAACTCGCGGCGCATCCGCGTATCATCGGCACCAAAGAAGCCAGCGGCAACCTGGAGCAATGTCTGGCGATTCTGAAGGACGCACCGGCGGGCTTTGCCCTCGTCAGCGGCGACGACCTGCTGGCGCCCGCCCTGGTAGCGCACGGCGCGGCGGGCGTCATCTCGGTGATTGCCAACGCCCTGCCCGTGGAGTTTTCGGCGATGACCCGTACCGCGCTGGCTGGCGACTTCCGCGCGGCCAGCCGGGCGCTTTTCGGCTTTCTCGACCTCAACCCGCTGCTCTACGAGGAAGCTAACCCCGTGGGCGTGAAGGCCGCCCTGGCGGCGCGCGGCGTTTGCAGCCCGGCCGTCCGGCTGCCGCTGCTGCCGGCCTCGGCCGACTTACTGGCCCGGATTCAGGCCACGCTGCCCGTCGCCGTGGCTGCGCGGGAGGCCGTAATTTCGTAATAGTGCCCTCATTCCTCCGCCTCGCCGGTACGCAGCAGGGTGTACCGGCGCTTGCCAAGGGCGTAATTGGCGGGGTTATCGCCCAGAACCTGCGTCAGCACCAGGGTATCGCCGTTAAAAGCGAAGTGCAACGCCGTGGGCGACAGCTTGGGCGCCGGCTGCACCAAAAGAGCGTCGAAGAGCGGGGCGGCGGTAAAGTCGTAGTTGATGGTGTACAAATGCCCTTCCCGCAGGCCACTGACGCGGCCGTTAGCGCCGAAGCGGACCGTTTGCCCGCCGGGCAGCGAACGCCACGCGCCCGCCAGCAGGGCGCGGTTCAACAAAGTAAACGCCTGAAAATCCGGCTCTCGCCGAAAAACATCGGCAACAACCTTCCCCGCGTCGTATTCCAGCATCACTTCGTCCGGCGACCGCAGGCGCAGCGTAAACGGACGCGCACGCTCCAGCGAGCTGAAGCCACCAACGCTACGGAAATGTCCGGCGCCGGAATCGAACGTCAGCAGGGCGTCGTAGCCGCCTTCGTGTTCGGTGAAACCGGCTAGGCGGGCCGAATCGGAAGCGATCGTAAAGGCCAACGTAAACCCCAGTACGGGCGCGCCCCCAAAGCGTGGGGCGGGATTATTGGGGTCCAGCACGCGCCAAACGGAGCGCTCGCGGCGCACGGCCTCTAAAAAAGCCGCCGCTACCCAGGTCCGACCGCGCAACGGCCGGGCTTCGGCGGTGCGGGCTAGACTGTTGGGCGCCACCGCCCCCGGCAGCGCCAGCTCCCCCTGCCGCCCGATGGGGTTTGTGCAGGCGCCGGTCAGGGCCAGCGGCAACAGAAAACCCAGACGACACCGGCGCAATAGCATTCCCAAAAACTCTGGTCCGGCGCAAGCGATGCCAAACGCGGTACGAAGCTACGGCGACGTGCCCCGGAACCGCCAACCCGCCCGGCGGCGTATGTTTACAAAACCCATCCTTACTGCCGCCCCATGCGCCCTTCCATCCAGGACAATATCATTACCCTCCAGGGGGCGTTCGTCGAAGCGATGAGCGACGAGGAGCTGTTCGCTTTCTGCCAGGCCAACGCCGACCTGTACATCGAGCGCAACGCCGACCAAACCCTTTTTCTGATGCCCCCCCCTACTGCCCTCGATAGCGGTTCGCTGGATTCCGAAGTCAATTGCCAGGTACGTGTCTGGAACAAAAGAACGCAACTGGGGCACGTCCTTAGCTCCAGCACCGGCTTTATTCTGCCCAACGGTGCGATGCGTTCCCCGAATACGGCGTGGGTAGCGAATGCCGTTTGGGAAAAACTGACGTTCGCCGAGCGGCAGCGCTTCGGGCGCTTCTGCCCGGAGTTCGTGGTGGAAGTCAAGTCGCCCAGCGATTCGCTACCGACTTTACAGCTCAAAATGGAGGAATGGCGCGCCAACGGGGCGCAGCTCGGTTGGCTGCTCGTACCCGAAACGGAGACCATATATGTGTACCGGGCCGGCGCCGAGGGCTGCGAGACCGTACTGGGTTTCGATACCGACCTCCCCGCTGACCCCGTGCTGCCCGGTTTTGCGCTGGACCTGCGCGAGCTGGGGGCGCTGCTGCGATAAAGTAGGCCCCGCTGCGATTTTGCCGTTCTTTACACGCTATGGAAGGTCTTACCAAACTCGATGACCTGGGTCAGCCGCGCGTCGTCATCGTCGGGGGTGGTTTTGCGGGCCTGGAACTGGCCAAAGCCCTGGCCGGGGCGCCGGTGCAGGTGGTGCTGATCGACCGGCAGAACTACCATTGCTTTCAGCCGCTACTTTACCAATTGGCGACGGCCGGGCTGGAGTCCGACTCCATCGTGTCGCCATTTCGCAAGATTCTGGCCCGGCAGCAGAACTTCTACTTCCGGCTGGCCGAAGTCATTGCCATCGATACCCGCGCGCAGGTCGTGGAAACCACCATCGGCCTGGTGCGCTACGACTACCTGGTGATTGCTACCGGCGCCGAACCCAACTACTTGGGCAACAAACAAATTGAACGCCACGGCATTACGCTCAAAAGCGTCGAAGATGCCATCGAGCTGCGTAATACGGTGTTGTCGAACTTCGAACAGGCCTTGCAGGTCGGCGACTGGGAGCAGATGAACTCGCTGCTCGACTTCGTGATCGTGGGCGGCGGGCCGACGGGCGTCGAAATCGCCGGGGCGTTGAGCGAGCTGCGCGCCCACGTCTTCCCGCGCGACTACCGCGAGTTGGACTTTAAGGAAATGGACATTCACCTGATTCAGAGCGGTCCCGTGCTGCTGAAAGGCATGTCGGCGGAAGCTTCGCAGAAAGCGCTCGACTACCTGAACCGCTTCAAGGTGCAGGTTTGGCTGAACCGCCGCGTGCAGTCCTACGACGGCTACACGGTGACCCTGAACACCGGCGAGACGCTCGTCACCCGCACCCTGATCTGGGCCGCCGGTGTGGCGGGCGCGCCCATCCGGGGGCTGGTGCCGGAATGCCTGCTGGCCGGCAACCGCTACCTGGTCAACGAGTTCAGCCGCGTGGCGGGCTACGACACCGTCTTCGCCATCGGCGATATCGCGGCGATGCGCACCGCCGCTTACCCCGACGGCCACCCGATGGTGGCCCAGCCCGCCCTGCAACAGGGCCGGCTGCTGGGCGCCAACCTGCGCCGCGCCCTGGCCGGGCAACCAATGCAGCCGTTCCGGTACGACGATAAAGGGTCAATGGCCACCATCGGCCGCAACCACGCCGTGGCCGACATTCGCCTGCTGGGGCGCAACCTGCACCTGGGCGGGTTGCTGGCCTGGCTGGCGTGGGGCTTCGTCCACGTGGCCTCGCTCATCGGCTTCCGCAACCGCGTCACGGTGCTGATGAACTGGACGTGGAGCTATTTCAGCCGCGACAAAGGCCTGCGCTACATCATCGGCAAAAAGCGCCAACGGCTACCGGAAGAAGAAGGGGCGGAAAAAGCCATCGTCTGATACTGTCATCCAAACCCACTCTCACGTCGTGGCAACCGCGACCACTGACAGCTCCCCCCAAAAGCCGTTAAGTTTCAGGTATTCGGTGTTGGGTTTTGGGTGTTAGGCATTCGGTTTTGGGTTTCTGACGGCCCCATTTGCCATGCTGAACCCCTAAAACCCAATACCGGACACCCAACGCCAAACGCACCCGTTCAGAACGGAACGGCTCTGTTCCCCCCTCACCGAAACCGCACGGCCTGCAAGGCCCGGCTCCGGTCCGGGGCCGCATCAGCTTCGGGCAACAGTTGCACCTGCCCCGTGCCGACCACGAACACGCCGGCCGCGCGCAACGCGTCGCGCTGGGCGTGGAGAGCGGCATAAGGCACGTAGCCGGTCTGAAAACGCTGGTTTTCGGCGGTTTCCGTCGTGACGTTGCCCGTGAACGCCAGCGCGGGCGCCGGCTGACCGGCCGGGCTGCGAACGACTACTTCGAGCGCCAAATCGGTAGCCAGCGGCTGCGTGGGGTCGAGCTTGGGGTAGGTGTAGCGGAAGCCGGTGCGCAGGGCCGTGAGGTCGGCCAGCACGGCCGAGGCGGTGGGAAAACCGCCCGCCCCGCGCCCGCGCAGCGCCTGTGGCCCCACGAACGGCCCTTCGATCAGGACGGCGTTGAATTCTTCTTCGACGGCGAAAAGCGGAGAGTCGGGCGCCACCAACTGCGGCACGACCAGGATGCTGACGCCGCCGTCGGGCAGCGTCAGCAGGCGAGCGACGACCTTGATTCGGTGGCCCGTGTGGGCGGCGCGCTGCAAATCGAGGGGCGCGATGTGTTCGATGCCGAGGGCGAGGACTTCGTCGGGCGCCGCCACGACGCCGAAAGCGTGCGCGGCCAAGATGACGGCCTTCGCGCGGGGGTCGAAGGCGGCCATATCGAGGGTGGGGTCAGTTTCGGCAAAGCCGCGCGCCTGCGCTTCGGCCAGCGCACCGGCGTAAGCGGTGCCCTGGGTCCGCATCTGCGTCAGCACATAATTCGACGAGCCGTTGAAGATCCCGCTGACGGCCGTCAGCGGCTGGGCGCCGAAGTAGGTATCGAGCAGGCTGATCACCGGAATGGCGCCGCACACGGCCGCTTCGTAGAGCAGGGTGCCGCCGAATTCGACCTGCAACCGCAGCAGCGTGGGCAGGTGGCGGGCTACCATCGCCTTGTTGGCCGTCACGACACGGCGCCCCCGCCGCAGCGCGGCGCGCACCAGGCGAAAGGCCTCGACGGGGTCGTCGATGACTTCGACCAGTAGGTCCAGCGAGTCGTCGGCAATCAGCGCATCGGCCTGATACTCGAAATGTTCGGGCGGCAGCGAGCGGGTTTTGTGCGGATTCTTGACGGCAATCCGCGCTACCGTGAAAGCGGGCGCGGGCAGGCGAGCCAGCAGATCGTACAGGCCCTGACCCACGCAGCCGAAGCCGATCAGGCCCACCCGCAACGGTTCGGCGACGAGGTCAGGCCCGGCTTCAGTTGAGGGCAGAAAGCTGCGGAGCGAGGACATAAAATTGGGAGATGAGCCGCGTCAGGCGCGGAGTTTCGAGCAAAAAGCCGTCGTGGCCATAAACCGAGGGTAATTCGGCGAAGGTGGCCCCCGGAATCAGGCGGGCCAACTCCTGCTGTTCGGTCAGCGGAAACAGGACATCCGACGGAATACCGAGCACCAGCGTCCGGGCGCGGATACCGGCCAGGGCGGCGGCTACGCCCCCACGCCCCCGACCGACGTGGTGCGAATCCATTGCGTGACTGAGGGTTACGTAGGCGTAAGCGTTGAAGCGGGCCACCAGCTTATCGCCCTGGTGGCGCTGGTACGAACTGGCCCGGAATACCGGCGGCAGTGGACCATCGTCCAGCCCCAGCCGACCGGGCGGTTCGGTCTGGGCCCGGCCGTACGCCTCGTGCGAGCGGTAGCTCAGCAGCGCCGTCGCCCGGGCGGCCCGCAGCCCGGCCTGTCCGCCACTGGGATCGGCGGCGGCGTGGTAAGTCGGGTCGGCCTCAATGGCGAGCCGCTGCGCCTCGTTGAAGGCAATGCCCCACGCCGAATGCCGCGCGCTGGTGGCAATCAGCACCAGGTGGCGGAACGTCCGGGGCTGCGCGATGGCCCATTCCAGGGCCTGCATTCCGCCCAGTGAGCCGCCGATCAGGGTATGGATCTGCGTCAGGCCCAGGTGCGCGCGCAGTTGGCGGTGCGCGGCCACCTGGTCGCGGATGGTGAGGCGCGGAAACTGGTGGTAGCGCGGCACGGGGTCAGTTCCAGCGACATCGACGTCCCCGTCTGGCACCGGCCCGGTGGTGCCGTAGCAGGAACCTAAAATATTCGCACAGACCACAAACCACCGGGCGGGGTCGTACAACTCGCCGGGGCCGAAGAAGCCGGGCCACCACGCGGCCACGTCGGAATTGGCCGTCAGAGCGTGGCAGACCCAGACCACGTTGTCGCGCGCGGCATTGAGGGTGCCCAACGTGTGGTAGGCTACCCGGACGGACGCCAGCGCGCCGCCGCGCTCCAGCGGCAGGGGATGCGGAAGGGTGAAGAAATGAGGGGAGGGCATTGGGAGGTGATATTTGGTACGCTCGCCCACAGCTCCCCCGCCCCAAAGCGGGAGGGGGAGCTGGACAGAAACCAGGCAGGGGCGCGCGTTCGGCTCAGGCGAACGCCTCGACCTCCACTGGCGCGGTTTCGGCGGTCAGTACGGCGGCAAAGGCGGCCTCCAGGTCGACGCGGATATCGTCGATATACTCCAGCCCGACGGACAGGCGCAGCAAGGTAGGCGTGACGCCGGACGCCCGCTGCTCCGCCGCCGAAAGCTGCTGGTGGGTGGTGGCCGACGGCTGGATGATGAGCGTCTTGGCGTCGCCCACGTTTGCCAGATGACTGACCAGCTTGAGGTTATCCACGAACTGGGTGGCGGTTTCCTGCGTCCCGCGCAGCTCGAAGCTCAACACCCCGCCGAAGCCGCGCTTCAGGTATTTGCGCGCCAACGGGTGGTAGGGCGAACTGGCCAGGCCGGGGTAATTGACCTTCGCCACCTGCGGGTGCGCTTCGAGCCACTCGGCCAGGCGCTGCGCGTTCTGCACGGTGCGGTCCACGCGCAACGACAGCGTTTCCAGCCCTTGCAGCAACAGGAACGCGTTGAACGGACTCTGCGAGGGGCCAAAGTCGCGCAGCCCTTCCACCCGCGCCCGGATGATGAAGGCGATATTGCCGAACGGCCCGCCCTTGCCGAATACGTCGTTGAAAATCAGGCCGTGGTAGCCTTCGCTCGGCTCGGTGAACTGCGGGAATTTGCCGTTGCCGAAGTCGTAAGTGCCGCCGTCCACAATCACGCCGCCGATGCTGGTGCCGTGCCCGCCAATCCATTTCGTAGCCGATGCCACCACGATGTGCGCGCCGTGTTCGAGGGGCCGGAAAAGGTAGCCGGCCGCGCCGAACGTGTTATCGACCACCAGCGGCAAGTCGTGGCGGCGGGCCACGTCGGCAATGGCCTCAAAGTCCGGAATGTTGAAGCGCGGATTGCCGATGGTTTCGAGGTAGAGCGCCTTCGTATTGCCATCGATCAGGCGCTCGAACGAAGCCGGGTCGTCGCCTTCCGCGAAGCGCACTTCGATGCCCAACCGCTTGAAAGCTACCTTAAACTGGTTGTAAGTGCCACCGTAGAGGTAGGGCGTGGTGACGAAGTTGTCGCCGGCCTGGAGGATATTGTTGAGTGCGATGAACTGCGCCGCCTGCCCGGAGGCCGTGGCCAGCGCCGCCACGCCGCCTTCGAGCGCCGCCACGCGCTGCTCGAACACGTCGGTCGTGGGGTTCATCAGGCGGGTGTAGATATTACCGAACTCCTTCAGCGCAAACAGGTTGGCCCCGTGTTCAGCGCTTTTGAAAACGTAAGACGTCGTCTGATAAATCGGCACCGCGCGCGAGCCGGTGGTGGGGTCGGGCTGCTGTCCGGCGTGGAGTTGCAGCGTATCGAAATGGAGGTTCTGAATGGCAGACATTGGACTAAAAAATGAAAAGTGAACGGGTGGATGGAGATGGGGAGAAAACCGGAAAAACAAGGGTGCAGCCGCGGGATATTCAACACGACGGCCTCGCTGACCGCGCGCCGACCGATGGCCAGCGCTATTGCCTCGCACACGGGAGGACTTAATTATCAGCGCTTTCGAGCGGCGCTTAAAAGCGGGGGCTGCATACTGCCCCACCAATCGGGCGGCGCGAACGGTGGCGGGGAAACGCCGCATTTCGGACGCCGGACGCATCGAAACCGAACGGCGGACCGCAGGGCAGCCAGCGCATCGGCCCCGAAAGGGCACGAAGTCGCGCGGGCGCGTCACCAGGAAAAGAAGGAAGGGGGGCTGGCTAGGCTAGCAACAGCAACAACAGGTGCGACGACAGCCCCGCATTCGGACCGTGGCAGCGGCATATTCAGGCGCGGCCAAAACGCAAAAACCCACCGCACGGGCGCCGTCAGCGGAGACGGGGGCCGGGGAGGTGGGCAACAGAAAACCGGTCAGCAGAAAAGCAGCCATAGCGCAAGCATTATCTCTCCCGCACCGGGCCGAAGCCGAGGCGGGCAGGATGTGGCACCTTTCCGGGGAGGAGGTTGCCAGCGGGTCAGGGAGCCTGTTCTCTCGCCGCTTCTGTATAAAAAACCTGCCTGCCCCGCGCCCTGCCGTCAGCAGAGGAAATGGGGGTTGGCGGGGGCAAAGGTACGGGCGGCAACCATCCGCGCAAGGGTTCGGCGTTTTTTTGACGATTTTTTTCCGCTGCCCCACCGCCGCCCTGGCGGCTTCGACGCCAATGTTTTCTTTTGATTACCACCGCCGTCGCCGCACCAGTTGGCCCCCGGCGGCATCTTTGCTGTCCGGCTAGCGCTTCGGCGCGGCCACCTGTGTTTTCATTTCTCCCCTCCCCTCCTGCCGATGCGGAATATTAACCCTTCGCCCACTTTTATTGCCCGCTGGAACTTCCTGCTGCTCAGCCTGCTGATGGTCGGTCTGCTGAGTCTGGCACCACCGCCCGCCGCCCGTGCGCAGGGCGTGATTGGCACGTACACCTTCACCGGCGCGGCCGGGAATGAGGTCACGTTTCCCGTCGATGCCCAGCCCACCAACGCGACTTTCAGTCCGATGCGGCGCGGCACCGGCGTGACGCCCTCGGCTTCGGCCAACCGCTTCGCTGCCACGGGTTTTACGCTGGATTCCGTGGCCCTGGACACGGCGCAATACTTCGCCTTCCGGGTGACGGCCGCGAGCGGCTTTCAGCTCAACCTCGACTCGCTGACGTTCACCGAACGGCGCTCCGGGGCAGGCATCCGGAAGTACCAGGTACGCTCGTCGGTAAATAGCTACGCGACCGCGCTGACCACCGTGCGGGTACCCAACGACACTAATATCCGCCCCGCCAAGCTGGGACTGAACGCCACTTTCAGTGGGTTGCGCACCGTGGAGTTCCGCTTTTACGGCTACGGCGCGGCAGCCACCACGGGCACCTGGCGCCTCGACGATGTGCGTCTCGTGGGCCGCGTCCTGACGGGCGGCGCCATCGTGCCGACGCTCAGCTTCAGCACGGCCAGCCGCACGGTGGTCGAAAGCGCAGGCCTGATTCAGGTGCCTGTGACCCTGACCAATCCCAGCGCCACCGCGGCCACCACCGTGCTGGTGGGTCTGGCCACCGCGCCCGGCACTGCCACGGCGGGCACCGACTACACCTTCACGCCGCGGACGCTGACGTTTCCGGCGGGCAGCAGCGCGCCGCAGAACGTGCCGCTCACGATCCTGGACGACAACCAGTCCGAAGGCTTCGAGACGGTGGTGCTGGAGCTGCGCAACCCGTCCACGGGCGCGCTGCTGGGGTCGCCAGCCGCCACGACGATCACCATCGACGACAACGACGGCCCGCCGCTGCGCACTATCGCTTCGGTGACCGTGAACGACGCCCAGGGCGTACCCACTTCGATGAATACCACCGTGCGGCTGCGCGGCACCGTGACCTCGCCCAACACCCGCACCGCCGGCTATAACCTGGTGCTGGTGGACCGTACCGGCGGCGTGACGGTCTTCAAGACCCGATTCATCAACAACGGCCAGGAGCTGACCCTGGGCGATTCTGTGGAGGTCTCCGGCCTGATGACGCACTTCCGGGGGCTGACCGAAATCATCCCCGACACGTTTCTGCTACTGGCGCAGAATCAGCCCCTGGTGACGCCCCGCGTGGTGACCGTGCTGGACGAAACCACGGAGTCGGAGTTGGTGCAGATCAACGGTCCGCTGACGCTGGTGGACGCCACGCAGTGGACGAATACCGGGTCGGGTTTCAACGTCGATGTGACGGACGGCACCCGCACTTACGCGATGCGGATCGTGAATAATACCAACCTTTTCGGCACCGCGCCGCCCACGTTGCCCTTCCGGCTGGTGGGTACCGGTGGGCAGTTCGACGTGACCACCCCCCTGCTGGGCGACTACCAGATTCTGCCCCGCTCGCTGGCCGATATTCAGCTCGTCGGCGTGCCTGTGCCGGCTGTGCAATTCAGTCCCGTCACCCGCACCGTGGCCGAAACCGCGGGCACGATTCAGGTGCCCGTCAGCATCACCAACCCCAGCACCACCACGGCCACCACCGTGCAGGTGACGCTGGCCACGCGCCCCGGCACGGCCACGGCGGGCGCCGACTACACGTTCGCGACCCAGACGCTGACCTTCCCCGCGGGGTCTGCGTCGGCGCAAAACGCCACACTCACGGTGCTGAACGACTTTTTCGCCGAACCCGCTGAAACCGTGCGCCTGACGCTAACCAACGTGACCGGCGGCACCGCTGACACCACGACGTTCGTTCTCGATATCCTCGCTAACGACACCACTACGCTCCGCTTCGGCACGGTAGCCCGCACCGTGGCCGAAAACGCGGGTTCCGTTCTGGTGCCGGTGCGGCTGCGCAACCCCAGCGCGACGCAGCCTACGACCGTGACGGTGGCCCTCGCCACGCCAGCGGGCACGGCCACGGCCGGCGCCGACTACACCTTTGCCGCCCAAACCCTCACCTTCCCCGCCGGCGACACCACGACCCGCACCGCTACGCTTGTAGTGTTGGAGGACGTGCTAATGGAAGGCCCCGAAACCGTGCGCCTCCAACTGAGCGGCGCCAGCGCGGGCGCCCGCCTCGACGGCACGGCCTTCACGCTCAACCTCACCGATAACGACACCACCACGCTCCGCTTCGGTGCCGTGGCCCGCACCGTGGCCGAAAACGCGGGCACCGTTCTGGTGCCGGTGCGGCTGCGCAACCCCAGCGCGACGCAGCCCACGACCGTGACGGTGGCCCTCGCCACACCAACGGGCACGGCCACGACCGGCGCCGACTACACGTTTGCCGCCCAGACCCTCACCTTCCCCGCCGGCGACACCACGACCCGCACCGCTACGCTCGTGGTGCTGGAGGACGTGCTGACGGAAGGCCCCGAAACCGTACGTCTGCAACTGAGCGGCGCCAGCACGGGCGCCCGTCTGGACGGCCCGGCCTTCACGCTCAATATCACCGACAACGACACCATCCGCGTCGGCTTCGGGAGCGTGGCCCGCTCGGTGGCCGAAAGCGCCGGTACCATTCAGGTGCCGGTACGGCTACGCAACCCCAGCCCGACGCTTGCCACCGTCGTGGAAGTGGCCCTGGCCGCGGTTTCCGGCACCGCCACGGCGGGCACCGACTACACCTTCGCTGCCCGGACGCTCACCTTCGCGCCCGGCGACACGGCCACCCAGCAAGTGGCGCTGACGGTGGTGGACGACGTGGTGGACGAAAACACCGAGACCGTCGTCCTGACGCTGCGTAACCCCTCGACAGGCGTCATGCTTCGGCTGAACGGGTTCACGCTCAGCATCCGCGACAACGACACCACCATTGTGCCCATCCCGGTGCTGGCCTTCGGACCGGTGCCCGCCCGGGTAGCCGAAAGCGCCGGCACGGTCCGGATTCCAGTGACCCTGCGCAACGCGAGCGCCACCCAGGCTACCCAGGCGACGGTGCGTCTGGCCACACCCGCCGGCACCGCCACGCCCGGCGCCGACTACACCTTTACCCGGCAGACGCTGACCTTCGCGGCGGGCGATACCGCCCGTCAGTTCGCCACGCTGACCGTGCTGGACGACGCCACCGACGAGCCGGACGAAACCGTGCTGCTGCTCCTCGACAGCGCCAGCACGGGGGCCGTCGTCAGCGCCGGTTCGGTGGGCTTCACCATTCAGGACAACGACACGACGCTGATCGCCAACCTGGCGTTCGGCGCAGCCAGTCGCACCGTCACCGAAGGCGCCGTTACGCTGAACGTGCCGGTGACGATCGTCAACCCCAGCCTGACGCAGCCTTTCACCGTGCGCGTGAAGCGGGCCGGAGCGCCCGGCACGGCCACGGCGGGCCTCGACTACACCTTTGCCGCGCAGACGCTGACCTTCCCGGCGGGCGCCGCCACCACCCAGAACGCGGTCCTGACGCTGCTCGACGACAACCGCGTGGAGCGCACCGAAACCATCGTCCTGCTCCTCGACAGCGCCTCGGCGGGCGCGCAGGTGGGCCTGCTGAGCAGCTACACGCTCCGCATCCTGGACAACGATACCGCCCGCATCCGCTTCCGGCAGACGGCCCGGACGGTGACCGAAAGCGCGGGTACCGTCTCCATTCCCGTCGGGCTGACGGCCCCCGTCGATACGGCCGCCGTCAGCGTCCAACTGACGCTCGACACCCCGCCCGGCACGGCCACGGCCGGCACCGACTACACGTTCGCACCCCAGACGCTGGTCTTCCCTATCGGGGATACCACGGCGCAGGTAGCCACGCTCGCGCTGCTGGATGACGCCGCTGTGGAAGGCCCCGAAACCGTACTCCTGGCGCTGACCGGTACGGCGGAACGCTTCACGCTCACCATTCAGGACAACGACACCAGCCGGGTGCAGTTTGCCGGCGCGGCCCAGACCGTCGCCGAAAATGCTGGCACCGTGCAGATTCCGGTGACGCTGACCAACCCCGGCCCCAACGCCGTGACGGTGGAAGTGATGGGGACCGGCGGCACCGCTACGGCCGGCACCGACTACACCTTCGCCCCCCAGACGCTGACCTTCGCGCCCGGCACCACCACCCAAAACGCCGCGCTGACCATCATCGACGATACGCAGCAGGAGCCGGCCGAAACCGTGACCTTGATGCTTATGCCGCCCACCGGCGGCGCCGTACTGGGCACGACCGTCACGTTTACGCTCACCATCACTGACAACGACACCGGCCCCGGCCCGTTGACGCCGCCGCTCACCACCATCGCGGCCGTGACCGTCAACGATGCCAACGGCGTACCCTTGCTCAATGGCCAGGCCGTGCGGGTGCGCGGCATCGTGACGGGGCCGAACATCCGTACGACGGGGTATCAGACCTCGCTCCAGGACGCGGGCCAGGGCATTGGCCTGTTCCGGTCAGCGGCGCTCAGCACCCAGACCATTGCGCAGGGCGATTCGCTGGAAGTCATCGGCATCGTGGGCCAGTTCAACGGCCTGACCCAGATCGTGATCGACTCGTTCCGGACGCGCGCCGTGGCCCAGCGTCTGCCCGCGCCGCGGCCCACGCCCACGCTGGATGAAGTGAGCGAGTCGCTGCTCACGCGCCTGACGGGCGGTCCGTTCACGGTAGTGGACCCCACGCAGTGGACCAACGCGGGGTCCGGCTTCACCGTCGATATCACCAACGGTACCGCTACCTACGCCCTACGCATCGTGCGGGGCACCAATGTGTACGGCTCGCCTGCGCCGACGCAGCCGTTCAATCTGGTCGGCATCGGCGGCCAGTTCGACAACGCCGCGCCCTTCGATTCGGGCTATCAGATCATCCCCCGTTCGCTGGATGACATCGAAATCGTGACTGGCCTGATCGCGGACGCCCCGGCCAACACCCTGATGCTGTGGCCCAACCCAGCCACCGACCAGCTCACGATCAGCGGCGACGCGCCCGGTGAAACGGTTACCGTATTCGACGGCCTCGGCCGCGCCGTGCTGACGGTGGCGCGGCCCACGGCCGGTGCTCCGGTGGTGGTGCGCGTCGGGGCGCTGCCGGCCGGTGTGTACACGGTGCGCGTCGGCACGGCCACGCGGCGCTTCGTGAAGCAGTAGGAACGGAGGCCCACACGGGCATCGTAAGCGAACTCGCTAAAACGCCAAACCGGGCGCGCCTCCCTCGTTGCAGGGAAGCGCGCCCGGTTTGGCGTTTTTTCATTCGGCCGGAAGTCGTAAACGGCGGTAGCTCACGCGGGTGCCATTCGCCATTCTCAGCAGCATCGTCTGATTATCAGCCCAGCGGATAGCTGCTATCCCGTCCGTCGTAGCCCGAAACCATTGCTTCTGAAGCGTACCCCTGGCCGAAAACCGCCACAGTTCTAAACCATTATCGAACATGCCCCGCAAGTCGTTTGTGGCACACGCGATGTGCCGTCGGTCAGCCGAAACGACCGGATAATCGATCAGCTCGCTTTTCTGACCCGTCCGCTGGTCAATCAGCAGATAAACGACGGCCTCACAACCGACCCAAGTTTCTACCAACCAGTGCCGAATCCCGGACAAGCTGCCCGCAAAAAGGTAAGTGGTGTTACAGTGGCTAAAGGGCGCACTGACCAGTTTGACGGTAGTACCTCGCTGCGGCTGAAGCGTCAGCGTATAACCGCGCCGCAAAACGCGCGGTGCGGCTTGCAGCCGACGCGCCTCCCGCCGGGTAACTGCCACCGAATCCAAACCAGTAGCAGCCGCCAACTGAGGCGTAACCGGAGCGGCCTCAAACGTGGCTAGGCTAATCTTTTCCAGCCGCACAACGGCCCCGCCCGGCAAATGAAACGTGTCAGGAGGGGCCGTTAATGTTAGCAAAACGGTCAGCAAGCTCGCCAGAATCAGCATTACTCGCTCCCTTCCTCCGCCTTCACCGCCTTCTTCCGCCCCCGCCGGTCCACCGTCTGCATCACGTTCACCAGCCGGTCGTAGAGTTTGCGGTTGCCGTACTTGAACGGCTTCAGGTACACCCGCATCCGGTCATACACACCCGTCTTTTTCTGGTCGTTGCGGCTGATGGCCGCGCGTAGCGCCTGGCGCGTGGCGGCGGCTTCGGTCTGGGTCAGGCGGCCGTCGCCACGCATCTCCTCGAACGTTGCGTGCAGCGCCCCCAACTGATCCGTCACGGCCGTCGGCACGAAATACTTTACCAACTCGGCCTTCACCGGGGCCGCCGCCGCATACACCCCGCTGATCAGTTGCGCATAGTCCAGCTCGTCTTCCTTGATCAGCCGCGACTTAGTCAGCTTCTCCATCGCCGTCAGCACGGCGTGGTGTTGAGGCTTGCCCGTCGCCCAGGCCACCAACCCACTGGCTACCTGCATTGCCAGGGCCACGCCCTCGGTGCGGTTTTCCAGTTTGTCGGCCGCGTCCTCACGCGCATCGAAGGCCGCCAGCGCCTCGTAGTGCTGCTTCGCCTCGGTGTTGTTGGCCATCAGTTCAGCGTGCAGCGGCGCCAGTTCATCCATCTGCTGCCACTGCGGTTGGTCCAGGACGAAAGCCTGCGCCGTGTCGGCGTCGCGCTTGTAGCGGTTGCGGAGGGCATTATCCAGTAAGGGCATCGGTGTAAAAGGAAAAAAAGTGAAGAAACAAAAACGCGGGTTGTCCCGCGCCCTAAAGTAAGCAGCACCTCCCCATTCCCGTTTAAATCCCCCACGTTTGGCAAGCCGCCCCGCGTTTGGCAAGGCGGCCGGCAGTTGGCAAGTGCCCTCCGGCCCTTGGCAAGCGCCCCTGACCGTTAGCAAGTGCCCTCCGGCCAATGGTAACCTGTACCCGAGGCTTGGTAAGAGGTCTCCGGCCGTTGGTAAGCGCCCTCCGGGCAATGGCAAGTGCCCTCCGGCCGTTGGTAAGCGCCCTCCGGCCGTTGGTGAGGGGTCTCCGGCCAATGGCAAGCCCGCTCCGACCCCGTTTCAATCGCCTCCGGCCGTTGGCAAGCGCCTTCCAGCCGTTGAACACCCGGCAAGCCAAACCGGCCTGGCTTGCCGCTTGAAGCTTGCGGCTTACGGCACCAGGGGTTCCAAACAGTCGGCCCGCCGCGACCGCCCCACAGGAGGCGACCACGGCGGGCCGAACAACAGGAGCCTGAGATGCCGTACCGTGCCTACCACAGCCGGGCAGCCCCTCAGGGCCACAAACTTACTCGATTACCAGCTTACGGGTTACGGCCCCGGCCGTGGTGGTCAGGCGCAGCGTGTACACCCCGGCAGCCAGCGTAGGCAGGCTGATTTCGGTGGTGGCACCCGTCAATACGGGCCGGGCCACGGCGCGGCCCAGGTTGTCGAACACGGTAACGGCGGTAGCGGTCAGGCCCGTAGGCAGCGTCAGGCGGAAGGCGCCGTGGCTGGGATTCGGGGCTACCGTGACGGCGGCCAGCGCCAGTTCAGCCGCCGCAGCGAGCGGCGCAGCGGCAGGCTCGAACACCAGCGCAAAACGCTGCGCCTGGGTACCGGCGGCGTCGGCCGTAAAGGCGTACAGACCGTTGGTGGTCAGATTCTGGCGGGTGCCGGTCAGGGCATCCAGCAGGAAGACGCGGGTACCGGCGGGCACGTTTTGCAGCGCATCGGCGGTCAGTTTGTAGGTTCCGGCGGCGGGCAGCGTCACGGTCAACGGCACGGTGGTGGTGGCCGTCAGGGCGGGCAGCACGTTGATGGCCACCTCATCAGCCCCTTGCACGGAAGCCAGCGACGGCACGGCGCCCACATTGCGGAGCTTGGGGCCATCGTAGCCGTTGTCGAAGCCAGCGGTGGCGCGCTCATCGAAGAGCACCACGGCGCGGTCGGTCACCTGCTCGCCGTTCTGGCCGGTCAGGCCCAACACGACGCGCGGGCGCTGATCGGGGGCGGCGCGGTAGTGGGTGGCGGTCACGTAGCTGGCAGGGCGCATCGCGTTGGTCATCGTGATGGTAGCCGCGCCGGTGGCCCGCACGAAGAACGCCTGCCCCAGGGGCAGCAACTGGCTGGCGCCGCCGCTCACGTCGGTCGAGCCGCCGCCGGGCGTCCGGGTGATGTACTGGCCAGCGGCCGGGGCACCCAGCACCGATGGCTGCGACTGCCACACGCTGATCGACTGCGTGACGGCTGCCGGGAACGAGGCCATCAGCAGGTCGGCATCCAACGGCGAGGGGTAGAGGTTGCCCAGGAAATTCCAGCCCGAGCCGGTAGCGCCCGGCAGGCTGGCCGTGTTCGTCACACCCAGCGGAATGCTGCCCGTGTTCAGCGTTCCCGTGAAGCTGGGCGCCGTAGGGCTGGGTTGCAGGATGCTGTAGCCCGCGCCCACGGCCAGCGTGGCGACGGGGCCGGTCGAAACCCAGCCCAGGTCGAAGGGTGTGGTGCCGACCGGCGCGTTGGCCGGAATTGTGGCATTCACCAGCGACTCCTGGTAGCGGTAAATCGCCGGGAAGAAACCATAGAACGGGTTGCCCAGGCTCGTGACTGGTGCACCCGCCACCGGCGAAGCGAAGTGGCGATAGCCCAGGCCGGCATTGACGGCGGGGCTGACGTAGAGCTGCACCGTGTTGGCTGCCCCTGTCACCACGCCCGCGCCGCCGTTCACCACCATTGCCTGGCCCGTGATGGCGTTGGCCGTCAGGGTCAAATTATTGTTCGACACCAGATTGCCGCCGGCCAGCGTCAGCAGGCGCTGCACCTGCACCGGAATGCTCAGGGAAAGATTACCGGCGCCCGTAGTCAGGTTACGGAAGCGGGCCGTGCCCGAGCCGCCCAGCGTAGCGGTCGTCGTGTTGGCGAACACCACGCCCGCGCCGGCCGTGGCATCAAGATTACCAGCCACCGACAGCAGCGAGCCCCCCGTGAACGTGACCGGCGCCGTGCCCGTGATGGTCATCGGGCCGGTTTTGGTGAACGTGGTCACGGCGCCGATGGTCGTTGGGGCGTTCACTACCAGATTGCCTTGCAGCGTAAACGGTGTGGTGCCGATGCTCACGCTCGTGGCGTTCAGAATCCGCAGATCGCCGGTCACGATGAAGTTGCTTCCCGTCAGGGACGGCGTGGCCGTGGAGCTGGCGGCGGCAGCAGCGATGGGATCGATATTAATTTCGAGTATCGGGTACGTGCGGCCCGAGGAGGCGGGCGTGGCGCCGAACTGCTCGTAGCTGTACACGGCGGCTTGATCAAAGACCACCACCGAGTTCGGCGAGCCGACACCGAAAGCGTTGGAACCGCCCAACTGACGCAACCGGGCGCCGGCCTCGAAGGAAATGCCGTTCTGGAACGTGGCCTGGTCGCCGAAAAGGTTACCGCTGAAGTTGCGGCCCTGAATGGCCACCGCGCCCGCCGTAAAGACAATACCCGCATCCGCTGCCGGGCCGCTGGTACCGGTCTGGTTGAAGCCAATCAGCCTGCTGGTGGCGCCGGAGGCCGTCGGCACGGTGCCGTCGAAACGCACGGTGCCGCGCACCCGACCGGTTTCGCCGCTCGACACGAAGATGAACACCCCGGTATTGACCACCGTGTTCTGGAAGAAGGCCGTAGACGTGGCATCCACCACGAAGTCATCGCCGCTCAGGCCGCCGTCGATATTAAGCTGGCGCGAGGCATCGGTAGTCAGCGTGGCATTCACACCATTGATAAACTGAAGTTGGCCGATAACCTGGCCAACGAGGCCGGTATTCGAGGTGCCGGTAGGCGTGAAGTTTACCGTGGCGAGGGGCGCAGCCTGCACAGCACCGTTGAAAACCAGCACGTCGTTCACGGCCGGGCTGGTGCGGGCGGGCGTCCAGGAGGCGGGGGTCGTCCAGTTGCCGCTGGCCACGGCCCAGGTGTAGGTCACGGGCGGGCCAATGCTGGTGATCTGCGAGCCGGTGCCGATGTTGGCGGCGCCGGTCAGATAGTTAGCTGTGCCGGCCAGGTTATCGTCGTTGTACTCATTAACGGCGAAGAAGTAGCTGGTACCGCCGCCGAGGCCCGTCACGGTCACGCTGGTGCCGGTGCCGGCATACACGACGTAGTTGTCGAGGCCCGCGCCAAGCGGCGTGCCCGCGCCGAAAACAGGGTTGGCCACGTAGTCGGTGCCGGTCACGGGGATGAAGTTGGCTGCCGCGCCCTGACGTACGCTCAGCAGGCGCTTCTGGCCGTTGCCGCCGCTGAAATTCACCACGATGGAGTTACCGGTCACGGCGCCGAACGAGATCGTGCTTTTGGTCGTGGGTTTGGTACTCAGGCTCTGACCGCTGACGGCGATGCTCTGGGTGGTGGCGCTGAGGGAAGCCACCGTCACGTTGCCCAAGAAGGCACCCGTAGCGGGCGGCCCCGGGGGCGCGAACCGGATGTAAAGGGTCGTCAAACCGCCGTTGGCCGTGGCTTGGTCGATGGCGGCCGCACCACTGTACGAGCCGTTGATACCGGTAGTGGATACCTGGAAGCCGGTCGGCGCCGTGATGGTTACGTCGTCGAGCAAGCCGGAGCCGCCCACGGTCACCGTCTGGGCGCTCGACGTCTGGCCGACCGTAGTAGCGGCAAAGGCCGTCGGGGTGCCGGTCACGTTGATGGTGGGCGCCCCCGCGAACACGGTAAAGGTGGTGCTGGCCGAGAGGCTGCCGCCCTCGTTGGGGTTGCCCACCTGCACGGTCTTAGCACCGGCCGTGACGATGTCGCCGGCCAGGATCGCGGCCGTGATCTGGGTGCTGCTCACGTAGGTGGTCGCCCGGATGGCTCCGTTGAAAATCACCTGCGAAGCATTCAGCGCCGCCGTATTATCCTGGAAATTAGTACCGTTCACGGTGAGCGTCAGCGCGCCCGAACCAGCTGTAGCCGAGGTCGGCGCCAGGCTCGTGATGGTAGGTACGGCGCTGGTGGTGGCGCTGGCAATCCGCAGCGGCGCATCCAGCGGGCTGATCGTGCGGATCGTGGTCGCGCCGCCCGGCGTGGTCGTGTTGCCAGTGGTGGTACCGGCATTGAAGATATTCCAATTGCCGTCGGCATCGGTATTGTATCCGGCTATCGAACCATCCGCGATGGACCGCTGCTCGATGCGCCGCACCCCGTTGGTGACGGCGTTGGGATACACCGTCGTCCACGCCCCGGCGGCCGTGTTGTAGAAGCTCGGCAATGAGGCGATACCGGGGGGGCTGGTGATGGGGGTAGCAGTGCCAGGGACGACCGCGTTGATGGCCTCCACTACCGCCGACGACAGCGGCCGGCCGGTGCCAGCGGTGTTATCATACAGGAACACCACGTTGCGCGGCGTAGCGGCACTGGTGCCGGTGATGCCGGTGCTCTCGTTGGCACTAGTGGTGGTGCCGTAGCCCAGGATACGGATTGCGTTGGTAGTCGTGTTCATCGCCAGGCGCTTCACCACCACACCGGCGGTGGTGGCGATCTGAATCGTGGGCACCACCGTGGCGCCGGGCACGAAGCGAGTAGCATTGTTGGAGGTGACGATGCTGAAAAAGCCCGTGTACGAAGTGGCACCCGCAGTACCGGCGCCGGTCGTGAACGTGCCGAATTGCCCCGCCGTGTTGGTGTTGGCGGTGGTCGAGTACTCGTAGGGCGAGGCGGTGCTGGTGGGGATGTAAAGCTGGATGCCGGCCCCGATAGCAGTTACTGTCGATGTCCCGGTCAGCGTGTTGACGGTGCCCGTCAGCTCTACGTTGCTGATATAACGGTAGGTCGTGAAGGCGTCCAGGCCATTGATGGTGGCCCGATACACGATGGGCAGCCGGTTGCCGCTCCCGGTAGAACCATACGCGTACTGCGGCACGATGACGCCGATGAAATCGCGTTGGGCCAGGAAGGGGTCGGCTTGGGCGGTAGCCCTTTGGGGCGTACCCACGAGCAGGGCGCCCGCTGTCAGTAAGCCAAGCGTGGCGTTCGAGAACCGCCGACTGAGAGTATTGAATCGCATAGGATTCGCTGAAATGGAAATTGGTGAAAAACCAATGGTACAACTGAACACCCCCCGCGCACCGCCCCATTTGGGGTGGGCACTTGAATGGCGATGCAAACTTACCAGTGCCAGCTGCTGCACGCCTATTGCGGGCAGTTATGCTTTGGTTAAACCTGGATAACATTGGCGTAACATTCGCCGCCGGGCAGCGGCAACGCTACGCCTCGGACCTCCTGAAACCCGCGCCTTACTGCCTGAAACCCGCGCCTTCCTGCCCCAACCCCGGATTTCCATCGCCGGCAAAAAGCCGATTTCCCCGCCCGCTACTTGCCGGCTGCTGGTCAGGTCCCGGCCTTTATTCCGCGGCGGGCGGGGCTGGTGGTGCGGCAGGCGGGCGCCGAATCACGGCGCGCGGCCGGGCCAGGCGCGCGGGCGGCGTTTCGGTAGGTGGCGTTTCAGCAGGAGCTTCCGGCGCGGCAGCCAAGGGCGTGGGAACTACTGGTTCCAGCGGCGGCGCTGTGTCGGGCGCTGTATCGAGCGCGACGGCGGGCTTCCGGATTACGGCACGTGGCCGGGCCGGACGCGCGGGCGGCGTTTCCGCCGACGCGCTTTCTGCCGATGACGTTTCTGCTCCACCCGGTAAAAACGGTCCGGCCACGACGGGCAGCTCCGCCGTCGGTTCGTCCGCTTCCACTGGTAGAATCGAAATGTCCGTCACCGGGCCGATGGGCCGGGCGCGGCGGTCGGGGCGCAGGCCCGCGGGGCGAGGAGCGGCGCCCTCGCCGGTCGTAGCCGGTGCCGCTGGAGCCGGTGCGGGAGCTTCCGCCAGGTGATAACGGCGGCGCACGTCGTTGATGACCATCTTGACCTGCGTCAGAAACGCCTCCGGGTGCAGCGCCGCGTACAGCGCCTCCCACTGAGCGGCCCGGGCCGGTTCGGCGGCGCGGAAAGCGGCCACGTCGAGGCGGCGGCGGCGCAGGAAATCATCGAAGGTCATACGGCCGTAAAACTACGGCCCCGGCGGAGGGCGTATACGATGCCGTACTTTTGTTTGAGGCCCGACCGGCGCCTTCTCCCTGTCCTTTCCCAATCAACCCGCCCGTTTTTACTTCCAATGACTTCTCTTGCTCCCGGCCCCACCAGTACCCGCCCCGAAACGGTCCTCGTCATTGGCGCCAGCGGCCAGTTGGGCTACGAACTGACGCAGGCGCTGCGTGAACAATACGGCGCGGCCCACGTGGTGGCCGCCGACGTGCGCATCCCCCGCCAACTCGATCTGGTGCAGGACGGCCCCTTCGAACGCCTCGACGTGCTCGACCGCGACGACATCGCGCGGGTGATGCAGCAGTACCGGTTTTCGCAGGTCTATCACCTGGCCGCGATTCTGTCGGCAGTCGGCGAAGCCAAGCCGCATCTGGCCTGGGATCTCAATATCAATGGCCTGCTGAACGTACTGGAAGCCGCCCGCGAGTTCAAGGTGAAGCGGGTGTACTGGCCGAGCAGTATCGCCGTCTTCGGCCCCAACACGCCGCGCGACCATACTCCCCAAACCACCGTGATGGACCCCAACACGGTGTACGGCTTCTCGAAGCTGGCCGGCGAGCGTTGGTGCGACTACTATTTTCATAAGTGGGGCCTCGACGTGCGCTCGCTCCGCTACCCCGGCCTGATCGGCTACAAAACCCTGCCCGGCGGCGGCACCACCGACTATGCCGTCGATATCTACCACAAGGCCGTGGCCGACGAGCCGTTCAGCTGCTTTCTGGAGCAGGGCACCACGCTACCGATGCTCTATATGCCCGACGCCATCCGCGCCACCCTGGAAGTGATGCACGCACCGGCCGCGCGCATCAGCGTCCGCTCGTCGTACAACCTCGCCGGGATGAGCTTTGCGCCCGAGGAAATTGCCGCCGAAATTCAGCACCACCGCCCTGGTTTTCAGATCAGCTACGCGCCCGACCCCACGCGCCAGGCCATCGCTGAATCCTGGCCCCGCTCCATCGATGATGCCGTTGCCCGACAAGATTGGGGTTGGCAGCCGCAGTACGACCTGGCCGCGATGACGACCGATATGCTGGCCCACTTGCCCAGTCTGGTAGGGTGAGAGGGTTTGAGGATTTGAAGGTTTGAAGGTGGGAGGGTTTGAGGGTGGGAGGGCTTGCCGCGAACACGCCCGCACTTCTCACGTAGCACCCTCTCCCCCTCTCCCACCCTCCTGAATGATCGTCTCCTTCACCGCCGCCGGCTGGTCGTGCATCTACCAGCAGGCGCACGCGCTGCTGGCCGCTGAGCTGGCCGCGCACTGGCACCCCGCGCACCGGCCCGTGCCGGAGCGCTGGCTCGGCACGCTGGCCGCCATTGCCCAGCACGACGATGGCCAGGATGCCTGGGCCGGCCCCCGCGGGCTAACCGAAGCCGGTGCCCCGGCACCCTTTACGCTGCTGCCGTTTTCGCTCGAACAAGCCACCCGGGTGGCTGAACAGGCGCGTTACCAGGGGCGCTGGCGGTGGCTGCTGATGTCGCTCCATCTCTCGAACCTGTACGAGGCCCTGCGCGGCCAGGACACCCAAACCGATGCCTTTCTCGACGAGCAGCGCGCCACCCAGGAGGCCTGCCGCAAGGGCTTGAAGCTGAGCAAAAAAGAAGCACAAGCCGCCTACGACCTGATGCAGTGGGCCGACCGCCTCTCGCTCATTCTCTGTATGCAGCAACTGCCCGACGACGAGCGCCGCCTCGAAATCGGGCGCGGACCGGATGGGCAGACATACTACGTCCGACGGCCCGGCACGGGCGCGGGCGGCGCCCTGACCGCTGACCCCGATGCGCCGGTTCCGGTGATGGTCGAACCCTGGCCGTTTGCCGGGGCAGCGTTCACGGTAGGCGTCGAAGTCAGCCCGCTTTCCCAGCTCACCTTCCCCGTCGATGCCGCCCTGGCCGAGGCCCTGCGCACGGCGCCCATCCACGAGCAGCACTGGGCATTTCGGCGGAGGGCGTGAGCCGGCATAATCACGCCCGCAGCAGCGCCGGACTCAGCCCGTCCGCCACCAGGCCGCGCGTCGTTACGCAGGCAGCCCCGCACACGGCGCCGTAGTGCAGGCACGTGGCTAGCGGCTCCTGGCGCAGCCAGCCGTATAAAAAACCCGCGAAAAAAGAATCGCCGGCGCCGTTGGCATCCACCACTTGTGCTACCGGAAAAGCGGGCTGCTCCAGCCACTCGCCGGCGGCCGTTAGCAGCGTAGCGCCGGCGCGGCCGTGGGTGCAGATAATCAGCTCCTTGCCGGCACTACGCAGGCGTTCCATCGTCGTGCGGTAGTCGGGCAGGTTGTCAGAAGAAAGATGGATGAACTGCGCCGCGTTGATAAAGGGCTGATGATAGGGGTTGATGCCGTCGTAGTCGTGCAGGTCCGTCCAAATGGGCCCTTCGTAACCGGCCAGCAGCGGAATCAGGGGGCGGCAATACGGAATGATATTGAGCACGATGAAGTCAGCAGCCTGGATCAGCCCCATCAGCGCGGCTTCCTCGAAAGCGATTTCTTCCGATGACTGCGTGACGAAAAGCGAGATTCGCCCCCCCTGCGCATCCATCAGGTTGATATGGCGCTCGGTACCGGCCGGGTCGAAGCGGTAGCGCAGGTCAATGCCCTGCGCGGCTAAGTCGTTGATGATATGATGCCCGTAGGCGTCATCGCCGACGGCAGAAACCAGCGTGTTGGGCACGCCAAGCTTCGTCAGGGCGAGGGCTTTGCCGGCGCCCGTCGAGCCGGTGCCCTCGTGCAGCGGCGCCTGATGAATGGTTTGCGGCACCGGCGGCGGCAGCACGGGCAGCGACACGATATGGTCGAAGGTGGTGCCGCCCAGAATTAAAACCTGTTGCATCCGTACAGAAGCAAGTCAAAAGATTATCAGCGCAGAAGGCGGCGAAGGTAGGCGGCGGCTCGACTTCGGTTGGCTTATCCGGCGTTGCGCCCGTACACGCCTTCTGACGGCCGACACTTCCTAGCTTCGCCGCCGCCGCCTACCTTCGCCCCGCCAACATCGTTTTCACGTATTGCCCCTTCCCCTGATGGCCCTCCCGCAAGACCAGCTCGACCAGCTTTGCATCAACACGATCCGCACCCTGTCGCTTGATGCGGTGCAAAAAGCCGAATCCGGCCACCCCGGCCTGCCCCTGGGGATGGCGCCCGCCGCCTACGTCCTCTGGACGCGCCACCTGCGCCACAACCCCCACAACCCGAAGTGGGCGAACCGCGACCGCTTCCTGCTCTCGGCCGGCCACGGCTCGATGCTGATCTACTCGCTGCTCCACCTGACCGGCTACGACCTGCCGCTGGAGGAACTGAAGAATTTCCGCCAGATGGGGTCCCGAACCGCCGGCCACCCGGAGTACCACCTCACGCCGGGCGTCGAGCTGACCACCGGCCCGCTGGGGCAGGGTTTTGCCAACGGCGTGGGCTTCGGGATGGGCGGCGCGCACCTGGGCGCCCGCTTCAACGCCGACGGCTTCCCGCTGATCGACCACTACGTGTACTGCATCTGCTCTGACGGCGACCTGATGGAAGGTGTGGCCTGCGAAGCCGCGTCGCTGGCCGGCACGCTGGCCCTGGGCAACCTGATTTACCTCTACGACGACAACCACATCACCATCGAAGGCGACACGAGCCTGGCCTTCCGCGAGGATGTGCTCAAACGGTTCGACGCCTACGGCTGGCACACCCAGCGCGTGGCCGACGGCAATGATACCGAAGCGATTGACGCCGCCATCCGGGCCGCGCAGGCCGAAACCGGCCGCCCCTCGCTGATTGCCGTGCGCACCGTGATCGGCTTCGGAATGCCCGCCGCCGGCACCCGCAAGGCCCACTCCGACGCGCCGGGCGCCGACGCCGTGAAGGCCACCAAGAAAAATCTGGGCTGGCCCGAAGATGCGCAGTTTCTGATTCCTGACGAAGCCCTCGCCCACTTCCGCACGGCCGTGGCAACCGGTGCCAAGCGCGAAAAAGACTGGAACACGCTGGTGGACAACTACGAAGCCGCCCACCCAGAGCAAGGCACCGCGTGGCGCCGCACGATGAGCGGCGAGTTGCCAGCCGACTGGAAAAACGCGCTGCCCACGTTCGAAGGCGCCAAGCCGATGGCCACCCGCGCGGCCTCCGGCGAGGTGATCAACGCCCTGGCGAAAGTGCTGCCGCAGCTCATCGGCGGCTCCGCCGACCTGGCGCCGTCCAACAACACCGATATCAAAGACGGTGGCTCGTTCGGCCCTGATAACTACGCCGGGCGCATCCTGCACTTCGGCATCCGCGAGCACGCGATGGGCGCGGCGCTGAACGGCATCTCGCTCAACGGCGGGCTGATTCCGTTCGGCGGCACTTTTATGTGCTTTTCTGACTATATGAAGCCCGCCGTCCGACTGGCGGCGTTGAGCGGCGTGCAGGTCATTTTCGTGTTCACACACGACTCGGTCGGCCTCGGCGAAGACGGCCCCACGCACCAGCCCATCGAACAGTTAGCCGGCCTACGCGCCATTCCGCAGCACTACGCCATCCGGCCCGCCGACCCGCACGAGACGCGCGCCGCCTGGGCCGTGGCCATCGAGCGGCAAAAGCTGCCGACTTCACTGATTCTGAGCCGCCAGAAGACCATTATTCTGGATCAGAACACTGTCACCACGAAGGCCGACGAGGGCGTGCCGCGCGGTGCCTACATTTTGCAGGAGGCCGACGGCGGCGCGCCGCAGGTGCTGCTGCTGGCCACCGGCTCGGAAGTCGGCATTGCGCTGCAAGCCCGCGAGCAGCTCCAAGCGGCGGGCACCCCGACGCGTGTGGTGTCAATGCCCTGCTGGGAGCGCTTCGAAGAGCAGGACGCGGCTTACAAGGAAGCCGTGCTGCCGCGCGCCATCACGGCCCGCGTCGGCATCGAAGCGGGCGCCCGTTTGGGCTGGGACCGCTACACCGGCTTCGGCGGCGCCGTGATCTGTATGGAAGGCTTCGGCGCCTCAGCCCCCGGCGAGGAAGTACTGAAGCACTTCGGCTTCACGGCCGAAAACGTCGTTGAACAGGCGCGGAAGGTGCTGGGTTAGGAGGCTTTACCGAATCAAAAACGACACGACAATGAGCGCAACCGACCAACAAACTGAGATTCAAGAGCTGATCGCCAAAATTCCGCCCACTCAACTGAGCAGCGTGTTAGATTTTCTCCGAGAAATGTATCGCGCTACCCAAGAAACCGGCGGTGAAGCCGACTTCGATTGGGCCCGCGTTGGCCGCATTATGCGTGACAACGACGAGGTGCTCCGCCGCCTTGCCCAATGATTTCTGTCGCCCACGCTATCAGTACGCACGCGCTGCAAATCGCCCGTTACGGAGGCGCCACCGGCCTACGAGACCGCGGTGCCCTCGAAGCGGCGCTGGCTCGACCTGAGGCAGGTTTCGGTGAACACAGAGGCTTACCCTACACCATTCGCTAAAGCAGCGGCGCTACTTGAGTCACTGGCAGTCAATCACCCTTTTGTCGACGGTAATAAGCGCATTGCATTAGTCCTTGCGCTCTACTTGCTGGAAGAAATGGGCTACCAGTTGACGCCTGAAACCGACAACGATTCACGCCATCAAATGGTCGTTGCTGTAGCCAGCGGTGAGCTGCGACACGAGGGAATCACCGAATGGCTTCGCCAACACACCGCACCCGTCTGAACTCCGAATTAGCCCATCAACCCATTTCCGCATTAGCACACCCAAAATGAATCCCCTCCAACAACTCACCACCTTTGGCCAGAGCATTTCGCTTGATCTGCTTGGCCGCAACCTGCTCCAGTCCGGCGACCTGCAACGGATGATTACGGAAGACGCCGTGACGAGCGTGACTTCTAACCCCGCCATTTTCGAGAAGTCGATTCTGGAAGGCGACTTCTACGAGGCCGACCTGAAAGCGCACGCCGGCAAGTCCGTGGACGATGCCTACCTGGCGCTCGTCACGAAGGATATCCTCGATGCGGCCAAGCTCCTGCGCCCGATCTACGACCAGACGCACGGCCGCGACGGCTTCGTGAGCCTCGAAGTGTCACCGCACTCGGCCCTCGACGCCGACGCCACCATCACGGAGGCGCGCCAGCTTTGGAAGCAGCTCGACCAGCCGAATGTGTACGTCAAGATTCCGGGCACCGAGCCGGGCCTGAAAGCCATCCAGACGGCCCTGAGCGAAGGTATCAACATCAACGTGACGTTGCTTTTCAGCCTCGACCGCTACCGCGCCGTGACCGACGCCTACCTCAGCGGCCTGGAAGCGCACCTGGCGGCGGGCCATAAAATCGGGCATATCTCGTCCGTAGCGAGCTTTTTCCTGAGCCGGATTGATCTGGCAGTGGACCCGTTGCTGGAAAAAATCATTGCCGAAGGCGGCGAGAAAGCCGCGCAGGCGCAGGCGCTGGTCGGCGAGATTGCCATCGCCTCGGCGCAGCAGGCTTACGTGATCTGGCAGGAAGTCTTTTCGTCGGAACGCTTCAAAAAGCTGGAAGCCCAAGGTGCTCAGAAGCAGCGCCTGCTGTGGGCCAGCACCGGCACGAAGAACAAAGCGTACTCGGACGTGAAGTACGTGGAGGCGCTGATCGGCCCGGACACGGTGAACACGATTCCGCTCGAAACGCTGATTGCTTACCGCGACCACGGCCAGCCCGCCGCCCGCCTGACCGAAGGTCTGGCCGATGCTCAACGTAAGCTCGACGCCCTGGCCGCCCTCGGCATCGATCTGCACAAGATCACGACCGACCTCGAAACCGAGGGCATCGACAAGTTCGTGCAACCCTTCAAGAAGCTCTACGCCGCCCTGGCGACCAAGCTGGCAGCGTAGGGATGGCGCCTTCGCCCCTGCCAGTCGCTTGGTGTCGGCTGGCAGGGAAAACGCTGTCCCTTCTTTTTCTTCCGCGCGATGATGCCCCGTTACGTCAACCCGTTCACGGATTTTGGCTTCAAGAAAATCTTCGGCGAAGAGGCTAACAAGCCGGTTCTACTCGATTTTCTGAACGCCCTGCTACCGCCACACGACCAGATTCGCAACTGAGACGAGCGGGGAACAGGGCAAACGCACGAAGCTCCTCTGAGCAGTCGCAGCCGCATAAACGTTTCCGGAAGTCCAGAATGGCGACAAAAAGGACGCGGAGGAACGCGGATTAAAAGATACGGACTAGCTAATCCGCCTAAATCCGCGTTCATCCGCGTCCCAACAACCCGAAAAAGGGCGTGACGACACCGATGCCTTCCCCAACCAACGACTCCACCTGTTCTCCTGAATACCTTCGTGCGTTTGCCCTGAGCCGGGAAGAAGGGCTTCAGGAAGGCCGACAGGAAAATATTCAACAGGTAGCCCATAACCTCAAAGCTGGCGGTATTACCCTGGCGCTCGTTGCGCAAACTACTGGCCTGACGGAAGCCGAAATTGCGGCGCTGTAATCACCCCCAAAAGCATCAGCCGTGATCAAAACCCTTTTTCTCGACATTGGCGGCGTCCTCGGCACCAACGGCTGGGATACGGCTTCGCGTCGGTTGGCCGCCGCGCAGTTTGGGCTGGACTTCGATGCCTTCAATGCCCGCCACAAACGGATTTTCGACCAGTACGAAACTGGCCATCTGACGTTGAGCGAGTACCTGCGGGGCGCCGTTTTCTACGCGCCGCGTTCGTTTTCGGAAGCCGATTTTGTGGCTTTCATTCGGCAACAAAGTGCGCCCTGGCCCGATAACATCGCGTTTTTTCAGGCCCTGAGAGCCCGCCACGGATTAAGAGTATATGCCGTCAACAACGAAGGCCGCGAGCTGAACGATTACCGGTTGGCGACTTTCGGTTTCGGGGCGTTATTCGACGCGGCCGTGTCGTCGTGCTACGCCGAAATGCGCAAGCCCGATCCGCGCCTCTACCGCCTCGCGCTGAATCTGAGTCAGACGCCCGCCGATCAGGTACTGGTCATCGATGACCGCGCCGAGTTTACCGAATTAGTGCCCGCGCTGGGCCTTCAGTCGCTGCGCTACGAGTCGCTGGAGCAAATACAAGCCACTTTAGCCGGTTCGTTTCAGCTAACGTAGCAGCGCTCCGGCATCCACACTTCCCCAAAAAATCAGCGCCCTGGGCGCAATCAGCATCATCAGCGGTCTATGACATTTGACTTTGGAATGATCGGTCTCGGCACGATGGGCCGCAACCTGGTACTCAATATCGCCGACCACGGCTTCTCGGTGGCGGGCCTCGATAAAGACGCCAACAAAGTGGACGTACTCCACCACGAAGCCGCGGATGGCGTCTCGAAGGTGACCGGCCAGCCCCGCAACGTGCAGGGCACCACCGACCTGGCCCAGTTCATCGCTTCGCTCAAAACCCCGCGCCGGGTGATGATGCTGGTGCCGGCCGGGGGCGCGGTGGATGCCGTGATCGCCGACCTGCTGCCGCATCTGGAAGCCGCTGACATCATTATCGACGGCGGCAACTCGCACTATCTGGATACCGACCGCCGCGTGAAAGCCCTCGCCGAGAAAGGCTTACGCTTTTTCGGAATGGGCGTGAGCGGCGGCGAACTGGGCGCCCGCTTCGGCCCCGCGATGATGCCCGGCGGCGACCCCGCCGCCTACGAGGTGCTGCGGCCGATTCTGGAAGCCGTGGCCGCTAAAGCGCCCGATGGCCAGCCCTGCGTGGCCTATATGGGCGCCGGCTCGGCGGGGCACTTCGTGAAAATGGCCCACAACGGCATCGAGTACGGCGTGATGCAGCTGCTGGCCGAAACCTACGACCTGCTCCGGCGCGGCCTGGGAATGGCCAACGCGGAAATCGCGGCGCTGTTCGAGGCCTGGGACCAAACGCCGGAGTTACAGTCGTTTCTGGTGCAGATCACGGCCATCGTGCTGCGTCAGCCCGACGACCGCGACCCCACCCGCGCGCTGGTGGACGTGATCCGCGACCGCGCCCGCTCGAAAGGCACCGGCAAGTGGACGAGCCAGGCCGCGATGGACCTCGCAGTACCCGTCTTCACCATCGACGCCGCCGTGGCCGCGCGCGACATTTCGGCCCGCGACAGCGAACGCCGCGCCGCCGCCGCGCTGCTGCCCGGCCCGAACGTCACCTTCACCGGCGACCGTGCCGCGCTGCTGGCGGCCTTGCCGCAGGCGCTCTATTGCGCCCTGGTGGTGACTTACGCGCAGGGCCTGGACCTGCTGCGCGTGGCCGCCACCGAGTACAAATACGGCACCGACCTGGGCACGGTGGCGCGCACCTGGCGCGCGGGCTGCATCATTCGGGCGGCGCTGCTGGAAGAGATTACAGATGCTTATGAGCGGAACCCCGCGCTGCCGAATCTGCTGGTTGATTCCGTCATTGGCGGGCACGTGACGGCGCGGCAGGATGAGCTGCGGCTGGTGGCGCAGACCTTTATTGCCCTTGGCATTCCGGCGCCTACCCTGCTGAACTCGCTGGCGTACTTCGACTCATACCGCACCGCCCGGCTTCCTGCCAACCTTACCCAGGCGCAACGCGACTACTTCGGCGCCCACACCTATGAGCGCACCGACGCTGAAGGCACGTTCCACACGATGTGGAGCGAAGTCTCGACGGCGCAAGGCTCCGGTACGGGGCAGGAGAAAAAGCCAGGCGACGAAAAGACGGGGCCTGTGTAGCCAGGGGCTCCGCCCCGCAGCCGCCCAGCCGCGAGGCGAGGCGGTGAATCATCTCCAGTCGGTCATTTCACTTAATCCGCTGGCCGCTTTGCGGCTCGCTCGCTTCGGGGCAAAGCCCCTCGCTACCAATGCCTACCTCTGTCCAACCCACTGTCATCGTCATCTTCGGCGCCAACGGTGACCTGACCTGGCGCAAGCTCGTGCCGGCGCTCTGGAACCTGCACCTCGACGGCTATCTGCCGCCCCAAACGGCCATCATCGGAATGGGGCGTGGCGCCGAGTCGGACACCGCGTTTCAGGGCAAGATGCTGACCGGCGTCGATAAATTCTCGCGCCAGGGCAAGGCCGACCCCGCGCAATGGGCTGAATTTGGTCCGAAACTACAGTTCCTAACCTCCGAACTTGGCGATCCCAAAGGCTACGGCCGGCTAAAACGCGTGATCGAAAAGCTCGGCAAGGACTGGGGCCTGGCCCAGCCGAACCTGCTGTTTTACCTCTCAGTTTCGCCGTCGCTGATCGGCAAGATCGTCGATTCGCTCGACGAGGCCGGGCTGGTGAAGGAATTTCCAGGGGCGCGGATCGTGGTCGAAAAGCCCTTCGGCCACGACCTGGAGTCGGCCAAGGCGCTCAATCATTTGCTGCGGCGGGTGTTCGAGGAGCGCCAGATCTACCGCATCGACCATTACCTCGGCAAGGAGACGGTGCAGAACATCCTGGCCTTCCGGTTTGCCAACGCCCTGTTCGAGCCGATCTGGAACCGCAACTACATCGACCACATCCAGATCACGGTAGCTGAAGAAGTCGGCGTCGAGGGCCGCGCGGGCTACTACGAAACGGCTGGCGCACTGCGTGATATGATTCAGAATCACCTCCTGCAGCTACTGTGTATGGTGTGTATGGAGGCGCCGAACGCGTATCAGTCCGAAGAAATCCGGGGCCGCAAAGTGGACGTGCTGCGCGCCATTCGCAAGTTCCGGCCCGACGAAGTGAGCCAGGTGGCCGTGCGCGGCCAGTACGGGCCGGGCTGGATGAAGGGCCAGCCGGTGATCGGCTACCGCCAGGAACCGCGCGTGGTGGATAAGTCGCGCACCGAAACCTACGCCGCCATTCAACTCTTCATCGACAACTGGCGCTGGCAGGGTGTGCCGTTCTACATCCGGACCGGCAAGCGGATGCCGGAAAAGGTGAGTACCATCACGGTGCAGTTCAAGCCCGTGCCGCACCGGCTGTTTGCGGCGCAGGCAGCCGAAAATGCGCACCCTAATCAACTCACTTTCAGCATATATCCATCATCGGCCATCCGGCTCCGGGTTCAGTCCAAGCAACCAGGCCTGAAGATGTACCTCAACCCGGTGGACCTGGAGTTCGACTACCGCGACGCCTACGTCGGCGAGCCGCCCGAAGCCTACGAAACCCTGCTGCTCGACGCACTGCGCGGCGACCCGATGCTCTTTATGCGCGCCGACCAGGTGGAAGCCGCCTGGGAAGTGCTGATGCCCATCATCGACGCCTGGAACGCGGCGCCCGCGCCGGACTTCCCCAACTACGCCGCCGACGCCTGGGGACCGTCCGACGCCGATGCGCTCATCGCCCGCGACGGCCACCACTGGATCACGCCCACTTTCAAGCCCGCGCCCGAAGTGGAGAAAAAGTCGGCGCGTAAGCCCGCAGCATCAAAGCCGAAGGCTGCGGCGCCGCCGGCCGTTGCCGCACCAGCTACGGGCACCGGGCCGGAACGCGAGGAGAAAAAAGCCTGAACAAACGGCCTCCGCTTGAAAAAGGGGAGGCCGTTTTTAAGCATACGTAGCTAAACGTGGAGCCGATTATACACCGCCTACGAACTCGCTACGATATCCGTTCGCACACAGCTCCTTTCCCTTGAAATACCCCGCCGCGCATCCGTAGGATTCCTGCGTCGCCCCGCCCTCATTACCCCATTTTACGGGCAGCGCGGCCTGCGCAGTGCCTTCTGCTGATGCTTTCCTCCTCCCCTTTCACTGGCCGGGCGCTGGTCGTGGCCACCCGCCACGGCAAAGAGGCCGT
The DNA here is from genome assembly GCA_031426455.1 of Hymenobacteraceae bacterium. GTDB lineage: Bacteria > Bacteroidota > Bacteroidia > Cytophagales > Hymenobacteraceae > JANNMJ01. The sequence continues at coordinate 21,261 of JANPLI010000211.1, read as the reverse complement.
CATTGGCCCTGTTCTGGAAGCGGCCTTGGGGGTGCGTGTGGTGCCCGCGCCCGCCACCCTCGACACCGACGCCCTCGGCACGTTCAGCGGTGAAGTGCCGCGCCTGCTCGACCCACTGGCCGCCGCTCGTGAAAAGTGCGCCCGCGCGCTGGCCCTCACGGGGCTGGACCTGGCCGTAGCCTCCGAAGGCTCCTTTGGCCCCCACCCGGTGCTAGGCTTCGTGGCCGCCGATGAGGAGTGGCTGGTGTTGATTGATACGCGCAACGCGCTCGAAATCAGCGTCCGCGAAATCAGCCTCGCCACCAACTTCGCCGCGTGGGCCGTGGCCTCTGAAGCGGAGCTGCGGGCCTTTGCCGAACAGATAGGCTTCCCGGCGCACGGCCTGATCCTGCGGCCTGCCGCTAGCGCCCCCACCGACCTGCACAAAGGCCTTACCACCTGGCCCGCCCTGCTAACGGCCTTTCAGGAGCTGCGCCGCCGCCACGACCAGGTATGGGCAGAAACCGATATGCGCGCCCACCTCAACCCCAGCCGCCAGCGCGTTATTGAAGCTGCGGCGCGCACCCTGGCCCAGCGGGCGGCCACGCTTTGCCCGACCTGCGCCACCCCCGGCTTCGGACCGACACGCGCGATCCGCGGCCTGCCCTGCGGGCTGTGCGGAGCGCCCACGCGGCTCGTGCGGGCCCACATCAGCACGTGCCTGCGCTGCCCCCACGAAGTCGAAACGCAGCACCCGAACGGCGTCGCCAGCGCCGACCCCGGCCAATGCGATTACTGCAACCCCTAAGCAGCCGCCCTCAGGCGCTGAATGAGGTGCCTTACTGGCAGCGACTCACAGCGCCTCTACCCGCAGCTGCACGGCGCCCTTCGCTACGAGGGTGGCTTTGATGGACTTATCGGTCAAATGGCATTTTGATTAGGCTTCCTGGCGAAGCTTGCGCTCCAGGTCCTGTCGGCTGTCCAGCACCGCTAGAATTTCAACGGCCTCGCCGTGGCAGGAATACACCACCCGATACCCTTCGCGGATGATTTCCCGCACGAAGGGCAACGCCATTTCCGGCACGACGCGGCCGGATTCAGGAAATGCGGCAAGTTGGGTTTGCACCGCGTAAAGGCGCTGGATCACGCGTCGACTTCGGGCAGGTGCTACCGTATCGAAGTAAACGCCAATAGCCCTCAGATCACGAAGCGCCTGTGGCAGCCAGCGAACCTCAGCCACGGCTGGCCACCATTGGCTGGTTGAGCCATCAGGGCAAACGCACGAACGAGAAAAGGTGACTTCCATCAGCTTTTCTATCTTCGCGCCCTAGCGAAAAAACCTCCTTTCAGTTGTCTGGCCAAGCGCCCCAATTAATTGATCAACAGCAACTAAAAAGAGGCCGAATCGCAGATTTACGCAGATTTAACACAGATTTTCACGGATTTATAATCTGCGTAAAATCCGTGGAAATCTGCGATAAAATTCTTTCCACACGGCTGGCAAACTACCTAAACGGGCTTTTCGAGGCTTCATGCGTTTGCCCTGTTGAGCCATTGCGCCAGTTGCGCCCCCGCTTCCTCGTGCGAGACGGAATGTCCCGCGGCTGATTCAGCCAGGCCGGCGGCAATTTTCTCAAGCACGTAGATTTCGTACTGAATCTGCTCGAAAGAGGCGTCTTCAGCTAAACGCTGGAGCAACGCAAGCGTTGCTTCTTTGGGTGAAGTGGCGGGCATAAAACGGCGTCCTAAATTCCGGCAACGACGGCTAAGTGGGCTTGGCTCCAAAGCTACCCATTTTTCTCACAGCGCCTCTACGCGCAGCTGCACGGCGCCCTTCGCTACGAGCGTGGCTTTGATGGACTTATCGGTCAGGTACAACGCGCCGGGGTAGAACTCCGTCAGCTTGCCGCCCAGGCGCAGGCCGGGCGGCAGGGCCCCGGGCGCGGGCTTATCGAGGAAGCTTTGAATGAGGGTGCGGGCCTGATCGAGCTGAGCCTTGACGGGAAAGCTGACCTGCTGCTCCAGGCGCTGGCGGAGGTTGCCGTGCAGGAGCCAGTCGGCGGTGCGCAGGAGGCGGTCGCGGGTATCGAGGGTGAAATCGGCGTCACGCAGGCGGATGGTCTGGGTGGCGGCGTCGTAGTAGGGTGTGGCTTTGAGATAGACCTTCCCGACGATCTTCTTCGTGAAGAAGCCCGCGTGCGTCCGGCCGTCCACGTCGAGCATCAGCACCAGCTTCTGACCCGCGCCGGTCACGGCCACGTCGTTCACCGTCAGGGCGTCTTTTTGATTGAAGGCGAAGGTTTTACCGGCCAGTTCGGCCCGCGCCAGGCGGGTGGCTTCAGGAAACGGCACGTCGCCGGAAACCGTGACCTGGGCGTCGTCGGCGAGGCGGTTGTCGGTCACCAAAGCGGGTAACTGCCGATTGACGCTCACCTTCGGCTTCGGCCCTACCAATGTTTCGAGGTACGAGGACAGGCCCACGCGCAGAAAAAGGCGGCCGTCTTCGGCCCGCAGCGGCGAAACGCGCAACGCCTGAGGCGAAATCAGGAGCCACGTCTGGGTGGCGGCATCGAGCAGCACTGGCTGCTGCACCTGGGTCCAGGCTTTGAGCAGCAGCGGTTTAATGCTCATCCGGGCGGCCACTTCAGCATCGACCCGCTCGGCGATGGCGGCGAGCTGACGCCGCATCACCGGCTCCACGAAGCGCGCCAGCCCGATGGTGAGCGGGCCGAGTTTCAGCTCCGGGCGCTGCGTGCCCCACTCAAAATCCACGTCGGTGGCCGACAACACCCGGTAGTCCTCGCCCAGCTTTAGGCCCGAAGTGGACTTCGCCACGAGATCAAACTCCGTCTCCTCCACCTTGTCGATTTTCGGGCAGAATTTGCAGGGTTCCCACAGCCAGCGCCCGCGCGCCCGGATGTGCAGCGGCAGGCGGAGGGCGAGCTTATCGTCGCCGGGGGCGCTGAGGGTCAGCGGCGCGGCCTTCGTAACGACGACGGCCACGTTGTCGCCCTCAATTTTATCGTCGCGGTACAGCTCGCCGGTGAGCTCCTTGTTGAGGCGGTCGGTCAGCGTGGCGAGGGGTAGCGTGATGGGCACGCTCAGGGTCGAAAGCTGCCGCTCGATAGTAGGCGCCACCACCGCTTCAGGCGAGGGCGCGGTGGCATCGAGGGTGGTGGTTTGCTGGCACGAGTAGAGTGCCAGCAGCAACAGGAGCGCGGCGGAGCGAAGGGAGAACACGGGGGCAAAGGTCGGGGCGTGCCGCCAGCCGAAGGCCGCCAAGCGCCGTTCAGCTACTGAAAACAAGCAAGCGCCTCGTCCCGATAAAAGGAACGAGGCGCTTGCGGGTTCTACTGACCGGGCGCGATGGACCGGAAAGGCAGGCCCTTACCCTCCCGCCATCGGGCCGTAGAACTGGCCGAACAGGTTCTGGAATTTCTCGGCCCGCGCGCGGTCGCCGATCTGCTGGGCGGCGATCATCAGGTTTTGCAGCACGATCAGGCTCATCTGCCGCTCGGTGTCGAACAACTGGCGGGTGTCGTGGAGAGCGTAGTAGTTCAGCGACTTCACGGCGCGGTCGGCCATCACGTCCATAATTTCCTCGGCCTTTTTGCGCTCGCCGAGCTTGACGAGCGGGCCGATGAACTGGGGCGAGTAGTAGTCGTACGGAATCGACTTGTCGGGCATCCAGGCCAGGGCCTTCATCACTACTTCGCGGGCGCGGGCGGTGTCGCCGGCGGCGAGGTGGGTTTCGGCCAGAATCGAGAGCTTGTCGCGCATATTGGCCGGGAAGCGCAGGTTGTTCTCGTCGTAGAAGATCCGCGGGTTGTCGAGGTTCCGGTACCGGAACTTGGTGAGCATATTCCGGTGCATCAACTCGCGGTCCGGATAGCCTTCGGCGCGCGGGTCGAGGCTGGGGTTTTTGGCAGGCAGCAGGCGGTAGGCCAGCCCTTCGAGCTGGAAGTATGGCATCAGCCCCATAAAATCGGCCGAGTTGACGGTCGTCGAGAAGTAGATCGGCCGCTTCCAGTTATTGGCCTGGATCATATCGAGGATGATCAGGTTCTTCTTTTCCAGGATCGAGCCGCGCAGGGTCCACTCCATCCGGGGCACCACCTGGGCGCGGCGCTCCGGCGAAATGATGCCCGATTTCAGGACAGCGGCGGTGTCCACGTCGAGGAAAAATTTCTTCGTCGGAAACGAGAGAATCGACTTACCCACCGACGTGCCCAGCACCAGCGCCGGATGGTTTTGCTTGACGAGGCCGATGAACTGCCGCAGGTCGATGCCCGCTTCCACGCGCGGGTTGGCCGAATACTGGAGGTAATCGTTGGTGCCCTGGCGGTAGTTGGTCGAGTCGAGCGTCGTCACCCACGGATCGTTTTCGTAGGCGCGGCGCTTCATCTGGTTGATGTACCAGTCGGTGTTCATATAGCTCAGCACGGCCACGCGCACATCGCGCCGGATGCCTTCCACCTCCTGGGCATACCAGAGCGGGAAGGTGTCGTTGTCGCCGTTAGTGAACAGAATCGAGTTCGGGGCGCAGGATTCCAGCAGGTTGCGGGCCGAATCGACGGAGTTGTAGAGGCCGGAGCGGTCGTGGTCGTCCCAGCCCTGAGTGGCCATCAGGGCAGGCGCCGTCAGGCAGAGCGTCGTGGCCAGGGCGGCGCGCATCGAGAGACTACCGACGAACCGTTTCAGCAGGTCGGCCACGGCAATCACCCCAAACCCAATCCACATCGAGAAGGCGTAGAACGAGCCGGTGTAGCCGTAGTCGCGCTCGCGCGGCTCAATCGGTGGCTCGTTGAGGTAGAAGACGATGGCCAGACCCGTGAGCAGGAAAAGCAACGAGACGATCAGGGCATCCTTGTCGTCCTTCCGAACCTGAAAAAAGAAGCCCAACAAACCCAGAATCAGCGGAATGGCGAAGAACTGGTTGCGCGCCATCGACTGCGTGATGCGTTCGGGCATATCCGGGGTGGCGCGTTTTTCAAAGGGCGTCATAATGCCGGACTGCTGCACGTCGCCGTCGCGGCCGATGAAGTTCCAGCCGAAATAGCGCCAGTACATCTGCCCGAACTGGTACGAGAACAGGTAGCCCATATTCTCGCCGAACGTGGGCCGGGCATAGCGCTCGCGCGGCTGGCCCGACGGGTCTTCGGGATCGACGTACGATTCCTTGCGGATGTTGACGCCCCACTTCTGGTACTCCTGCAAATGCCCGCCCTGGTTCGAGTAGATGCGTGGCAGCAGCACTTTGTCGCGGTCGGCGTAGTCGGTATTCAACCGGTGATCGACCTCCACGTAACGGCCGGCCTTCGTATCGCGCTCGTACACAGGGGCGCCTTCGGACTGGGCCACCGGCTCGGCGTTGAATTGCGGGCCATAGAGCAGCGGGCGGTCGCCGTACTGTTCGCGCTTGAGGTAGCTCACAAAGAGCAGCACGTTCTCCGGGTCATTCTCATTGATCGTGGGCCGGTACGACGAGCGGATCGGTACGATCAGGTACGACGAATAACCGATCAGGATGAACGTGAAGCACAGCATCGCCGTGTTCAGCAGCTTCGAGCCGGTGCGAAACGAGCGCCGGAAACCGAAGACGATGGCGCTGATGAAAAGCGCCAGAAAAATCCAGATACCCCAACCGAACGGCAGGCCCACGGAGTTGATGAAGAACACCTCGAACGCCCCGGCGATGGTGGGTAAGCCCGGAATGATGCCCACCATAATGGCCAGGATGATGACCGCCGCCAGCCCAAACGTCAGGATACCGCCTTTGAGGGTGATATTCTTCGAGCGGCGGTAGTAATAGATGAACGCCAGCGCCGGAATGGCGAGCAGGTTCAGCAAGTGGACGCCGATGGACAGACCCACGGCGTAGGCAATCAGCACGAGCCAGCGGTCGGAGTCCGGCTCGTCGGCCACGCGCTCCCACTTCAGCATCGCCCACACCACGAAGGCCGTGAACAGGGCCGACATCGCGTACACTTCCGATTCGACGGCCGAAAACCAGAACGAATCGGAGAACGTGAACGCCAGCGCGCCCACCGTACCGGCGCCCATAATCAGCCACTTCTGGCCGCCGTCCGGCTCGGCTTGCAGGCCCACGAGCATCTTGCGGGCCATCATCGTGATGCTCCAGAACAGAAACAGCACCGTGAACGACGACGAAAGGCCCGACAACGCGTTCATCCAGACGCCCACCTTCGTCACGTCGCCCATCGCCAACAGCGAGAACACGCGGCCCAGCAGCAAAAAGGTGGGCGCCCCCGGCGGGTGCGGAATCAGCAGCTTGTAGGCGCAGGCCGCGAACTCGCCGCAGTCCCAGAACGCCGCCGTAGGCTGCAGGGTGAGCATATAAGTGGCCGTGGCGGTGGCAAAGACCAGCCAGCCCACCAGATCATTCAAAACGCGGTACGAACGCATAGTAGCAAAACGCGGCGTCGGCTTCGCTTTCCACCCGCGCCGGGCCTGCACAGCCCCGGAGCCGGGGCGAAGCCCGCCGCCAGACACAAAAAAAACGGGCCGCTCCGCAGCCCGGCCCAAAATTAGGCATCCCCCGCCGCCCGGCGCCGCAGTTGGCGTCAGAACGAAGCGGGGGGCCGGCCTGCAGGAATCCAAAGGACGCTCCCCCGCGCCCTACCTTTGGCATCCAGAATGACGCACCCGCCGCTACCCGCTGATTCCGCGATTCTGTTACTGGCCGATGGCACCGTCTTCCGGGGCCGGCCGCTCGGCCGCCGGGGCACCACCACCGGCGAAGTCTGCTTCACCACCGGAATGGGGGGCTACCAGGAGGTTTTCACCGACCCCTCGTACTGCGGCCAACTGGTGGTGACCACCACGCCGCACATCGGCAACTACGGCGTGACGGGCGCCGAAACGGAATCGGGCCGGGTGCAGATTGCCGGCCTGGTGTGCCGCGAGTTCTCGGAATTCTTCTCGCGCCGCGAAGCCGAAAGCTCCGTGCAAGCCTATTTTGAGGAGGCCGGCATCGTGGGCATCGGCGGCGTGGACACGCGGGCGCTGGTTCGCCACGTGCGCGAACGCGGCGCGATGAATGCCATCATTTCTTCGGAAGAACTGGACGAAACGCGCCTGCTGCAACAGTTGCGTGCTGTGCCGGCGATGGACGGCCTGGAACTGGCGTCGCGCGTGTCGGTGGCCGAATCCTATGAATTACCGCCCGATGACGGCGCCGAACCCCGCTTCCGGGTGGCGGTGCTGGACCTGGGCGTGAAGCAGAACATCCTGCGTCACCTCACGCGGCGCGGCTGCGCGGTGCGGGTGTTTCCGTACGATACGCCGCTGGCCGAGATGGAAGCCTGGGCGCCGGACGGCTACTTCGTCTCGAACGGCCCCGGCGACCCCGCCGCCACCACCGAAGCCATTGCTTCGGTGCGCGGCATTGTGGCGCGGGCCAAGCCGCTCTTCGGCATCTGCCTCGGCCACCAGATGCTGGCCCTGGCCCACGACGTGCCCACCTACAAAATGCCCAACGGCCACCGGGGCCTGAACCACCCCGTGAAAAACCTGCTCACCGGACGCTGCGAGATCACGTCGCAAAACCACGGCTTCGTGGTGGATGCGGCGGCCGTAGCCGCCCACCCCGAACTGGAAGTGACCCACCTGAACCTCAACGACCAGACCGTCGAAGGCCTGCGCCGCCGCGACGGCAGGGCTTTCTCGGTGCAGTATCACCCGGAATCGTCGCCGGGGCCGCACGACTCGCATTACCTCTTCGACGATTTCCTGGCCCTGCTGGAGCGGGGGTAGGGATGGGGTGTTGGGTATAGGGTGTTGGATTCAACCTTAAAGCCCCAACACCAAAGCCCTAACACCCAAAACCAGAGGCCCAATACCCAACATCAGAGCCCTAACGTCCAAAGGCCCAATACCCAACACCTGTTTTATAACCCCCTTAATTTTTTTCCAATGACTGGAATGATCACTGACATCATCGCCCGCCAGATTTTTGACTCGCGCGGCAACCCCACCGTAGAAGTGGATGTGCGCACCGAATCCGGCGCGCTGGGCCGGGCCGCGGTGCCGTCGGGTGCTTCCACCGGCTCGCACGAGGCCGTCGAGCTGCGCGACGAGGACAATAGCCAGTATATGGGCAAAGGCGTGACGAAGGCCGTGGCCAACGTCAACGACATCATCGCCGAGGAACTGATCGGCTTCGATGTGACTGAGCAGAGCCTGATCGACCAACTGCTGATCGACCTCGACGGCACCCCCAACAAGGCCAACCTGGGCGCCAACGCCATTCTGGGCGTGAGCCTGGCCGTAGCGCGGGCGGCGGCGCAGGAGCTGGGCCTGCCGCTCTACCGCTACGTGGGTGGCGTGGGCGCCAGCACGTTGCCGGTGCCGATGATGAATATTCTGAACGGCGGCTCGCACGCCGACAACTCCATCGACTTCCAGGAGTTTATGATTATGCCCGTCGGGGCGCCTTCGTTCTCGGAGGGCCTGCGCTGGGGCACCGAGGTGTTCCATCACCTGAAGGCCGTGCTGAAAAAGAAGGGTCTGAGCACCAACGTGGGCGACGAAGGCGGTTTCGCCCCGAACATCCGCTCCAACGAGGAAGCCATTCAGGTGGTGCTGCAAGCCATCGAAGCCGCAGGCTACAAGCCGGGCGAGGAAATCGGCATCGCGATGGACGCCGCTACGTCGGAGTTCTACGACGCCAAAACCGGCCTCTACACCTTCAAAAAATCGACCGGCGACCAACTCACTTCGCAGCAGATGGCCGACTACTGGGCCGACTGGGTGAAGAAGTACCCGATCCTGAGCATCGAGGACGGGATGGCCGAAGACGACTGGGCCGGCTGGAAGCTTCACACCGATTCCATCGGCAAGCAGTGCCAGGTGGTGGGAGATGATCTGTTCGTGACCAATGTGACGCGCCTTCAGCAGGGCATTGACCAGGGCATCGGCAACGCCATTCTGATCAAAGTAAATCAGATCGGCACCCTTACCGAAACCATCGCCGCCGTGAACCTGGGCCGCCGTAACGGCTACAAGAGCATTATGAGCCACCGTTCCGGCGAAACCGAGGACAGCACCATCGCCGACCTGGCCGTGGCCCTGAACACGGGCCAAATCAAAACCGGCTCGGCGTCGCGCTCCGACCGGATGGCCAAGTACAACCAGCTCCTGCGCATCGAACAGGAACTCGGCGAGGTGGCTTTTTATCCGGGCCGGAAGTTTTAAGGCAGCTGCCCGCCCATCTTTCCGGAAAAACCAAACGGCCGGTCAGCATTTTGCTGACCGGCCGTTTGGTTGATTACGAAGCGGCTTACTACGCCACCTGCGCCTGCGACACCAACAACGGCAGGCCCGCGCGCCATTCGCCGTCGATGTGCAGCTCGAAGGAGAAGCGACCGGGCTTCTCGAACGGAATCTGGTTGATATGAATCGCCATTGCCACGGCGGCGTGGGTGCCGGGCGCGGGGCGGCCGACTTCGATATTGCCTTGCAGCTCCGGGAAAACCGGGGTGCCGGCGGCGTTCACCATTTTCAGCACCATCGAATGGGAGCCGGCTTCCGACTCGGCGAAGCGAAGCTTGACCGCGATGGAGCAGGAGGCGTGCTGGGCCGGAAACTGGGGGGCCTGGATGCCATCGAAGGTGCCGACGATGGTGAGCTTGTTGCCGTCGTACGTATGCGCGTACTCGCAGAGGGTGAAGATTTCGACTTCCATTGGGATACGTTCGGGGCCGGCGCGGAATGCGTTGGGTGGGGGTGGCCGGCAGTGACGCGAAGGTACGGCCGGCCGGCGCCGCCAGGCCACGAAGCCCGTGCCGACCTTTGCAGGCAATGAAACGAAATCGGCTCTTTCTGTTGACCGCCCTGCTGGCCGTGCCGCTCCTGCTGACGACCGCGCCCGCCTTCGCCCAGCATTCGGCCAAGCCGCTCAACCCCGCCGCGCCACTGCCCCGGCCCAAGCTGGTGGTGGGCATCGTAGTGGACCAGATGCGCTACGACTTCCTGACCCGTTACTGGGACAAGTACGCTCCCAACGGCGGCTTCAAGCGCCTGATGAGCAAAGGTTTTTCGTACACTAACACCCACTTTACCTACGTACCCACCTACACCGGACCGGGCCACGCGAGCGTGTACACGGGCGCGGCGCCGTCGGCGAACGGGATTGTGGGCAACGACTGGTTCGTGCGCGAAGCCGGTAAAGCGACCTACGTCGCCGCCGACCCCGCTGTGCAAACCGTGGGCAGTACGTCCGCAGCGGGGCAGATGTCGCCGAAAAATCTGCTCACCACCACCATTACCGACGAGCTGCGCCTCGCCGACCCGCGCGCCAAAGTCATCGGCGTGTGCCTCAAAGACCGGGGGGCCATTCTGCCCGCCGGGCACTTCCCCACGGCCTGCTACTGGTTCGACGGCACCATCGGCGGCTTCATCACCAGCACGTATTACACCCCGGCCCTACCCGCCTGGGTCACGGCCTGGAATGCCAAGGCCCCGGCCAGCGCCTACCTCAGTCAGCCCTGGACGCCGCTGCGCCCACTGGCCGACTACACCGAATCGACGGCCGACGACGTGCCCTGGGAAAACCTGTTTGCCGGCGAAACCAAGCCCGTTTTTCCGCACGACCTGCCGGCCATTCAGCGCGCCGGCCTGCCGAAAGTGCCAATGGCCTCGCAGCCACCTTCGTCCTACGACCTGATCCGGCAGACGCCCTTCGGCAACACGCTGACGCTGGACTTTGCGCTCGAAGCCGTTCGGCAGGAAAAGCTGGGGCAAGGGCCGGCGACGGACTTTCTGGCCCTCAGCTTTTCGTCCACCGACTACGTGGGCCACTTCTACGGCCCGAATTCGGTGGAAGTCGAAGATACGTACCTGCGCCTCGACCGCGACCTCGGCCGGCTGCTCGACGCGCTGGACCAACAGGTGGGCAAGGGGCAAGCCCTGGTTTTTTTGACCGCCGACCACGGCGCGGCGCACGCACCGGGCTTTTTGGCCGACAAGCATATTCCCGCCGGCTCTATCGGGCCGGTGCTGATGCGCGACTCGCTCCAGCACGAAATGGCCCGCCGCTACGGCAAAGGCCAGTGGGTACTAGCCTACGACAACCAGCAGGTGTACCTGAACCGGCCATTGATTGCGGAGCGCAAACTGGAGCTGACGGCCGTCGAAAACGTGGCCGCGCGCTTTATGGAAGGCTTTTCGGGCGTCAGCCGCGCCATCACCGGCACCGACCTCACCCGCTCGCACTGGACCGAAGGCCTGCTGAGCTTCCTCGAAAACGGCTTCTACCCCAAGCGCTCCGGCGATGTGCTGGTGGTGCTGGAACCGGGCTGGCTCGAAGGCTACGCGGGGCCGCTGACCAAAGGCACCACCCACGGCTCGGCGGGCAACTACGACACCCACGTGCCGCTGCTGTTCTGGGGCTGGGGCGTGACGCCCGGCGAAAGCGCCCACAACGCCCGCATCACCGACATCGCCCCTACCCTCGCCCAGTGGCTCCGCATTCAGGAGCCCAACGGCGCCACCGGCACCCCGCTGCACGAAGTGTTGGGAAGATAGGATGAGGTGCGAAGGGCGAGGTGCGAAGTCAGGCGGGTATTCTTCCCTAACCTCGCACTTCGCACTTCGCACCTCTGACTTAACCAGCGGCCGGGCCACGCGCCGGGTTGGTTAGGGCGGCGGTTACTTTGCGGCTTCATTCAGTAGCTGCCCGGCGGCTGTGGCGTTTGCCTACCGTGTCGCCGACGATCACCGTTCTGCTTTAACGGCCGCTTAGCCGGCCTTCTCCCCAACTAATATAAAATGGCGCTTTTCAGCCCCTGGCACGACGTTCATTACGGCGACAACACGCCCGAAACCGTGCAGGCCATCATCGAAATTCCAAAAGGCTCGCGCGGCAAATACGAACTGGACAAGGCCAGCGGCCTGCTCAAACTCGACCGCGTGCTGTTCTCGGCCGTCCATTACCCGGCGGCTTACGGCTTCATTCCGCGTACGTACTGCGACGACAAGGACCCCCTCGACATTATGGTCCTCTGCTCGGTGGATGTGCCGCCGATGTGCCTGCTCGAAGCCAAAGTTATCGGCGTGATGCAGATGATCGACGCCAATGAAGAAGACGACAAGATCATCGCCGTGGCGGCGAACGACCAGTCCGTCAATCACCTCAACGACCTTTCGGACCTGCCGCCGCATATGCTGCTCGAAATCCGGGGTTTCTACGAAGACTACAAAAAGCTGGAAGGCAAGACGGTGGTAGTCGAAAACTTCCTCGGCCGCGAGGAGGCGCTGGAAATCATCCGGCGCGCCATCAAGCTCTACGAAGACACCCCGCGCGAGGTAATGGGTTGAGGAGTTGCTTGTTTCTGGTTGCTTGTTTCTGGTTTGTTCGGAATCAAGCAACCAGAAACCAGCAACTAGAAACCCATCAGCACCACCAGTTCGACCAGCATTGCGAGTAGCGAACGGCCGAACCAGGGCAACGCCTGCGCGCGGTATTTCTGGGGCAGGCGCTGACTCAGGGCCAGGTAGCCAGCCAGGGTAAGCAGCAGGTGACCGAGTAAAAACCACACCGCTTTGACCCAATTGGCGGTAATGGTGTTGTCAGGGGTCCATTGATCGTCGTAGCCCACGCCGCGTAACAGTAGCGTCAGCAGGGCGTAGCTGCCCGCTTCAAATAGCAAAAAATACAGCCAGGCCTGGGTGCGCATCGACGGGCAAGGTAGGGCGAAACGCGTCGTTGCGCCAGCCCGCCGGAAGTTGATGTGCCTTTTTGCTGCGTATTCATTCAAATGACTCGTTTTTTTCGTCGCTGGTATCGCCTGGGATTTGTGGGGCTTCTGATGAGTTGCCTGAGCGGACAGGTACAGGCGCAATTCGGGCCGACCAGTGGCCCTCCGTCGGCGGCGGCCCGGGACGCGTACATCCGGCAGTTCCGCACCAAAAAAGCGCGCGATGAAGCCCGAGCTACTCTGGCACGGCTCTACCCCGCCACAGAAAATGCATCGGAAGATGCCGTGCCATCCACCGAGGCCAACGCGGCATCCAAAGCCTTAACCAGAAGTGCCGCCAAAGCGAAAGCCAAGGAGAAAGCGAAGGGCAAATCAAAGACTGATGCTGCGGGCGCGCCCCCAACCGACCCCTTGCCTTCCCAAAGATTCGACCCCACGCAGTGGCGTTACCTGCCCTTTGAACGGGGCGCCGACCGGGGCTACTACCAGCGGGCATCGGCGCTGCCCAGCCCGGCCATTACTTATTTGACCGAAAAGTATACCGGGCAGACCATCAGCGAAACCATTTTGCTGGAAAACCCGGCGGGGCGTTGCGTCTGGGAAGTAACGCTGCCGGGCAAGCTGCTCTATTTTACCGATACGGGGACGTTTTTGCGGGAAAAATCCGTCCAATGATGCGCTCACGCCCGGTTTCCGGCGACCGGCGACAAGCGGGCTCCGCGTCGGTTGCCGGTTGCCGCGAAAACCGCGCTGCTTCCGGCCGTACCTTTGTCGGCTGCTACCGCCGCCCACCCCTCGTCCGCCTTCCTTCCCCGCTTGCTCTTCCCGCCCGGCGCCCGTTTCGGTGCCTTCCTTTGAATGGGCCTCTTCAGCTTTCTGACGTCCGACATTGCGATTGACCTCGGCACGGCCAATACGCTCATCATCCACAACGACAAGATCGTCGTCGATGAACCCTCCATCATCGCCATCGACCGGACCACCAATAAAGTGCTCGCCGTAGGCCGGACGGCGATGCAGATGCACGAAAAAACCCACGACAACATCAAGACCATCCGGCCGCTGAAGGACGGCGTGATCGCCGACTTCCACGCCGCCGAACATATGATTCGGGGGATGATCAAGATGATCGACACGTCGTCGCGCTTCTTCACGCCCTCGCACCGGATGGTGATCTGCATTCCCAGCGGCATTACGGAAGTCGAAAAACGCGCCGTCCGCGACTCCGCCGAACACGCTGGCGCCAAGGAAGTCTGGATGATTCAGGAGCCAATGGCCGCCGCCATCGGCATCGGCGTGGACGTGGAGCAGCCCGTCGGGACGATGATCGTGGACATCGGCGGCGGCACCACCGAAATTGCCGTCATTGCGCTCTCGGGCATCGTCTGCGACCAGTCGATCAAGACCGCCGGCGACGTTTTCACGCAGGACATCCTCGACTATATGCGCCGCCAGCACAACCTGCTGATCGGCGAGCGGTCGGCGGAAAAAATCAAGATTGAAGTCGGCGCCGCCCTCACCGAACTCGAACACCCGCCAACAGACTACGAAGTGCGCGGCCGCGACCTGATGACGGGCATTCCGAAGGTGATCCGGGTACATTACGCCGAAATCGCCGATGCCCTAGACAATTCCGTCGCCAAGATCGAAGAAGCCGTGATGAAGGCGCTGGAAGTATCGCCGCCGGAACTATCGGCCGACATCTACGATAACGGCATTCACGTCACGGGCGGCGGCGCGCTGCTCCGCGGCCTGGACAAACGCCTGAGCCGCAAGACAAAACTGCCGGTTCACATCGCCGAAGACCCGCTCCGTGCCGTCGTGCGCGGTACCGGCGCGGCGCTAAAGAATATCGTAGGGTTCCGAAACGTCCTGCTGACTTAATGAGGAATGAGGAATGAGGAATAAAGAATGGCCCCACAGCCGTCGGCATTCCTCATTCTTCATTCCTCATTCCTCATTCAGCTTTGCGCAACCTTCTCCTTTTCCTTCTTCGCTACCGCTCGCTGCTGCTTTTCCTGCTGCTGGAAGGTTTGGCGGCGTACCTGATCGTGCAGAACAGCGCCTACCACCGCGCGGCGTACTTCAACTCGGCCAACGTTTACATTGGCCGGCTGCTGACGCTGCAAAGCCGCGCTACCGAATATCTGCACCTACGCGAAGAAAACCAAGTGTTGCAAGCCGAAAACGCCCGGCTCCGCACCGAGCTTTGGGGCCGACAGGCGATCGCCGATTCGGCTATGCACCCCGCCACGCCCGCCGCCCGCGCCGACCTCGACTCGGTGCTGCGGCCCGGCCTGGCCGCTCGGCGCGACTCGCTGCACCCGCCGTTCCGGGGCGCGCTGCCGTACCGCCTGATTCCGGCGCACGTCATCAACAATTCCATTACGCGGGCCGACAATTTTCTGACCCTCGACGTGGGGACCGATGCCGGCGTGCGGCCGGGAATGGGCGTCGTGGGGCCAGCCGGGGTGGTGGGCCGCGTGAAAGTGGTGAGCGCCGGCTACGCCACGGTGGTCAGCCTGCTGCATTCGCGCAGTCTGGTGGCGGCGCGCATCCGCCGCAACGATGCGATTGGCTCGATCCGGTGGCCCGGCGACAACGCGCGCTTTGCTTCGCTGGAATTCGTGCCGCGCCACGTGGAAGTGCGCCCCGGCGACACCATCGTGACCAGCGGCTACAACGCCGTGTTTCCGCCGGGCGTACTGCTGGGCTTCGTGGCCGGCGTCCGGCAGGAGCCGGATAAGGGGTTCCGCACGATCCGCGTCCGGCTGGCTACCGACTTTGCGCGGCTGCTGACAGCCTACGTCGTCGAGAGCCTAGTCAAGCCGCTCCGCGATTCGCTGGAAGCCAAAAGCTCTTACGGCGAAGGCCGCGCCGGGATGGCGGCAGAAAGCAATGCCGCCCAAGGCGCCGGAAAGGAGGCAACCCGCCGATGACGCTGACCCGTGAATGGCTCCTCCAGGCGGCGCGCTTTGCGCTTTTCATCCTGACGCAAGTGTTGCTGGCCCGGCGCCTGGCGCTCTTCGATACGGGCTTTTGCTTCGTGTACGTCGGCTTTTTGCTCTTCCTGCCGATTCAGTTGGGCCGTCCCTGGGAGCTTTTACTCGCTTTTGTGCTGGGCTGGACGCTGGATCTGTTCTACGATACCGGCGGCATTCACGCCGCCGCTTGCGTGCTGGTGGCGTTTCTGCGGGCGGGCCAGTTGCGCATCATCCGCCCGCGCGACGGTTACGACAGTCAGGACACCGTGAACGGCCACCGGATGGGCTGGACGTGGTGGCTCCTGGCCACGCTGCCCCTCGTGCTGGTGCATCATACGGCCGTTTTCTGGATTGAAGTCGGCCATATCGGGCTGGGTTTCGGGGCCATCGCCCGGATTCTGGCCAGTGCACTGTTCACGGAAGTCACGCTGCTGATTGCCCAGTTGCTGCTCTGGGAACCGGCGGCGCGGTAAAGCGCAAAGCGACGAACGCCCGGCGGTCAGCCTCATGCTGCCCCTGCTACCGACCTTTGCGAGCGATGCTGCCCGACGACGCTACCGAAAACACTTATTTCGTTCCGCTCACCCGTAATCTGGCCGGAACTGCCCGACTATTACCAGTCCATCGCCCTGCGCACCGAAGCCGGGATCCTGGTCGATGAATAAGCCACCTACATCACGGTGGAACGCCCGAAATTCATCAAATCGTTGTCAGGCCTGACTTCTGACCTCGACAAGCTCCTGTACACGGTGAAGTGAATTATTTAGAAAACCGCAAATACACGGTCCAGGCCATTTTTTTGGCTATCGCGGTGGTGTTCGCGGCCCGGCTGTTCTGGCTCCAGATCATCGACGACCGGTACAAGCTGGCCGCCGATAACAACGCCATTCGCAAGACCACGCAATACCCGTTTCGGGGGCTGGTGTACGACCGCCACGGCGCGCTGCTGGTGCAGAATACGCCCATCTACGACCTGATGGTGGTGCCGCGCGAAGTCAAGGGCCTCGACACGGTGCGCTTCTGCCGCCTGTTCCGCTTACCCCTGCCAGAGCTGCGCGCCGGGCTAAAAGCAGCCCGGACGTTTTCGCGCGTCCGGCCGTCGGTGCTGCTACCGAAGCTGAGCGTGCAGGATTTCGCGGCCGTCCAGGACGAGCTGATGGACTTTCCGGGCTTCTACATCAACGCCCGCACGGAGCGCGGCTACCCACACCGCAGCCTGAGCCACGCGCTGGGGTACATCGGCGAGATCTCGCCGGCGAAACTTGCCGATTCATCCTACGCCCGCTATCATTCCGGCGACTACCTGGGTATCAGTGGTCTGGAAGCCAAATACGAGCCCTACCTGATGGGCCGCAGCGGGACGCGCTTCACGATGGTGAATGTGCGCGGCATCGAGAAAGGCCCGTACAAGGGCGGCGCCTTCGACACGGCCGCCGTGGCCGGGCAGGATATCCAGACTACCCTCGACCTGAAGCTCCAGGCCTACGGCGAGTCGCTGATGGCCGGTAAGGTGGGGTCAGTGGTGGCGATTGAACCCGCCACGGGCGAGATTCTGGCATTCATCTCGGCGCCGTTCTACGACCCCAACCTGCTCACGGGCAAGCAGTACGGCACCAATTATATGGCGCTACTACGCGACCCCAAGCGCCCGCTCTTCGACCGTCCGCTGATGGCCGTTTATCCGCCTGGCTCGATCTTCAAGCTCGTGCAGGCGCTCGTGGCGATGCAGCAAGGCGTGCTGACCCCGGAAACCGGCTACCCCTGCAACCAGAACCTGGTGAAGTGCGCCCACGGCCACGAGCCGGGCCGCAACCTGCGCATCGCCATCAAGCATTCCTGCAACCCGTACTTTTACCAGGTCTTCCGGAGTATGGTGGCGCGCGGACGCACCGGCTCGGCTACTGAAGACGTGCGGCGCGGAATGGAAGCCTGGCGCCCGATGGTGCAGAGCTTCGGACTGGCCCAAAAGCTCGGCACCGACCTGCCGCACGAGAAAATGGGCCTGATCGCCTCCGCCACTTTCTACGACAAGGTGTACGGCTACCATCGCTGGAAATTTCCGACGATCTATTCGCTCAGCATCGGACAGGGCGAAACCGGCGTCACGCCACTCCAAATGGCTAACCTGATGGCGATTATGGCCAATCGGGGTTTCTACTACACGCCGCACCTGGTGCGGGCCATCGGCAAGAACGGCCGCCCCCTGGACCTGTACCGCGAGAAGCACTTCACCGCCGTGAACCAGCAATACTTCGAGCCAGTAATCGACGGTATGCAGGACGTGGTGGACTTCGGCACCGGCTCGTTCGCGAAGCTCCGCCGGTCGGCCAACGTGGTGGTGTGCGGCAAAACCGGCACCGCTGAAAACCCCCACGGCGAGGACCACGCCGTGTTCGTGGCCTTCGCCCCGCGCGACAACCCCAAAATCGCCATCGCGGTGTACGTCGAAAATGCCGGCTTCGGCGCCCTCTCGGCCGCGCCGCTGGCGGGATGTATGATCGAAAAATACCTAACCGACTCCATCTCGCCCGAACGCAAACGCTGGGAAGATTGGGTGAAGGCAGGGAATTTCAAGCCCAAAAACCACCACTGATTTTAATGAGGAATAAAGAATGAGGAATGAAGAATGGCCCAGCCACTGTCCTCATTCCTCATTCCTCATTCCTCATTCCTCATTGCCAATGGCTCAAGTCCGCCGTAACCGTCACCTCGACTGGCCCACCGTGCTGCTTTACGGCGCGCTGGTGGCGCTGGGCTGGCTGAACGTGTACGCGGCGGTTTACAACCCCGACGAGGTGAAGCCGATCTTCGACTTCACCCTCAACTCCGGCAAGCAGCTTTGGTGGATCGGCACGGCACTGGTAATCATCATCATCCTGCTGGTGGTGGACTATAAAGTGTACGAGGCGCTTGCTTACCAGGGGTACCTACTGATGCTGGGGTTGCTGTTGCTCACGCTCGCCATTGCGCCCAGCATCAAAGGGTCGCGCTCGTGGCTCGAAGTGGGCGCGCTTCGGCTTCAACCCGCCGAGTTTGCCAAGTTCGTGACCGCCCTGGCCGTGGCTAAGTTTCTGAGTCAGACCAACCTGCAAAACCAGACCTGGCGCGACCACGCCAAGCTCGTGGCCCTCACGTTGCTGCCGCCCCTCATCATCAAGCTTCAGGACGAAACCGGCCAGGCACTGGTATTCGCGGCGCTGCTGCTGGCCTACTTCCGCGAGGGAATGTCGCCGCTGATTCTGGTGGTGGGCGTGGGCGCGGGCGCCGTTTTCGTGCTGACGATGCTGATACCGCCTCCTTGGCTCGTGGGCGCGTTTACGGTGGTGCTGGGGGCAGCGTTCTTCTTCAACCAGCGGCTGCTGCGGCGCTGGCCCGTGCCGGTGGGCGTGTGGATAGCAGCCATTGCGGAAGTGTTTTCGGTGGACTTCTTCATCAACCACGTCCTCAAAGACTACCAACGCCGCCGCATTCAGGTGCTCTTCGACCAAGGACTTGACCCGCGCGGAATGGGCTACAACCTGAATCAGAGCAAGATCGCCATCGGCTCCGGCGGCTTCTGGGGCAAGGGTTTTCTGGAAGGCACCCAGACCAAGTTCGACTTCGTGCCCGAGCAAAGCACCGACTTCATCTTCTGCACTGTGGGCGAAGAATGGGGCTGGGTGGGCGCAATGGTTCTCATCACGCTCTTCGTCAGCCTATTACTTCGTATCATCCTGCTGGCCGAACGGCAGAAATCAGTTTTTGGCCGCACCTACGGCTACTGCGTGGCTTCGATCATCTTCTTCCATTTCGTAGTGAACATCGGGATGACCATCGGCCTGGCGCCCGTGGTGGGCATTCCGCTGCCGTTTTTCTCTTACGGCGGCTCGTCGCTGTGGTCGTTCACGATTCTGCTCTTCATCCTGCTCGCCATCGACGCTAACCGCAAGCAGGACCTGATGCGGTAAGTCGTTCTTTTTCCAGACGGCCCTTTTAACAGGCATTAGCCGGATTCAGATAAAGTTTACCAGCGCGAAAAAGCTAGCCTGGCAACCTGCGGGGTAGCGCGGGGCCGCATCTTTGCCGACGTGAATGCTGTTTCTCCTGGCCCGCCTCGCCGTGGGTTCCGTCGCTCGACTCCCCTCCTGCTAGCCAGCCTGGGCGCCGTACTGCTGGTGTGGCTGACGCAGCACAACGGCTTTTTCTGGGACGGCATCCTGCTCGTCTCGCGCTACGGCCAATTTTATTATGCGAATAGCCTGCGCACCTTCTGGGTACCGGATGCGCTGTTCGTCGGCTACCCCGGCACCCTGGCTTGGCTGACGGCAGCGGGCTGGTATGCATTCGGTAAAACCTTGGCCGTCAGCCATTGGCTGATGCTACCGTGGTTGCTGCTGCTGGTCTGGCAGGCGTGGGCGCTGGTGCGCCGTTTCGTGCCAGAAGCCGGCACGGGGCTGGCACTAGCCGTCGTGCTGCTCGACCCCACCCTGCTGGGGCAGGGCGCCCTGGTAGCGCACGACATCGCCCTCACCGCCCTTTTTCTGACAGCCCTCCACGCGCAGCTTACCGGCCGCCGCTGGCAACTCGCCCTGGCGCTGATGGGTCTCACGCTGCTGCACCTGCGGGGCACCTTTCTGGTAGCGGCCCTGGGCCTCCTCGAAGCCCTGAGCTGGTGGCTACTGGACCGCCACCGCCCGGCCGCTGCCCCTGAACCCCTCGGCACCGCCCTACGCCGACTGCTGCCCGCCTACCTGCTGGCGGCCCTGGCCACCGTGGGCTGGCTGGCCGCCTTTCAGCAGCATTACGGCTGGGTAGCGTACCGGCCATCCGGCCCCTGGGCCGTGCGCCCCGCCGAGCTGGGCGCCCTGGGCGTAGTCCGCAATCTAGGCATCATCGGCTGGCGGGTGCTGGACCTGGGTCGCATAGCTATTTGGGCCACAGGCCTGAGCGTAGCCTTCGTGGTGTGGCGCCGCCACGCCTGGACGCCCACCTCCACCCGCCTGACCCTATTGGTGCTGGTACCGCTGGCTGCCCTCACCGGACTACTGGCGCGGTTCCCCATTCCCATTGGCCACCGCTACTTTCTGCCGGTCTTCCTGCTGGCTGCGCTCTGGGTGGCGCACCACGTCACGCGGCTGGCCACGCCATCCGTTCGCCGCTGGGTGCTGGGCTTGTGCCTCGTCAGCCTGTTGAGCGGCCATTTCTGGGTCTATCCGGACGGCATCGCCAAGGGCTGGGACGCGAGCCTCGCGCACCTGCCCTACTTCCGCCTTCGTCAGCAAATGCTGGCAGAACTGGCCCGCCGCCGGATTCCGCTCTCCGCCGTCGGCTCCGACTACCCCAACGCCTACCCGCTCCGCTTCCCCGATCTGAACACCGACGAGCGCGCGTTTGACGCCGTCGATCTCCAACAAAACCGGTACGTCCTCGAATCGAACGTAATGAACGGCTTCACCAACGCACAGCTAGCCGAACTACGCACCCCCACCCGCTGGCACCTGCTGCACGAAGCGCGCGGCGGGCAAGTGTACTTGAGGCTGTACGAAAGGTGGTGAGGTAGTACGGTGGTGAGGTAGTGAGGTGGTGAGGTGGTGAGGTGG
>JANPLI010000210.1:0-22862 GCA_031426455.1 Hymenobacteraceae bacterium | reverse complement strand
CGGCTTCGTCGGCAGCCGGTGGCACCCCAACTGGCTGCCGCATATCCAGAAAAGAAACGGCGAGCTGCTCCGTATTCAGCGGCACGGCCACTACGTGGTAAACGGTATCACCCTCATAACGGGGCCAGGGGCGACTCATTGTCAATGGCTTACCCGTCAGCAGCGCCTGCTGGTAGCCAACCAGCAGCGGGCTGTCACGCATCAGCGGGTATTGGGTTAGCAGCGTTGTGCCGGTCAGGGGCTGCGGATAATGCGCGTCCATCAGTTGACCGGCCTGAACATTGATGCGTTCGAACGCAAAATCGATAACGGTCGCAGCGGCATCGCGCACGGCGCGCAGCACGAAGATGCCCACCGGCGAATGCGTGAACAAGGCGTCGAGCAGGGCATTTTGCTCGCGAAGCTGCTGCTCCAGTTCCTGGCGAGCGGTAACGTCGCGGGCCACCAGATAAAACTCCTGTACGGAGCCAGTAGCGGGCTGGCGGGCGATGCGGGTGTGCCCCTCCACCCAACAGACGGAGCCATCGCGCCGGAGGCAACGGTACGTGACCAGAATATGATCAGGGCCGTTGACGTCCAGCACCTGTTGAAAAATCTCGAACAGCCGCGGCAGGTCATCCGGATGCACCAGATCGAACGCCGACCGCCCGACCAGTTCTTCCGGGCTGTAGCGCAGCATCTTTTCACTGGCCAACGAAGCAAACGTGATGCATCCCGAGGGGTCCAGCGCCATAAATAAATCGGACGCCGCCGCGAGCATCAGCGTGGCCTGTAAGCCGGTGGGGCCATCGCCGGATATTTCGTATGCCATATAAAAATGGGTGCCTACTCGTCGTTCCGTTAGACTAAAGAGTAACGTCGCCACCAAAGGTGGCACTTTAGCGGGAATTTATTGGCATTGCCGGTCTTTGATCGGGCAGACCGACGTGGCGTACTTGCGCTTCTTTTCATCCGCATTTGCTTCTGCCGACCCGATGCTACCCGCTTTTATCCTGACCCTGGCGATCCTCGGCGGGCTGCTGTACCGCTATTGGACCCGCGCTGCCCGCCGCGATGCCCGCGCCCTGGCGCAACCTTTCCCGGCCGAATGGAGCGAGTTGCTGCGCCGCCGCGTGAGCTTCTACCGCGACCTGCCCACGCCCGACGACCGTACCCGTTTCGAGCAGCGCGTCCAGCTTTTCCTGGCCCGCACCCGCCTGACGGGTATCGAAACGGCCGTCGATGATGCCACGCGCCTGCTGGTGGCAGCGGCGGCCGTAATTCCAATCTGGGGCTTGCCCGACTGGGAATATCCGAGCCTGCGCGAAGTACTGATCGTGCCTGATGCTTGGCAAAGTGCCCCTGGGCACGACGAAGAGTTCGCCCCGCTCCGAGGGACGGTGCTGGGGTCGGTCCAGCGGTTTCAGGGCAGCGGCCAGTATATGCGCCTGTCGAAAGCCTCGCTCGAACGCGGCTTCCGCGACTGGCAAAACGGCGAGAACGTCGGCCTGCACGAATTCGCGCACCTACTCGACGACGCCGACGGTACCATCGACGGAGGGCCTGCCCTGCTACGCCTCTCCCCGGCCCGCCTGGGCGCCTGGCGCGTCACCGTGAAGCAGGAACTGGCGCGCGTGCAGGCGGGGAATGGCATCCTCGACCCCTACGCGGGCACCAACGAAGCCGAACTGTTTGCGGTGGCTATCGAAACCTTCTTCGAGGACCCCGACCGCCTCGCTCGGCACCACCCGGAACTGTACGCGCTGCTGGCGGAGGGACTGAATCAGCAACCCAACGGACGGCGCTTTCCGCACCTGCCACCGGGCCGGGCGCAACGGCGCGGCGGGCGCGGCGCCGACAGCAGCGGGCGCGGAGCCTAGCTTCGGGCCACCATTCCGGCTTTTCCCTTCCCCTCACCCCCGCCAATGACTTCCGCCGACTCTTTCAAGCAACAAGCCGCCCTGGCGGCCCTGGCCTACGTCCCCACCACACCCGGTACCATCATCGGGGTAGGTACCGGCTCAACGGCCACCTTTTTCATCGACGCCTTGGCCGATGCTGGCCGACCGCTGGGCGGTGCCGTGGCCTCGTCGGAAGCCACCGCCCGCCACCTGACCGCGCGCGGCATTCGGGTGCTGGACCTCAACGAGGTAACACAGCAACTAGCCGTTTACGTGGACGGCGCCGACGAAATCACCCCCGCCCTGGCAATGATCAAAGGCGGCGGCGGCGCCCTGACGCGCGAAAAGATCGTGGCAGCCGCCAGCCGGCTTTTCGTCTGTATCGCGCACGAAGCCAAGCTGGTAGAGCAACTCGGCGCCTTTCCGCTGCCCGTGGAAGTGATTCCGATGGCCCGCGCCCTGGTAGCCCGCCAACTGACGGCGCTCGGCGGCCAGCCAACCCTGCGCGAGGGGTTCGTGACCGATAACGGCAATGTAATACTGGATGTGGCGGGGCTGACGATCACGGACCCCGCCGCGCTGGAAGCGGAAATCAACCAGTGGGCGGGCGTGATGACGGTGGGGCTCTTCGCCCGGCGCCCCGCCGATGTGGCGCTGCTGGCCGGCGAAAGCGGCGTGCGAACTGTGTAGCCAGGGGCTCCGCCCCGCAGCCAACGAGCCGCGAAGCGGCAAGGCGGGGAAGGGGGAAGGCGTAAAGGGCTAACTTTTTCGCGTGCCGCCTCGCGCCACGCCTGCGGCGGGACAGTAGCCCCTGGCTACATTCGTGCATGCAGAAACGCCTTCTCCCCCTCGCCCTGGCGGCCGCACTTGCCGCCTGCGCCCCCACCGCCAAACAAGCCGCTCCCGTAGCCGCCGCGTCGCCTGCACTTACCCCGCCCCCGCCGCCCGCACCCAAGCCCCCCGACTGGCGGGCCGAAGCCGAAACCTTCCTGGCGGGCTACTCGGCGGAATATCTGCGCCTGTACACGATCTCTTCGGAAGCCGAATGGCGCTCGAACACGCACATCGTGGCCAGCGACTCGACCAATTCCGTAGCCACGCGCCGCGCCAACGAGGCAATGGCCGCCTTTCAAGGCAGCGCCGCCGTCATCACCCGTATCCGCGAACTGCTCACGCACCGCGAGGCGCTGGCGCCCCTTCAGGTCAAGCAGTTGGAGGTGGCTCTCTACAACGCGGCTTCCTCGCCCCAGACCGTAGCCGATGTGGTGAAACGCCGCATCAAGGCCGAAACTCAGCAGACCGAGCAGCTTTACGGCTACGAGTATCGCCTCGGCGGCAAAAAGGTCAGCACCAACCAGCTCGACGAGGAGCTGCGCCGGGAGCGCAACCCCACCAAGCGGCTGGCCGCCTGGGAAGCCTCGAAGGCCATCGGTCCCACCCTACGCCCCGGGTTGCTAAACCTGCGCGGCCTGCGCAACGAGGTGGTGGGCGCGCTGGGCTACCCGGACTACTTCTCGTACCAGGTGTCCGACTACGGAATGAGCAGCCCGGAAATGCTCGCGCTGGTGCGCCAGCTCAACCAGGAACTGCGCCCGCTCTACCGCGAGCTGCACACTTGGGCGCGCTACGAGCTGGCCAAAAAGTACAGCGCCAAGCAGGTGCCCGACCAATTGCCCGCCCACTGGCTGCCCAACCGCTGGGGTCAGGACTGGAGCGCGCTGGTGGACGTCAAGGGCCTGGATCTCGACAAGGTGCTCGCGCAGAAAGGCGCCGAGTGGCAGGTCAAGCAGGCCGAGCGGTTCTACCAAAGCTTGGGCTTCCCGGCGCTGCCGGCGTCGTTCTACGAGAAATCGGACCTCTACCCGCTGCCCAAAACCGCCCTTTACCAGAAGAATAACCACGCTTCGGCGTGGCATATGAACCTGCAACAGGATGTGCGCTCGCTGATGAGCGTGGAAGCCAACACCGAGTGGTACGAAACGACCCACCACGAGCTGGGGCATATCTACTACTACCTCGCCTACACCAACCCGGCGGTGCCGCCGCTGCTGCGTCAGGGCGCCAACCGCGCGTACCACGAGGCGGTAGGCTCGATGATGGGCCTGGCCGCGCAGCAGCAGCCGTTCCTGGCCGGGCTGGGGCTGATTGATGCCAAAACGAAGACCGACCAGACGCAGGTGCTGCTCAAGGAAGCCCTCCAGTACGTGCCGTTCATCCCCTTCGCCACGGGCACGATGACCGAGTGGGAGCACGATTTCTACGGCCAGCGCCTGCCGGCCGAAAAGCTCAACGCCCGCTGGTGGGAGCTGGTGCAGCAGTACCAGGGCATCGTGCCGCCCGGCGGGGCAGGCTCGCGCGGCGAGCAGTTTCTGGACCCCGCCACGAAAACGCATATCAACGACGACCCGGCGCAGTACTACGACTACGCCCTATCCTACGTGCTGCTCTTTCAGCTGCACGACCACATCGCCCGGCAGATTCTGCACCAAGACCCGCACGCCACCAACTACTTCGGCTCCAAAGAGGTGGGGGCTTTCCTGACCAGCATCCTGCAACCCGGCGCCACCGCTGACTGGCGGGTGCTGCTGCGCGAAAAGACCGGCTCCGACCTGTCGGCCAAGGCCATGGTGGCCTACTTCGAACCGCTGATGGTGTATCTGAAGGAAGTGAACAAAGGGCGCAAGTACACGATGTAAGTGAGCAACAGACTCGGTTAGTGCACAACTAATCGGGTCTGTTGTCTGCCCCAGCGCAACACATAAAGGCCAGGAGCGGCGGTGATAACTACTTGCCCGGAAGTTGTGGATACGTGCAAAGGCCACTGTCGCCCCATCGCATCAAGCAACTCAATGGGCTGCCCGTAAGCTGTTTGTGGGACCACCAGTCGCCCGCCCGTAGCTACCGGGTTCGGATAGGGCTGGTTCACGGAGGCGGGCGCATCAATAGTGCTTAGCCCAAGTAGATCGGCGTTCGTAATTACGCTCACGGCGTCGTCCACTGCTGCGAGCAGGTCGAGACGGCCATCGCCGGTGACATCAGCGGCAGCCAGTGCGTAAGTGCGCTGCCCAAACAGTATCGCCTTCGTACTAAAAGACTGAGGACTCCCGAATAAGAAGCCGCGGAGCATTACGCCATAACTGGAATTAGCCGAGTCAAGAAAAGCTTCCAGATAATGGTCACCATCGAAATCGCCGATTACAGGGGGTAGTCGATGCCCTTGGTAACTCGACACGGGCCAGTAAAAGGTGTTGACACCTCCCCCGGGGGTGGTCCGGTGGGCGAAGAAGTCGCCAATCGCTGAGCTGCCACACACTTCCAGCGCACCATCGCCGTCAAGGTCGGCTGTAGTAATCTGCCCGCCAACCGTGGCGTATAAGATCGTTTGCGCTGAATCAGCAAAAGGTATAAGCCGGTCGTTGCGGTACACGGTGAGCGTGGCCCCATCGCGCACGGTAGCCGGATCAGTCCGACAGGTAGCCAAATCGGGTAAGCCGTCGCGGTTGAAATCACCCGTCGTCACACCTATTTCTTCCAGTCCGGATGCCCCGGCGCGGATCGGTATCCGCTGCGTCCGGTGAAAAGTACCGACTGAATCAACCGCCAACACCCAGATGCTGTCTTGCGGGAATATGGCAGCTTGCGGCGTGAGAATCGCATCGGCCAGCCCATCCATCGTCAGGTCAGCCGTGTGCAGTGCGTGAGGAGCGCCGTGCACGGCCGTAGCTACCCCATATCCAGTGGGGGCGCTGAAGTTGCCAACGCCGTCATTCCGCAAGCAAATCAGTTCGAAACGGAGCGACGGAAATTGCTGCTGCACACTAACCAGTAAATCCAAATCCCCGTCGCCTTCCACATCTACTGCACTCAACTGGCCTACATTCTGCGGCAGAGCGATGAGCGGTCTTGCGCTGAAGCGACCGTTACCGATGTTGTGCAGTATCTCCACGCCGTTGGGCCCAAGTCGCGTAACCGCTACGTCGACTGCATGATCGCCATCAAAGTCACCACAAACCAGATGCTGCGGAATACCGGGGGTACTGTAAGCTGACACGATTGGAGCACTATACACGAGGGACGCGGGCGTGGTGGCAACCACAAAATATTCCTTACGCGGTCGAGCTGCCGTTCCGCTCACGCCTCTCAGGGCCTGCGTCACGGTAATTTCAATGCGCTCGCCAGGCAACCACGGATGAACTGGTGTAAACCTCACCTGAGTGGTGCCCGCACCCGTGTAACTCCCCATACGACTACCAGTCAGACTACCCATCACGCGAATGGCACGCGACCTCAAGCTGGCGGCGTCCACCGGCTCCGAGAAGGTGAGTAATAGCGAAGCCGTGCTGGACGCATCCAGCGACAACGGGGCAGGGCTCATCGTGAGCCATTCTACTACCTGGCCGAAGCTCGGTACAGTCAGCAGTACCAGCAAGGCCGCCAATGCGAGTTGACGTATTTTTTTCATAACAAAAAATCCTACATTACCAGCAGCGCTTCCAGCGCCGCCTTCACTTTTTCCGCGCTCGGCAGCATGGCTGCTTCCAGTACCACGTTCAGGCCGATGGCCGGCAGGTCGAGCGCGCCCAGGGTGTGGACGGGCGCGTCGAGGTCGGCCCAGCAGGCGCGCTGGATGCGCCCGGCGAGGCTCTCGGCGAACGAGTTCAGCAGCGGCTCTTCGGTGAGCACCAGCACCTTGTTGTGGCGTCGGACGGCGGCCTGCACGGCGTTCCAGTCGAGGGGGTTCAGGGTGCGCAGGTCGAGCACTTCCACCCGGTTGTTCAGGGCTTTGGAGGCGGCGGTGGCCCAGTACACGCCCATTCCGTAGGTGATCACGACGGCTGAATCGCCTTCGGCGACGGCTTCCGGCGCAGCCTCGAACGCCACGGCGGCCTGCCCCAACGGCAGCACGTAGTCGGCGGCGGGTTCGATGGTTTTGGCATCGTCGGTGCCGGGCACTTTACTCCAATATAGCCCTTTGTGTTCGAGCAGCACCACCGGGTTGGGGTCGAGGAAGGCGGCTTTGAGCAGCCCTTTCATATCGGCGGCGTTCGAGGGGTATACCACCTTAATGCCGCGAATCGTGAGCAGGGTGCTTTCCACGGAACCCGAATGGTACGGGCCGCCGCCGCCGTAGGCACCCACCGGCACCCGAATCAGCGCCTGCACCGGAAACTTGCCCATCGTCAGGTAACAGCTTTTCGACAGCTCCTCGACCAACTGGTTTAGGCCGGGCCAGATGTAATCGGCAAACTGAATTTCGACAATGGGCTTGGCGCCCACGGCGCTCATTCCGGCCGTCGAGCCGACGATGTACGCCTCCTGAATCGGGGTGTTGAAAACGCGCGCGTCGCCGTGCTTTTTGGCTAGCAGGGCCGCTTCGCGGAATACGCCGCCCAGCTCGCCGCCCACGTCCTGGCCGTAGAAAAGGGCTTCCGGAAACTGGGTCAGAATTTCGTCGCAGGCGTGGAGGGCGGCGTCCACCATCACCACTTTTTCGCCGTTGGCGGGCCGACGCGTGCCGCGCTCTTCGGTCACGGGCGTGGGTGCGAACTCGTGGAGCGTGACCGACTCCGCCGTCGGCGCGGGTGCAGCCACGGCGCGGGCGAAATCGGCGGCGACGGTGGCGCGGGCTTCTTCGGCTATGACGTCTAACTGATTCTCCGTCAGCCCCGCGTCCCGAAGCTGCTTGTGGAGGCGCGGCAGCGGGTCGTCGAGGCGCTGGCGCTCCAGGTCGTCGCCCCGGTACCACTCGCGCCGGACGCCGCTCGTGTGGTGGCCCAGCAGCGGGCAGGCCGCGTGGACCAACACCGGCCCGCGTCTGGCCCGCACGTGGGCAAAGGCTTCGGCCAGCCCGGCGTGGCACTGGCTGAAATCGCGGCCGTCGATCCGAACGCGGGCCATTCCTTTGAAACCGCCCGCGAACTCGTAGGCGTCCTGGGCGCGCATCTCGGCGGCGGTGGCCGAAATGCCCCAGCCATTGTCCTGGACGAGGTACAGAATCGGCAATTGCTTCAGCACGGCCATCTGAAAGGCCTCACTCACTTCGCCTTCGGTCACGGCGCCGTCGCCGATGGAGCAGAGCGCAAGCGGCGCGGCGCCCGCCGACTTCGGCAGAAAGACATTCAGCCCCGGCAGTGGCCCGGCATACGCGCCAGCCGTGTGCAGCGGCGCCCCCTGCCCCTGCAAGTAACTGATGGCGTGCGCCATTCCGGTAGCCGGAATGGCCTGCATCCCCGTGGCCGACGACTGATGCGGGATCGTCGGAAAGCCCGCGCGCCGCAGATTCGGGTGGCCGTAGTAGGAGCGCCCACCGCTGAACGGGTCGTCGGCTTTGCCCAGCAGTTGGAGCATCAGCTCGTAGGGCGTCAGGCCGAGGCCGAGGAGCAGACTTTCGTCGCGGTAGTAAGGCGCCACATAGTCGGCCGGTGTGAGGTGGGCGGCGGCGGCCAGCTGGACGGCCTCGTGGCCCCGGCTCGTGGAATGCACGTAGCGGCAGGTGGCGCGCTCGCGTTCGTAGCAGTCGGCCATTGCTTCGGCCGTGCGCATCAGGCGGTAAGCGCGGGTCAGCAGGTCAAGGGGCAGGGCGGCGGAATCGGCGGTTGATTTGGCAGGGCGAGCGGCAACTTTGGGCATAGAACAAAGGTACCGGCCCGGAGAGCCGCAAATCACCAGCGGCGAGCTTCAAGCGGCAAGCATCAAGCGGCGAGCCAATCGATAGACGAACAAAAGACGGAGGTCTGATGCAGGCTGATTGCGGGCTGCCCCCTCAAGCCTCCGGCTCGCGGTAGATCGGCTCCGTCACCAATACGTGCGGCACCGTGACGGCGAAAATGAACGTCAGCAACACGAACGGCAACGGGTAGGCTAGCCCGGCCCGCGCGTTGAACCAGCCTGCCCCGGCCAGCAGCCCCAGCGCCAGCCCCGTAATCGGCAGCGCCGCGACGTAGAACCGCCGCACCGCGCGCCAGCCCCCGCCCCCATAAAGGCGCCCGCTGAACAACCGGATGGAATCGGGCGAGTGCCAGATGCCAAAATAGACGCTGAAGGCAAACACCAGATCGGTGCGGGCAAACAGCACCAGCAGCCCCAGCAGCACCGCCAGCTTCCGGACGACGCCTTCAGACTGAAACCGCTCCGCCGCCACGGCCACCGTCAGCAGGGCCGCCGCCGCGCCCACGTACGGCAGCGGCGAAGCGGGCAAGCGGGCGAAAAGCTGCACCAGCCGGGCAAAACCCGGGGTGGCCGGCAGGTAAGCGGGCAGCGCGGCCGCGTGCGGCGCCAGCAGCGCCAGCAGCAGCACGGCCCCGTAAGCCAGGGCCACGGCGCGCAACCCCAGGCTGGTAGCCGAGCCGATGAGCATCTCGCCCTGCCCAAAATGAAACGCCGTGAGCAGCAGAAAAACCAGCAGCCCGGCCAGCGGCCAGGTCAGCATCGCGGCCATTGCAGCGACCACTGCCAGCCCATAAACGATGAAGCGCCGGAAGGCCGACCAGCCCGGCCGGTGCAGGGCCAGCAACTGGAGATCATTAGCGCCGTGCGGAATACCCACGACCAGCATCGCGACACTCAGCAGCAACCACTTGCCCTGCGGCACGGGCGGCAGCAGCACCCAGGCCGCCCAGAGCAGCAGCGTCAGCAGCGCCTGGATGCGGAACAGCCCCAAGCCCCCGGCCGGCTGGTCGGGACGGGCAACGGGCGGGGCGGCGGGCAGCGACATTGGGGGGAAGGAGGGCCAAAACGGCGTGGTTTGACCTGATACCTGCCAATAGTACGCAGGCCCGCCAATTGTTTGCTCAAATTTCACCCTACGGGAAGCGACCTTCGCCGTTCGCCCCCGGCTTTAGGGCATATAAGAAACCTCGACCCGGAACCGGGCATCGACGGCCGCCAGCTTTTGCACGGCGCGTTTCGAGAGGCGGATGATGACGTTCTCGTTGGCGCCCGTGGGCGGCAGCTTCCCGATCACCCGCACGTACACGCTCTGGCCGTTCTGGGGGTTTTTGACCTGCAAAATGGTCCCTACCGGGGCCGTGCGATGCAGGGCGAGGTACTTATTCGACTCGCTGCTCTGGTCGATGGCTTCGGCCGTGCCGCTTTCGGTGACTTTCCGCAGGCTTTCGGCCACTTCGGTGCCGGCCGAAGTGTCAGTGGCGGCTGCCGCCCCGGTGGTCGCGCGCGGTTCGGTGGCCCCAACCGGCGGAGTATCCGGCGGCGGATCCGCCGCAACCGGAGTGGCGACGGGCGGCGGGGTAGCGGCAGCGTGAATTTCCGGCGATGGCTTACCCGACCGGCCGGAATGCGCAGCGGCTCTGGCCTCAGCACCCCGAGCGCCTGCCGGCACCACGCCCACCACCAGCTTTTGCTTCAGGTGCAGGGCATCGGTTTTCAGGTGGTTCAGCTCACGCAGCTTCGCAATCGACGTGTGGTATTTGCGCGCGATGGTGGACAGCGACTCCCCCGACTTGACCAGGTGCGTTTGCGGAACCGACCCGCCCACCGGGGGCGCTTCCGCATCGTTTCCAGATTTTGGGGCGACGACGGGTTTGCTCACGGCGGCGCCCGGCTTCGGCGGCTCGGCCGTCAGCACGGCTGTGGCGCGGGGCACCAGCACCACCTGCCCGATGCGTAAGCCACTCTCCACCTTGGGGTTGGCGGCCACTACTTGCCCCATCGGCAACCCATATTGGCGGGCGATGGAGTAAAACGTATCGCCCTTCCGGATCTGATACTTGATAAAGGTCTTGCCGCCCCGGACGGTGACGCCCACCGAGTCGTCGTCCGCAAAACGGAGCCAACGGGACGGGCTGATCTCAAAAGCCGGGGGGGAAACAGGGGGCGCGGCGGCGGTCAGCAGCCCCGCCAGCAGCAGCGAGTGCAGCATTCTTACGGAAGGTAGGGTTCAGCCAAGGTGCCAGGCGAAAAGCTCGCCCGCGCCCCCCAGCGCGTACAGGAACGGCCCGAAGGTACAAAACACGCCCGCCTCCGGCCCCGGTGCGGCCGCGCCGAGGGGTTGCCGGAGGACCACCTGGCCGTCGGCGGCGGCGCAGATCAGCAGCTCCTGCTGGGGCACGCCCGGCACGCCGGGCAGGTCGAAAGCCAGTAATAACCACGGCCCGGCCGCCAGGTACTCGACGCGCGAGGCCGGCGCGGCGGCGGTTCGGCGGGTCAGAAAAAGCGCCAGATCGGCGAAGTGCGCGGCCTCGCCGGCGCGGTACAGCGTCGGAATGCCCAGCGCGGGCACCGGCGGCGCGGGCAGGTCGGCTGCGGGGCCGCGCGCCTGCACCGCCCCTGTCGGCCAGGCCACCACGCGCCGGGCGCCGGGCTGGCCGAGGCGGTCGGGGTGCAGTTCGTCGAGCCATACCGACGTCTCGTCGGCCCCGGCCAGCGTCAGCCACCAGGGCGCCGCGGGGTCGTGAAAAGCGGCGCGCGGGGCGCCGGTACGGCCATTGAGCAGCACGAACGTGACGCGGCGCGCGGGCTGGTCGCGCAGTTCCAGCACCACCCCGCCGGGCACCGGCCAGAGCTTCCAGACGGGAGCCGGCAGGGTGCGCCGAAACAGCAGTTCGGGCGCGGGGAGCGTATTTGCAGCAGCGGACACGGCGCAAAGGTGGCAGGTTACCCCTTGGCAAACCGTCAGCAACCCTTCGCAACCAAAAATCAGCCACCAGAAACCAAAAGCGAAATGACTGCCCTCGGCCTGATTCCCGCCCGCTACGCCTCCACCCGTTTCCCCGGCAAGCCATTGGCTGACCTGGGGGGCCTGACGATGATTCAACGCGTGGTGCGGCAGGCGCAACAGGCCAACCTGGCGCGGGTGGTGGTAGCCACCGACGATGCCCGCATTGCCGACCACGTGCGCGATTTCGGCGGCGAGGTGGTGCTGACGCGCCCCGACCACCCCTCCGGCACCGACCGGCTGGCCGAAGCCTACGCGACGCTAAAGGCGGCTTCCGGTGAAACCTTCGACGTGGTGGTGAATATCCAGGGCGACGAGCCGTTCGTGCAGCCCGCGCAGATCGACGCGCTGCTGGCGGTCTTCGCGCGCGATGCTTCGGCCGAAATCGCGACGCTGGTGCGGCGGATCGACGCGCCGGAAAATCTCTTCAGTCCGCACGTGGTCAAGTGCGTGACCGACGCGCACGGCCGGGCGCTGTATTTCAGCCGGCAGCCCATCCCCTACCAGCGCGACCGGCCCGCGCCGGACTGGCTCCAGCACCACGCTTACTGGCAGCACCTGGGGCTGTACGCCTACCGCCCGGCCACGCTGGCGCGCCTCACCCGGCTGGCGCCCTCGCCGCTGGAGGTGGCCGAATCGCTGGAACAGTTGCGCTGGCTGGAAAACGGCCTGCCGATTCACGTCGCCGTGACGGAACACGCCTCCATCGGCATCGACACCCCGGCCGACCTGACGCGGGCCGTGGCAGCACTCGCCGCCGGGGCGCCCGACGGCCCCCGGCTTCCGGGCTGAACCGGCGCCCGTGACCGAGAGCCGCGTGAAGGGACGGCAGGAGGTCGTTCCGTAGGTAACACTTTTTCACAGTTGCGGATTTATGTTACCTCAGCAGATGTAACACTTTTTCGCAGTGGCGAATTTATGTTACCTCAGCAGGTGTAACACTTTTTCGCATTAGCCAAAAAGTGTTACCTTCGACGCGATGTCCACTTTTGTACGCGACCATTTTGGCCTGACGCAGGAGCGCCTGGCCTCCTGGCTGGGAGTCAGCCGGATTTCGCTGGCCCACGCCGAAGGCGGGCGGCGCGGCCTGCCGCCGGGCAGCGGCGTGAATGACGCCCGACTGATGCTGGCCGCGATGGGCAAGGTGCTGGATCTGACGCAACCCGAACCACCAGCCGGGGCTCCGCCGCCGCCATTGCCGCCACCATTGCCCCCGCTGGACCCGGAACCCCTGCGCTGGCGCCTGCACGAATGCGCCCACGAACTCTGGCGGCTACGGCGGCAGCTCACGGCGCTGGATGCGCAGGCCACCCAATGCACCAACCGGCTGGCGGCGCTGCCCTTTCTGCGCGCCTACGCCGGGCCGGTGAAAAACCCCGCCCGAGAAGCCGGCTGGCTGGCGCTGTTCGAGGGCGAAGCCGTGGACGGCCTGCGCGACGCCTGCGGCCCCGGCCCCCGCGCCCTGCTCACCGCCCGCATCGCGGGGCTGGAACGGGAAGTCGAAGTGCTGGAAGCGGCGCTGCCGCCCGCTGAATAGCCTTGCCAGCGGAACGCAATGATTAGGGATGGTCTCGACCAACCGTTCGGCGGGCAGACCGGGCTGGCGGCGACCAGCCCATTAAGGTCGGCTACGGGCGGTGGGCGCTGGTGACCGCAAGCCGGCGCGCGGGCAAGCTGGGTGATCGCGCGACGAACCGCCGGAGGGCCGATGGCTTTCTACTGGCACGTCACGGGGTGCCTTCCGCCTGGCTGATGAGCGCCGCGATCTGTTTACAGACATCAGTGTAGGCACCCATTCGGTATTCGCCGTGCCAGTATGCGACATCGAGCGGCGTGAAGCCCAAGCCCAAGGCATTCCGACATTTAGGGTCAGCACCTGCGTCCAGCAGCAGCTTCACTAAAGGGAGGCTTTGTGTTTGGGCAGCCCAGTGCAGGGGGGTGGCGCCGGTATCGTCTCGGAAGTTGATCGTTTCCGGGTATTCAGCTACAATAGCCGATGCCTCGGCCACCCGGTCTGCTTCAATGGCGGCTCGTAGCCGCGCTGCTGGAGATTCCATCGGTAGTTTTTAGTGGTTCTCAAACGTTGAGCTTTACCATCAGCCGTTCCACCTCAATGAACTGGCGGCGGAGCGCGGACAGGTCGAGGCGGGGCAGCAGGTCGGGCGGATGCTTGGTTTTGTGGTAAGATTCGGCGCCGACGGCTTCCGTGGCTTTGGTCAGCGCGTCGCCGGGCTTGGTCACGGCGGCGGGCGCGTGGCGGGCAGCTTGGTGGAAACGGGCTTTTTGAAGAAGCGGTCCAGCGCGGCAGGCTGCGCCAGAAACCACGCTTCCATCTCCTGAATCATCCAAAAGGTGTGGGCGGTGTGCCGCGCCAGCTTCTTTGCCGCCAGCACGGCGGCGGCGGTTTCAGCGGGACCATCCAGGTCGATCAGTAGCAGGGGCGTATGGCCGGGAAAGCGCGGCTGGCTTACCTCGTCTAAAAACCGCTTGATGGTGCGGTTGAGGTCGCCGCAGGCCACCATTTTCGGATTTCGGCCGCGTAGCTGCTGGTCCAGCAGCGGCCCCAGCCCGACGCGCACGGCGTCGGCGCCTTCCACGAAGAGGACGTACTTCGCCATTGGTTACCAGCGGGTGCCGCCCAGTTCGCCCTTGAGCCACAGGGAACCGGGGTCGAAGGTGTCGTAC
This sequence comes from Hymenobacteraceae bacterium, assembly GCA_031426455.1. Classification (GTDB taxonomy): domain Bacteria; phylum Bacteroidota; class Bacteroidia; order Cytophagales; family Hymenobacteraceae; genus JANNMJ01. The sequence continues at coordinate 8,624 of JANPLI010000210.1, read as the reverse complement.
CATTCGCGGAAGCGCGCCGTGTCATCGTCGGTGAATTGGCGCACGACAGTCTGGTTGTTTTCGTCCTTCTCGAAAATGCGCAGGCAGCGCAGCGGGAAGCGGCTCAAGAGCTGCGGCGAGTGCGTGGCGACCACGTAAGACGTATGCCGGGGCGCCTCCGGGGCGGCGTGCCCATCATCGAGCAGCAGGCGCGCGACGCCGGCCAGCATATCCGGGTGGAGGCCGCGCTCCGGCTCATCGAGGCAGATCAGGCGCCCCCGGTCGGGGTTGTGGGCGATGGCCAGCAGGCAGAGGTAGCGCAGGGTGCCGTCGGAGACGTGGGCGGCGGGGATGGGCGTTTTCAGGCCCAGCTCGCGCAGGTAAGTCAGCATCCCGCCCTGGCCGAGGGGCTGAAACTGAAGCCGCTCGAAGGTGGGGTTCACCTCACGCAGATCGCGTTCGATGGCATCGCCCGCTTCCGTGGACTTGAGCTGGATGGTGTTGAGAATCTGGAAGAGGTTGCCGCCGTCGGCGTCGAGCACATCCAGGCCGGTGGCCTGGATGGATTGCCGCATCGGGGAGCGGGGGCGGGTGTCGAAGTCGGCGTAGAGGGCGGTGTCAACGAAGACCCATTCCGCAGCTCCAAATAGCCCAAGTCTGTAACGACCAGACAGTTCAGGCAGTGCCAACTCCCAGGCCTTGATGTCGGGTACATCCTTGTAAGCAGACTTTTTCTTTGGAAAACCGCCTAAATCCAAGTCCGATAAACGTACTCCGTAGTCAGCTGTCCACCCACCATTTATATCCCGCATCAAGTAATAAAGCTGGCTGCCCTCATCCACTAGTTCTTCAGTCACATAGTATTCACCAGGGCCGTCCGCTTCTAGCTTCGTTCTATAAACTAGTGGCTGGCCTTTGTAATTGGTGCCAGTGCGATAATCCACCGGGAGTACTATTTCTGCTTGCAGATTGACGGTTCCTGCGCCGTCTTCTGGCTGAACCCTATCTCTGTAACAGATGGACTTTATCCTCCCCCATTCCATCACCTTCTCCCTAAGCTTCCTCTCCATCCCCGCCTTCAGCAGCTCAAACGCCCGCAGCAGGTTGGTCTTCCCCGACCCGTTGATGCCGACTAGCACGGTCACGTCCGGCTCCAGCGTGATTTCGCAGTCGCGGAAGGAGAAAAAGTTGGTGAGGCGGACGGACTTGATCATAGGCCGAAAGTAGGACGGGGCTACGTTATCCGGCCGGTTTTCACGCGGGGCTCTGCCCCGTGTGCGCTATTCGCGAGTCTCCTGACGCGCCACGGCAGCTGCACGCCGCAGGTCTGGAGACCTTCCAATAGTACACATGGAGCTGGAGCCCCGCGCGAATGAGGCTCCGCCGGCATTGGAGACATTACAGCTGGCCGCGTAAATCTCTGCAGATTAGCGACCGTACATTGCTGAAAAATTGCTCCATGCGCGCCATACTACTTGTTTTATGCAGTTGGTTGCTGCCGCTGTTCGCTTCGGGGCAGGCGGTGGTGGCGGACTCTTCGATGTATGTCAGGGCACTGGTGCGAGCCGTTCAGGTTGACTTAGGGTGGCATAAGTTGGTCGCCGATTGGAACGGATATACGGACCCCGATAAGACGAATGAGCATTTTAATCAGCTAAGGCGGCGACCACTGGATACGGTCTTCTTTGTCTACGATGCCTTAAAGATTTCCGAAAAACTACCAACCGTGGTTAATGGAGTGCAGGTAGTTTGCTTCAAAGATTACGACGAAAATGATCAAAAAATAGTCCGACTGCGAGCCAAGAAAGGGTTTTGGGTCTGGCAGATTTTTCCTCCCAGTCAGGAGGGCAGGTTAATTGTTATCGGCTTTAATCATTATGCGGTTAGACGAGAGCAAAGAAAGGGTATTGAAATGGGCCTTAGCGACGGGGTGCATGTGAAATTTTCCTACGACTGCGACAAGCAGGCATTTGTAGTGAAAGAGGTAGAGACGTGGGGAATCTGATACCGAAGAAGTTGGTGAGGCGGACGGACTTGATCATTGCCCGAAAGTAAGGTGGCGCGAGTGGGTGTTCGCGCGGCTGGCTCGCTCACCCCGGCAGCACGTACCAATACACGGCGCAGAAATGGGAGACGCTGCCCCCCAGCACGAACAGGTGCCAGATGGTGTGGCTGTATTTCAGCCGTTCCCAGACGAAGAAGACCACCCCGCCCGTGTAGAACAGGCCGCCCGCGGCCAGCCACCACAGCCCCCCGGCCGGCACGGAAGCCAGCAGCGGCTTGATGACGGCTACCGCCAGCCAGCCCATCAGCACATAAACCGCCGTGGAAACCCGCGAAAACCGGTGCGCGCCGAACGTGCCCTTCACCACGACCCCGGCCGTGGCCAGGGTCCAGAGCAGGGCCAGCATCGTCCAACCCACGGGGCCGCGCAACGGCCCCAGCATAAAGGGCGTGTAAGTGCCCGCAATGAGCAAGTAAATGGCCGCGTGGTCGAGGCGCCGGAACACCTCCTTGGTGCGCCGGCCGGGCAGCGCGTGGTAGAGCGTGGAAGCCGCGTACAGCAGCACCAGCGTGGTGGCGTACACACTGGCCGCCACCACCCGCCAGAAATCGTGGGCGTGAAGGGCCATCAAAACCAGCAAGGGCACGGCGATCAGGCTCATTACCAAGCCAAAACCGTGGGTAATACTATTGGCGATTTCCTCGCCGAGGGTTTGGGAACGTTCGCTGGCCATCAGAAAAAGCAGGGGGAGTTACGCGGTTGAGGTTGTTCTTTGGGGCTGGCTTACGTCTTCAGGGTGCGGACGTTTGGGCGGGCCACCCGCGCATAGGGGCCAAGATAGCAGCGGGCGGGTAGATTGCTTTCGCTGACGGCGGGCACGGCCGGGTATTTTTGCCCGGTTCTTCGCTCCGCCCCCTGATGCAGCTCTACCAGTACCACGAACTCACGCCGGACGGGCCGCTCAGAGCGGCTTTCGACAAGGTGACCGCCGCCCTGCGGGCCGGCGACTTCCGCGCCGCCGATGTCAAGAAGATGGCGGACACGCCCTACTACCGCGCCCGCCTCAACGACACCGACCGGCTCCTGTTCCGCTTTGCTTCCTACGACGGCCAGACCTGCCTGCTGCTGCTGGAGCTGATCCGAAACCACGCCTACGAGAAGTCGAAGTTCCTGCGCGGGGTGGCCGCCGCCGAACCTACCACCGCGCCCATCTTGCTGCATCCCAACCAGGTACCCGCCGTCGAGATGCAGCCGCTGGCCTACGTGCCGGCCGTGCCGCCCGCTCCAAAAGGCGCCCTGGCGCCCCCGCTGCGCTTCCACCTGCTGGACCGGCCGCTGTTTTTCGACGCCGACCAGCAGGCCATCTTCGAGCTGCCGCCACCGCTGATCATCATCGGTTCGGCGGGCAGCGGCAAGACCGCCCTGACCCTCGAAAAGCTCAAAACGCTGACTGGCACCGCCGACGCGCCCACCCACGTGCTGTACGTGACGCGCTCGGCGTACCTGGTCGAGAACGCCGCCCGCCTCTACGCCGCCCACCACGCCGCCGCCGAGACCCAGGTCGTGGACTTCTGCTCGCTGCGCGAACTGGTGGAGCGCATCGCCATCCCCGCAGGGCAGGAGATTCCGTACCGGCGTTTTGCCCAGTGGTTTGGCCAGCACCGGCCCTACGTGCGCGTCAAGGACGCGGAGCGGCTGTTCGAGGAATTCCACGGGGTGTTGACAGGCTTCGACCCCACCAAACCGTACCTGGCCCTGGCCGACTACGAGCGCCTCGGCGCGCGGCAGTCGGTTTTTCCGCCCGACGAGCGCGCCGACGTGTACGCGCTCTTCCTCAAGTACCTCGACCTGCTGAAAACGGAGCACCTGTTCAACCCCAACATCGTGGCCTTCGAGCGGCTGGCACTGACCGAAGCAACATATGACTTCGTGGTGGTGGACGAAGTGCAGGATCTGACCAATACCCAACTGACGCTGATTCTGCGCACCCTCAAAAAAGGCCCGATAGCTGAGGGCGGCGGCAACTTCATTCTCTGCGGCGACGCCCACCAGGTGGTTCACCCCAACTTCTTCTCCTGGAGCGGGTTGAAGGCGCTTTTCTTTCAGCACGAACCCGACGGCGCGCCGGCCGGCCGGGCCTTGCAACTGCTGCGCACCAATTACCGCAACGCCCCCGCCGTCGCGGCGCTGGCCAACCGCCTGCTGCGCATCAAAAACCTGCGCTTCGGGTCGCTGGACCGCGAAAGCACGTTTCTGGTCGAAGCCGCCGCCCAGCGCCCCGGCGAAGTGGTGTTTCTGACCGACACCCCCGACGCCCAGCGCCAGCTCAACGCCCGCATCCGCCGCTCGACGCAGTGGGCCGTGGTGGTGCTGCGCGAAGAAGACAAGCCCGCCGTGCGCCAGTACTTCGACACGCCGCTGCTCTTCTCGGTCCACGAAGCCAAGGGGCTGGAGTACGAAAACATCGTGCTGGTGAACTGCATCAGCCAGTACGAACGGCTCTTCCGCGACGTAGCCGCCGGCCTCGCCCCCGCCGACGTGGCCCCGGACGGTGCCGAAGTGCGCTACGCCCGCCCCGCCGACCGCACCGACCACCACGCCGAGCACTACAAGTTCTTCGTCAATGCCCTCTACGTAGCCGTGACGCGCGCCCGGCGGGGCCTCACCGTCGTCGAGCGCGACGACCAGCACCCGCTGCTGCCGCTGCTGGGCCTCACCGCCCCCCACGCACAAGTGGAAATGGCCACCCAGACCTCTACCCCCGACGAGTGGCGCCGCGAAGCCCGCAAGCTCGACCAGCAGGGCCGCACCGAGCAGGCCGCCGCCATCCGCGAGCAGGTGCTGGAACAGCAAAAACCCACGTGGGAGCCCTTGACCCCCGCGGGGCTAGTCGCGCTAAAGGCCCAGGCTTTCGACCCGGATCGCTACAACCGCAAAGCGAAGGACCACCTGTTCGCGTACGGGATGGCCCACGACGATCTGGAAACGCTACACCAGCTGCGCGCTTTGGAAGGAACGCAGAAATACAACCCGGCCAGGCAGCGCATCCGCCCGATCCGCCAGCATCTGATGAAAACGAAGTACCTGCCGTACCTCACGCAGGATCAGGCGGCCCTCGCGGCGTACGTGGCCCGCTACGGCCCCGAGGTGCGCGACACCCAGGGGTACACGCCGCTACTGGCCGCAGCGCACAACGGCGCGCTCCGGCTGCTCAACTGGCTGATCACGGATGGCGGTGCTGACCGTACCGCCACCGATCTGCTCGGCCGGACGGCGTGGCAGCACATCATGCAGCATCTGGCCCGCTCCCCTACCGGTCGAATCGATCATCTGCCGCACTGCTACGGGCAACTGGCCCCGCCAACGCTCCAGCTGCGGCAACTGGGCCACACGCTCACCTTCCGCATCGGGCAGCCCGAGTACTTCATCCTCAACTACCTGCTGGTCGGCCAAATGATCGTGATACGCGAAAAGGCCCGGGCGCGGCCGGCCACCGAGCCACCCGCTTTTCTGGAGGTGACGGACCTGGAAACGTTTTTTCGGGCCTTCCCCGACTCCATCATTCCCGCGCACCGCAAAACCCGGCGTTACCTCAACGCGCTGTTGGCCCGCCACACGGACAGCCCGCGTCGGGCCTATTACCAGTCGCTGTGGTTTCGGGTCCGCCACGGCCACTACCTGCTGAACCCCTCCCTGGAGCTGGAAGTAAGCCCCGGCGACTGGCAGTCCGTGATGGCCCGGCTACCCGCGCAATTGTTCCACCCAGAGTTCGTCCACTCCCGGATCGATGGCGAAATCGCAGGTGCGTACCAGAAACGGTTTGAGGAGCTGCTGGCGTACTACGAGGCCATGCAAGCGCAACACCCGGAGCTGGGGCTAGCGGATGCGACGCCCGGCACCTCGTCGGTGCCAGCTGATTCCGCGCCGTCCGCCGTGGCCGGAAACGCCCAGGCCACCTGAGCGCCCCGAGACTGGCGCACCCTGGTTACGTTCATTCAGGAACCCGAACGCGCAGCGCAACCTGACTCCCGGACGGAACACCGCTCCCGGCGCGAAATGCGCCGGGCAACGTCGGCGGCCCGGCCGCCGTCTTGCCCGCAGGTCGTTCCCCTTTCTTCGTCCTTTAATCTCCCCGTTCCCGATGATGCGTAACCCGCTGCTTCTACTTTTGGCCGCCGCGCTGAGCTTAACCGCCTGCGACCACCACCGGGGCCACGACCGCCACGACTGCGACCCCACCCCGACCCCACCAACGGCGGCCAATCAGGTGCTGCTGTTGCAGGTCGACTACCAGACCAACACCTTCGAGGGCGGCACCGAGCTGGCCTTCCCCACCGCGACGCCCACCTTTACCGTTGCCCCCGACTACGATCCGCCCGGCGATTTCGGCAACCTCCGCCTGACCTACCAGGAGCTGAACCAACCCCTCTTCGACGGCTCCATCATTTGGATGGGGTGCGGCCAGATGCGGTTTCCGCAGGCGCTCACGCCAGCCGCGCAGTTCACCCACACGCCGCTGCTCAACATCGCCCAGCCGGGCGGCGGCTTCGAGAACGTCTTCAACCCCGACAGCATCACCTACGACTACGCCCCCGTCTGGAACTCGGTGCAGGGCCTCACCAAAGTGCGCGCCTACCTCACCGCCAACCCCACCGCTGCGGTCAAGCTATTCCGCTACACCCCCAGCGTCGGCGTCGGCGACCCCGCCGACTGGAACTGGATCCTGCTGCTGAAAAAGTAGCTTCGCGGAGCGGCCCCGTCGCGCCCTGGCTTCGACCAAAACCGCCCCGCCCGGCACCGTGCCGGGCGGGGCGGTTGGTTGAGGGGCTGGCCGGCGGGGCTAATTGCTCTCCTTCAGGAAGCCAAACGCGCGGAGCATCTTGTCCGGCGCCTGCGGGTAGTTGGCCTTGACCAGATGCACGATGCATGGCAGCGCCAGCAGCACTTCGGCGCCCTGCGGGGTGGTGCCGGTTACGCGCGCTAGCCAACCGGCAGCGTCGCCAGTTCCGCATTGACGGCGGCCCGGTCGAACGCTTTCGGGTCGAAACCCTCGTGCCCTTCGAGCCATTCGGGCAGCTTACCACCTGCTTGGAGAGCGTCGAGCAGATCGTCGAAGCCGGGAATACCGCCGCAGTCTTCGGGTGGGCAGGCGCCCTTGCCGGCCAGGCAGTTCGGGGGAGCCAGCGCCCCGGCGGGCACTTCTTCGATGGCTTCCAGCAGCAACTGGTGTTCCCAGTTGTCGCCCATATCGTAGGTGTACAGCCACTTTTGCCCCACGGTCTTGAGCCGCTCGCCGATCAGCACCGTCGAGGCGTCGCGTTGGTCGTCGAGGTCGAACCACGTCGCGGCCGTCTCGCCCGGCGGAATCGGGCCGAGCATCAGCGACTGCGGCCCGCGCACCCCGTCCCAGAACTGCCACAGGTGGTAATCTTCCCACCCCATCGCGATTTGAATGACCTGGTGCAGATCGGCGAAGGAGTAATCTATCGGCACCGTAACGCGCCGCCAGATGGGCGGCTTGGTATCGCGCAGCGTGATTTTGAGGGTGAGGTGGTGGGGCATTGGGAGGGAATGATCAGGGGTGAAACAACGAGGGGATGAAGGTAGCCGATGGATGGAAAATGGAATTCGGTCAGCCGCCGGCTATTCGGTCTGGCTGAACAGGTCGGCGTGACGCTCCCGGCCGCACTACAGTACTGGTGGCGCACAACGCCGACCCGCTGCGTACGCTGCGCCACAATGCCGAAGGGCACGACGGCGAGCGTAAGCGCAAGCGCGCCCGCGAGCTGGAAGTAGCCACCGCCACCCGCAACACCCTGCGCTACCGCCAGAGCAGCCAGGGCGCCGTCGCCGTGCTGGAACGCGAAGACGCCCTGGAGCAAACCAACGCCCGCATCGGCAAAGCCGAGGCGTTCAAGACCATCATCGAAGCCCGCAAAGCAGTGATCGCGGCGCAGGGTTGAGGAAAAGGGATCGATGTAAACGGGCCGGCTTCCTGGGTGGGGAGCCGGCCTGTTTTTGGGGGGGGGGGTGGGGCGTTACTGGCGAATCAGACTTTGCCACTTAGCTTGGCTTCCAGTTCTTCGACCGTCAGCAGTGTGCCGCGCAGGGCGTACTCAGTTATCAGTCGGTTGCCAAGGTCGATTTTGCAGTAACTACTACAAATTGATTACCTTGCCCACAATATGAAAACTTCTCTGAAAGTTAGTGCTGAAATAATTGACCTACTTGGTAGTGGTTATCGAGCGGCTGAGTACGCACTCCGCGAGTTAGTAGACAACGCTTGGGACGCCGACGCCGACAACGTTTGGATTACCATCCCGGAAGACATTACCACCGACCTCTCTTCTTATGCCATTACCGTACGCGACGACGGCACTGGTATGAGCCCTGTAGTGCTCCCCAAAAGTTGGACAGGTCGCTAAGGGTGGCTAAGTTCGACTTTATGAGTGCAAAACGCAATCGTCGCCGGTTCACGGCGCAGTTCAAAGCCGAGGTGGCGCTGAGCGCGCTACAGGAGCGCGAGCCGCTGGCCGCGCTGGCCGTCAAGTACGGACTGGCCCCGGCGCAGATCACCACCTGGAAGCAGCAGCTTCGGCAGCAGGCCGCCCAGGTCTTCGAAGCGGGGCCGGCTCCGGCG
>JANPLI010000209.1:0-14848 GCA_031426455.1 Hymenobacteraceae bacterium | reverse complement strand
GGGCATGAGCGGTAGTGTTGTATGGTCCCGATGGTACTACATTTCGTTTGTTAAAGTTTTTAATAAAATTTGGGCGGTCCGTATGGTAATACCTCTGCGGCGGCTGGTATTCCCTTCGGGACCGCCCAAAATCGGGCTAATGACCTGTGCTACCGAAAGATAGTCCCTTCGGGACCATCAGCAACCCGCGCACCTGCGTAAGTCCTGGGGAAATTACTCCACGACCAGCTTCCGCACGGCCACCCCCGCGCGCACCGTGTAGAAGCCCGGCGCCAAGCCTTGCAGGCTGAGGGCCGAGGTGCCGGGGGCGAGGTGCGCCGTGCGGACGGTATGGCCCACCGCATCGAACATCTGCACGGGGCCGCCCGTGGGCGTGCTGAGTTGCACGGTGCCGTGGGCGGGGTTGGGGAAGAGGTGTAAGGCCGAGGCGGCGGCGGCAGTAGCGGGCAAGCCGAGCAGTGGGGTGCTGAGGCGGGCCAGGAAAAACTGCGGGGTGGTGGTCGTCGCCGTGTGGGCGCCAAAACGCACGGTACCCTCGTGTGCGCCGTGGATATACAGGGCACCAGCAGCGTAGTGCAGGTCGAGCGGGAAAGTGGGGAGCCATTGCCCTGGTGGAACCGGGATTGCGGCGGCATTGGTCACTTCCTGGACGTCGATCCACTGATTGGCAGGGCTCAAGCCAGCGACGTAGAAGGCGCGGTCGGGCCGGGGGGGTAGGATGCGGGCGCCGAAGGTCAGGCTATCGCGGCTGGTGCTCATCAGGTAGGCCGTGCCATCGGGGGCGATTTCTACGTCGCCCCCCTTATCGGTATGGCGCAACCCCAGCCGCTGGCCCTGGGGGCCGAAGTGAGCGATGTAGGTCCCGATGCCGCGAAGGGTATCGGTCGCCGCCGCCGAAGCGTAGGCGACGGCGACGCTTTCATCGTAATAGCCAGCGACGTAGTGCGTGCCGCTGGCTCCCAGCACCAGCCGGGCCGACATACCGGTGCCGAGGTCGTAAGCGCCCCGCCACTGGCCGGCGGCATCGATGCGGGCCACGAAAACGTCGGCTGCCGCACTGGGGGGTACTCCCGGCCCCGGCCCGCCGCTGCCCACCCACTCGCGTCCGTGGAGGCTATCGGTGCCAAAAACGCAGGTTTGGTTGATGACACCCACCAGGCGGGCATCGCCGTTGGCGTCGACTTTCAGGTCGGTGACGTGGCTGAAAGAGGGATCGGCCCAACCCGTGGTACCGCGCGCCCACTGCCACTGGCCGGTGGGGGCGAGGCGGGCAACGAAGAGCGCCCCGCGGCGCCAGTCGACCGGCAGCGTGAAACCGGCGGCATAGAGGCTGTCCCGGGCGTTGCCGGCCGCATAAACGTTGCCCTGGGCATCAGTACCGAGCGCCGTAATCTCGACCCCATCCGTGTTGTGCCGGCTGCGGACGCTGGTGACCCACTGCCACTGGCCGGCCGCGTTGAGCTTGCCCACAAATCCCTGGCGCTCGGTGAGGGCGGAGCGGGTGGGGAAGCGCAGCACCTGGGTACCAAATTGGGTGGAGTCGGTACACAAGCCGCTCACGAGGACGTTGCCGGTCGGGTCGGTGGCGATACTTTTTATTAGTGGGAACTGGGCTCCGGCTCGGCTGGAAATCCGGGAAGCCCACTGGCAGCGGCCGAGTGCATCGTACCGAGTCACGAAGGCCGCACTGGTCATTGCCGGTAAGGTGATGCCATTGCCGAAGTCGAGCACCGTGGTATTGGCGCTGTAGGCGCCGCCCAAGTAGCTATTACCGGCCGCATCAACGGTAGAAACAGCACCATAGCTAGAGCCAGTGCCCGTTGGTACCGAAACCCAGTCCCACTGGTATTGGGCGGTGGCGGGCTGAAAGCCGGTCAGCCCCAGCCCCAGCAGCAGTCCTTTCAGTAGATGGTTTCGCATGGTGGAATATTAAGTGACTAAAACAAAGATAGGGCGTGCCGGACCAATCGACACCGGAAAAATACGCGACTGATTATCATCCCAAACAACTAAGCCGAGCTGCCCCCTGAGGAGAAAGCGCCGCGTGCGAAGGCCGGTGGGGGGGCAGTGGGCGTAACCGCCACGGGCAGGCAACTCACCAGCAGCGCCAACCGGGGCAGGGCGGCGAGGGGCAAGAGGCGGGTGCTGGCTTTGGCGGGCGCGAGGCGGCTGCGGGTCACGCCGAGGGCCTCGGCTAGTATCTGCTGCGACCAGCCGAAGTGCGCCCGCACAGCCGTTAGCAGATCAGGGGAGGCGGACACAAGTCAGGTTGATGCGCTTGAAGAGGGAGGGGGCGCATCTTTCGGCGTGCGTCAAAAACTGCGCCCCTAGGTGGGGGCGCAGTTTCGTGCGGTGCTCGAAAACTGCGCCCCCCCCTTCCCAACAGCCGCTTCCCGCCGTCGGTAGCGCGCTAGGCCGGGGGGGCGGCTTCGTGCAGACGCTCGTAGATATACTGCGCCTCCGGGGTGGGGCAGACGGCGCGGCTGCGACCCGGCGAGCCGGGTCAGCAAGGGGTTTCCATCAAGCGGGATGGGGGGCGGGGCGGAAACCACTATTTCCAAGCGCCGCGCGCCGCTACACGGCCAAATCCAGCGGCAGGTCCGAAATGTCTTTGAGGCGCTTGCCTTCGACCATAATCCCGATCAGGTCTTCGGCTTCGGAGTTGCCGCTTTGCGCGACGGCGGCTTGCAGCTCATAGAGGGCGAAATGGTAGGTGCAGTCTAGGTCGCCGGTGCCCAGCGCGATGGAAGCGAGGTAGGACGGGGTGAGTTCGCCGGTCAGCAGCACCAGATGGGGCGCGCGGCCCCGACGTTCGCGCTGGAGGGCGCGGGCCTGGGGTGAGATGTCGGCCACGTCGCTGCCCTGTAGTTTCCAGTAGGTCATCAGGGCGGCGTGCAGCACGGGCGCGGGTGGTTTATGCGGATAACGCAGGAGCAGGAGGTCGGGTGGCCCGACCGTGTAAGGTGCGAGCGCCGGAGCCAGGGCGGGGCGGTCCATGGCGGCTTGCGCCAGGCTGGACCAGTGCGCGTACTGCTGGCACCGGCTGAGGGTAGCCGGGGTGCCAGACTGGATTTCCCAGGTGGCGGGGCGCCACCGCAGCACGGGCGGCAGGCATTCTTCGAGGAATTGGGCGCAGCAGCCGCCAAACCAGTTGTTGTCGGCGCGGGCGTCGGGTTCGTAAAAATCCTGTGGCTCGTCGTGCTGCTGCCGGATCCAGGTGGTGATGGTTGGGTTGGCCGCGTGGGGCGGGTGGGGGGCGAAGTCGATTTCCCGGAAGTCGGTAAAACTACTGGTACCGAGGCGGGTCAGCAGCGCGTGGCGGGCCTGGGCAACGGCGGGGGGCAGTGGGGGGAGCGGAAAGGACATTGGACAGGTGAAAAATCAGGCGGCATCCGCTGCCATCAGCAGATCCAGGCAGGTCAGGAGGTCTTCGCCATCAAGGAGCCAGTAGGGGTGGCTTTCGTCCAGGTGTTCATCGCCGGATTCGAACGTGAAGCCCTCGGCGTCGAGGTAGCGCAGTTCGCTTTCCGGGGCATAGCGCAACTCGGTGCCGTGGGGGTCGGCGACGCGGGTACCGGCGGGGTGGGCGGCGAACCAGGTCTGCACGGCGGTCAGGGCATCGGCGAGGGCGGCGGTCAGGGCGTGGTGGGCGGCAGCGGCGCGTTCAGCGGGGGTGGCAGTCATTGGCGTCATCAGGGGCGGTCGAAAAGGTGGTCGCGGTGGTAGCGGAGCAGGGCGGGGTCGGGGCTGAACACGTCCGGGCGGCGGATGGGCTGGCCGTGGTAGCGGAGCAGCAGGTCGGTGGGGGCGGCGGCGGGGTCGGCCGCATCGGGCAGGTGGCGAACGCGGGCGCTGACGAGAATGCGGAGGCCGTCGTCGGGGTCCACGGTGAGCCAGCCCCGGTCGAAGGCGCGGTCGTGGAGGGCATTCAGGCAGAGGCCGTTGGCGGGGTTTAGGCGGTGTTCGGCGGCCACGGCCCACGGCACGATGTGCGAGGCGGTGAGCAGCTCCGGCGCGGCCAGGCCGGTGATGCAGCAGCGGCCATCATAAGCGGCCAGCACGGCGCCCCGGAAAAGCTGCTGCCCGACGCGTTGGCGCACCAGGGCTTCGCGCTCGCGGCCGGGCGGCAGGGCGCGCTGTTCGGTGGGCGTGAGGGCGGTGGCGTCGAGGGGTTGTTTTTGGGCGAGGGCCAGCAGGGTTTGGGCGCGCAGGGCAAGGCCCTCCCAGTCGGCGGCGTAGCGGTCCCAGATGATTTGGTCGGTTTTGCTCGTGCTGCCCAACCCCACGATGCCGCGCGCGCGCAATTCGGGGTCGAGGGCGCCGAGGTTGCCGATCTTCATCTTGACGGCATTGGCGTTGCGCCCGATCAGCGGGGCGTACTGCTGAATCAGGGGGTGGCGCGAGGCCACGCGGTTGAACGGAATCTGGCGGTAGAGCCAGAGCGCGAGGGTGGTTTGGTCGGCGGTCCAGTTAGCCATCGGCGGCGGGGAGTGGCAGAAAGGGGTACGAGCGGGCCGGGCCGCTAAAAGCGCGCCGGCTTTGGCGGGGTGTTTTCCGACGGCGCGGCGCCCCGTCGTTACTCCAACCGCACCACCACGCGCCCCCGGGTCTGGCCCTTCAGCATCCGGTCGAGGTAGCCGGGCCCCTGCTGGAAGTCGATGTAGGTGGTCAGCGCCGCCAGATCGGGCAGGCGCCAGGTGGTCGCCACCGTGGCGTTGGTATCTGGAGCGCGATTAGGGGGCAGTGACGTATTGGGCGCTTAACCGTCCTCACCTCGGCCCACCCATTCCGGCCACGCTGACGCTGGTCCAACGCGCCGAAGCCGCCGCCTGCGCCCTCACCCCCTCACCCCCCATCGCCGTTCCGTTCTGAACGGGTGCGTTTGGCGTTGGGTGTCCGGTATGGGGGTTTAGGTGTTCGGGATGGAAAATGGGGCCGTTCGGGATGGAAAATGGGGCCGTCAGATACCCAACCCACAACCCCCTCGCTCGCCCTCGTCGCTTCGCGACTTGGTTGCTGCGGGGCGAAGCCCCTGGCTACACCTCGCACTTCGCACCCTCAACCCCTCACACCCTCAAACCCCCACCGCCGCCCACTGCCCCACGAACCGGCCCATCCGGTCGAGGGCTTCTTCGAGTTTCGGCAGGGCCGTGGCGTAGCAGAGCCGGAAGTGGCCCGCGCCGGAGGGGCCGAAGCCGTTGCCGGGAATCACGGCCACGCGCTCTTCCAGCAGGAGCTGTTCGCAGAAGGTGGCGGCATCGTCGGTGAGGTGCGCTACTGACGGGAACGCGTAGAACGCGCCGCGCGGGGTGGGGCAGGGCAGGCCCATTTCGGCCAGTGCGCGGACCACGAGGCGGCGGCGCTGGTCGTACGACGCGAGCATTGCCTGCACGTCCGGCTCGGCGTGGCGCAGGGCGGCCAGCGCGGCGTGCTGGCCGATGGTGGGGGCCGACATCATCACGAATTGGTGCGCTTTGAGGCAGGCAGCCAGGATTTCCGGCGGTGCCCCGAGGTAGCCGATCCGCCAGCCGGTCATCGCGTAGTCCTTGCTGAAGCCGCCCAGCGTCAGGGTGCGGGCGCGCATTCCGGGCAGCGCCGCGAAGCAGATATGGGGCGTGTCGAACACCAGGCGGTCGTAGATCTCGTCGGAATACACCAACAAATCGTGGCGCTCGGCCAGGGCGGCCAGCGCCAGCGCCACGGGCAGGTCCAGCACGGCGCCAGTGGGGTTATTCGGGTAGCCCAGCAGCAGGGCCTTGGTGCGGGGCGTGATGGCGGCTTCGAGCAAGGCTAGGTTCGGCGCGAAGCCTTCGGCGGCGAACGTGGGCACCGGCACCGGCACCCCGCCCGCGAAGCTGACCACCGGCGCGTAGGCCACAAAGCACGGTTCGGGAATCAGCACCTCATCGCCGGGGTCGAGGGTGGCCAGGGCCGCGAGTTGCAGCGCCTCGCTCACGCCGGTGGTGATCAGCAGCTCGGTTCGCGGTTCGTAGCGCACCCCGTAGCGGCCGTGGAGGTGTTCGGCCAAAGCTTCGAGCAGGGCGGGCAGGCCCCGGTTCGAGGTGTACTGCGTCTCGCCGCGCCCGATCACGGCCTGCGCCGCCGCCCGCGCCACGGCGGGCGTGGCAAAGTCCGGTTCGCCGACGCCGAGCGAAATGACGTCGGGCATCGTCAGGGTCAGCTCAAAGAACCGGCGGATGCCGGACGGCGCAATGGCCTGGATTTTTCGGGACAGAAAGCGGTGCGGCATTCGGCGGAGGGCGTGGTTGCGGGGGCAAATATCCGGCGTAATCGCCCAGCATACGGCACGTTGGTCGTCAGCGGGATTTCCGTTACCCCGTGGCAGCCAGCCGGTACAGCACGGCCATCCGGACGGCGACGCCGTTTTCCACCTGGTCGAGGATGATCGAGTGGCCCGAATCGGCGGCGTCGCTGCTCAACTCCACGCCCCGGTTGATCGGGCCGGGGTGCATCAGCACGATGGGCCGGGCCAGGTCGTCGAGCATCTGCTTCGTGATGCCGTAATACAGCGTGTACTCGCGCAGCGAAGGGAAATACTTAGTCTGCTGACGCTCCAGCTGAATCCGGAGGACGTTGGCTACCTCGCACCAGGCCAGGGCTTTGCGCACGTCGGTTTCCACCCGCACCCCCAGGCTGGCGATGTGACGCGGCAGCAGCGTGGGCGGCCCGCAGACCATCACGTCGGCCCCCAGCTTGGTCAGGCAAAAAATATTGGAGAGCGCCACCCGCGAGTGCAGAATGTCGCCGATGATGGCCACGCGCCGGCCGCGCAGGTCCGGGGTGCCGAGCTTTTCCTGAATCGAAAACGCGTCGAGCAGCGCCTGGGTGGGGTGTTCGTGGGTGCCGTCGCCGGCGTTCACCACGGGCACCTCAATATGGCGCGCCAGAAAGTGCGGCGCCCCGGCCGAGGCGTGCCGCATCACCACCAGATCGACCCGCATCGCCAGGATATTGCGAACGGTATCGACCAGCGTCTCGCCCTTTTTGACGCTGGACTGCGCCGCCGAAAAATTCAGCACATCCGCCGAAAGCCGCTTTTCGGCGAGCTCGAACGAAAGCCGCGTCCGGGTCGAGTTCTCGAAGAAGACGTTGGCAATCGTCACTTCGCGCAGCGCAGGCACCTTCTTGACGGGTCGCGCCAGCACTTCCTTGAAGTTGACGGCCAGCCCCAGCAGCTCCTGAATGTCAGCCAGCGAAAGGTCTTTGATACCGAGTAAGTGGCGCATTGGGCGAGGTGCGAAGTGCGAAGTGCGAGGTGCGGGGTGCGGGGTGCGGGGTGCGAGGTGCGAGGTGGTATCGTAAGACAGTCACTCAGTCACTCAGTCATTCAGCCACTCAGTCGCCCAATAGCCACACGCTGCCCGCATTGCCTTCCCAGCGGACTTCCACGCGTTCCGTTGGCAGCGAGTCCACGGGCAGGCCCACGTAGCTGGCTTCGATGGGCAGGTCGCGGCGATGGCGCCGGTCCACGAGCACGAGCAGCTCCACGGACGCGGGCCGGCCATAGGTCAGCAGCGCGTCGAGGGCGGCGCGCACGGTGCGGCCCGTGAACAGCACATCATCCACCAGCACCACGCGCTGCCCTTCGAGAGCAAAGTCGAGGCGCGTGGTGTTGCCCGGGGGCAGACCGCCGCCGGGGCGCGCGGGGCGTCGGCGGAAGTCGTCGCGGTGGAAGGTAGCGTCCAGCAAGCCCAGGCGCACGGGCTGCCCCGTGATTTCGGTCAGCAGTTCGTGCAGGCGTTCGGCCACCGGCGCCCCGCCACGTTGCAGGCCCAGCAGCACGGGCGGCACGGCCTCCGCCGCCGCATCGGCCCGTTCCAGCACCTGATACGCCAGCCGCCGAAGCTGCAACGCCAGCAGCTCGGAACCAACCAGCAAACGTTCAGGAGAAACAGCCATTTGAGAAGAACTGAGTGACTGAGTGGGACTGAGTGACTGAGTGGGACTGAGTGACTGAGTGGGACTGAGTGACTGAGTGACTGAGTGACTGAGTGGGACTGAGTGACTGAGTGGGACTGAGTGACTGAGTGGGACTGAGTGACGACGAGTAGCACGACCCAACACCCAACACCCAAACCCTAATCCCCCAACCCTAAATCCTAACCCCTAAACCCTAAACCCTAAACCCTTCCCCCCACCTTTATTTCCCGAACTTGATCGTCGGTAGCCCCGGCGTGGGGGCGGGGGCGGGCTGCCCGGCCGTGAGGATGGTGGTGGCGGCGTTGTAGCGGGCGGTTTGTTCCGGCGTCATTGATGCCTGCACCGTGGGGGCCGTCAGTTGCGACTGCACCGCCGCCACTTTGCCCGTGAGCGAAGCCAGTCCGGACGCCGCCGACGCATCGCCGGACTGCATCCGTTTCTGGAGCTGGAGCTTTTCGGAAGCGTAGCTGGTGAGTTGCCCGATCAGCGCGTTCAGCAGCACGGCGCCCACGCCGGGGGCAGCCGGGGCTACTTCCTCCTGCACCGGCGCCGGTTCCGGCGCTACCACGACGGGGGCGGGCGGTGGCGGTGGTGCGGGCGCGGGCGTCGGTTTGGTGCTAGCCGTGGTCGTGGCTTTGGTTTTAGTCTTGGTCGAACCCTTGGCCGTCGATTTCTTCTTGCGCGAACCGGCTTTGGCGGTCGTTTTTTTCTTCGCCGGGGGCGAAGTCTGGGCGCTGACGGAGGGAGTAGTGGCCAGCAGCAGCGCCGCAGCGCCGAGGGTGAGCAGAAGTGAGGAGGGTTTCATAGCCACAAAGAAACCGCTGGCCGGGGCTTATTCCACCACCAGCCGTTGCGCGCCGAGCGGGGTGCCGTCGGCTTGCCGGAGCCGGAGCAGGTAAAGGCCCTTCGTCACTCCCGTCAGCGGAACATTGCCGTCCGGCAGCACCACGCCGTTGCCCACGACGCCGCCCACGGCATCGAACAGAGTGTAGCGGGCATCGGCTACCCCCGCCGGCAGCGTCACCCGGACGGTGCCCGCCGCTGGATTCGGGTACAGCGTGAACGCCGGGCGCGCGTCTGGCTGGGCATCGGGCAGCCCCGTGGGCGCGGCGAATACCCGCATCAGCCGCGTCCAGAGGGCGTTATCGAAGGAAGAAGGCCCCAGTAAGCTGCCCGTGGCGGCGTCGCCGGTGCGCACCACCACCAGACCCCGGCTCGGCACGACGTAAATTTTCTGGTCATCCTTGCCGAGGGCGGCGTACAGGTCGGCGGGGGCGGCAGGTACCAGCGCGCCGGGAAAGGTCAGCCGCACCTGGGGTATCATATACGAATCCTGGCCATTGAGCCAGGTCAGGTAGCCGTAGGCGTGGTTCAGCGGCTGCGAACGGGTGGTCATCGCCCGGAAATAAGCCGTGTCGGTCAGCACCGGCGTTGTGGCCCAGGTACCCCGGTTCAGCAGCAGCAGGCCGAAGCGGGCCATATCGCGGGCGCGGCTGTAGAAAATGTAGTTATACCAGGCGCCGCTGATGCCAGCGGTGGGGAAAAGTTTACTGACCGTGTACTGCTGCATCGTGCCGCCGGTGGCGGCGGCTATCACGTCCTGCACCAGCCGGTAGGGCGCGTTGTGGTAGGCCCAGCGGGTGCCCGGCGGGGCGAGGTATTGCAGGCAGGCGGGGGTGGTGCAGTTGTCGGAAACGGGCTGGCCATTCACGGTCAGGTTGTCGTTCAGGCCGGTGGTCATCGTGAGCTGATGCCGGATCGTAAGGAGCCGCTCCTGCGCGGGCGGCAGGCTGGTCCAGCCGCGCCCCAGAAAGCGCGAGGTACTGTCGGAGAGTTGCAGGCGCCCTTCCTGCTGCGCAATGCCCACCAGGGTAGCGGCCAGCGTTTTGCCTGCCGAATTCCAGGCGTGGATCGAGTCGCGGCTGAAGGTGCCGTAGTACTGCTCCACGGCCAGGCGCCCGTCCTGGAGAATCAGAAACGCCCGGCCGTTGGTCTGGCCTACGTAAGCCAGCACCGAATCGAGGGCCGCCTGATTCCAGCCAAGCTGCGCCGGCGCCACCGTAGCCCAGGGCTGCGTAAAGGCGCGCGGCGGGAAGTAAAGCTGCTGGGCACGGGCAGTGGGCGGCGGCAGCAACCATCCGGCTGCCAGCAAGAGAAGGGTAAGAGTACGCATTGGCGGTGACGGGTTCGGAAAAAAGCAGCCCGACCCCTGGGAAGCGACCGGGGCACAAAGGTTTAAAGAGACAGTTATAATTTGCCCGCTTGCGGCGGACTTCTTACAGTCCCACCCCGATGATGAAGTTGGTGCAGGTGCCTTTGCCTTTATTACCTTGTTCCGACATCACCGGCGCCGGATACATTTCGGCGGCCAGCATAATCCCGGCACGTGGGAATAACCTGACCGTATAACGCTTCTGCCTGATTTCGCCGTTCAGGACGCCCGTTATCATTCCCTGCCGCCGCCAGCCGTATTCTACCTGTGCTCGCCATATCCGCATCCGCAGGTCCAGCCCCGATCCGGCAATGCCCTGAATCGGGGTGACCCAAAAACCGAGCGGCTCGTAAAGGGCGGCCACGGTCACCAAAGGCGCCACCGAGTAAGAAGCCCCCGCCGCGATGAACGCATCGTAAGAAACCTTGCCAGAACCCCCGTAACCGGCCGCTATCCCGCCCACACCGTGGTACCACCAGCGCCGGGCAGCCTCCTGTTCGGGGGTTTGATCGTCGTTCATAGCCAACCCGGCATCCAAGATGGCCCGGATGCCAGGCACCCAGAAACTGCCCTTGGAGGTACCATTGGCCCGGTAGCCCTGCACTCCGAAATTTGTCACCATCACGGGCGCACGCTGGACGGAAACATTTTTGACGGCCGAAGCCTGCGCGTGCGCCGTCAGTGAACCGCAAAGCAGCATTGCGGGCAGAACCAGCGCGGAGCGCGTCAGACAGAAAAAAGAGAGCATATAAAAAGGACAAGGGAGGAAGTGAATCCCTGGTCAATCTATACTGTCCCTTGTGGTGAAGGTAACCCAGCGCCGAGGTGGCCGGGTACGCGCGAACAGTATCCGGTGCGGTTTGGGGGTTTCAGTACTCGCCGGCCACCGCGCTATCTGGCTATTGTTGTCGGCTGATCGCTCCGAACCCGCAGTACGAATGCAGCACCTCCGGCAGGCGGATGCGGCCTTCTTCCTGGTTGTTTTCTAGCAGCGCGGCCACGATGCGCGGCAGCGCCAGGGCCGAGCCGTTGAGCGTGTGCAGCAGGTGCGTTTTGCCGCCCTCGCCCTTCGTGCGGAGCTTGAGGCGGTTGGCCTGAAAGGTCTCGAAATTCGAGACCGACGACACTTCGAGCCACCGGCCCTGGGCCGCCGACCACACTTCGAGGTCGTAGGTCAGGGCCGAAGCGAAGCTCATATCGCCGCTGCACAGGCGCAGCACGCGGTACGGCAGTTCCAGTTGCTGCAACAGCCCCTCCACGTGGGCCACCATCTCTTCGAGCAGGCGGTATGAATCCTGGGGGGCGGCAATCTGCACAATTTCCACCTTGTCGAACTGGTGCAGGCGGTTGAGGCCGCGCACGTCGGCGCCCCACGAGCCGGCCTCACGCCGGAAGCAGGGCGTGTAGCCGGCGTTGCGAATCGGCAGGCGGTCAGGCGCGATGATCTCGTCGCGGTAGAGGTTCGTGATCGGCACCTCGGCGGTCGGAATCAGGTACAGATTGTCCTGCGCGTCGTGGTACATCTGCCCCTCCTTGTCGGGCAATTGGCCGGTGGCGTAGGCCGAGGCGGCGTTCACCACCACCGGCGGCTGCATTTCGGTGTAGCCGGCATCGCGGGCCTGGTCCAGGAAAAAGTTGATCAGTGCCCGCTGCAACCGCGCGCCCTGGCCTTTATAGACCGGAAAACCCGCCCCGGTGATCTTGTTGCCAAGTTCGAAGTCGATGATGTCGTATTGCTTGATGAGGTCCCAGTGCGGCTGGGCGGTGGGCGGCAGGTTCGGCTTCGTGCCACCTTCGCGCACGGTTTCGTTTTCCTGGGCTGTCCGGCCCGTCGGCACCGAGGCGTGCGGCAGGTTCGGCAGCTTCACCAGGGCGTCGTGCAGGGCCGTTTCTACGGTTTCCAGCTCGGTCTTCAGCGTCTGCGCCTGCTGTTTGAGAGCGGCGGTTTCGGCTTTGAGTGCCTCGGCCTCGGCGGCGCGCCCTTCCCGGGCCGCCGATTTCATCAGCTCGCCGATCTCGCGGGCCAGTTGGTTGGCGCGGGCCAGATTATCGTCGAGGGCCGTTTGGGTTGTGCGGCGGCGTTGGTCGAAGGCCAGCACGGCGGCTACGGCCGCAGCCGGCTCGGCCACGAACTTGCGGGTCAGACCAGCAATGACGAAATCGGGCTGCTCGCGCAGTAAAGACAGTTGAAGCATACGCAGGAAAAAGGCCGGGCATTGGGCCGGACCGGGCCGTCACGGCCAACGAAATAGCGAAAGAGAAAAACCGGCA
The DNA here is from genome assembly GCA_031426455.1 of Hymenobacteraceae bacterium. Taxonomy (GTDB): domain Bacteria; phylum Bacteroidota; class Bacteroidia; order Cytophagales; family Hymenobacteraceae; genus JANNMJ01. The sequence continues at coordinate 2,424 of JANPLI010000209.1, read as the reverse complement.
CGGGGCGCCCGGCGCGCAAAAATAGGGCAGGGGCGGGGTGCCTCTCCCGCACGGGGCGGCAACTTTTTTACGGCAATCACCCGTATGAGCGGCACGAATGCGGCGCTACCCGTATTATTGCGTCGAATAGCAGCCGGACAACCCGGCCCCGGTCGGCCCGCTGGCCCCGCATGGTGCCCCGCTGGGGCGCTGCTGCTTTCCCCAACCCCTGCGTCCCTGCCCGTTTCCGTTGTAGTTGGTTGATGGCCCGCCCCACTGTCGGTGCGTGGGTTGCGTTCGCACGTTGCTCGCCCCTGGTGTCGGCCGTTTTTCTCGTTTGATGTTGCGGCGCGGTGCTGCTTTTGTTGTCGGCAAGCCAGGCGCCTGGGCGGTGGCGCTTCTGCCGTCATTGCCTCCCATTCCCCCCGTTTCCTCCGTTTTCGATTCGTTCGCCGAATTCCGCCCCGCTTTTCCTGGATATGTACACGATTGATGAGTTGAAAGAGCGTTTGCTCGTGGATTTAAAAGATATTGCCCAGAGCCTGAATGTCACGAACTTCCGCAAGTTCAGCAAGCAGGACCTGATTTATAAGATTCTCGACCAGCAGTCGCTCACGCCTACCGAGCAACTGCCGCCGCGCAAGCCGGCTTCCGGGCGGGCTAAAGTGGAGGCCGAACCGGTGGCCGAAACGCCGGTCGCTCCGGTGGCTGCGGCTGCTCCCCAACCGCCCGTGGTCCGGCGCTCCGTTACGCCGGCTCCCGCTCCGGCGCCGGCTGCTGAAGCTATTCCTGTTACCCCGCCGCCCGCCGCTGCTGACCGCCCGGTGCGCCCCGTGAAAGTGATTATGCGCCGCGACGGCACGGTGCCTCCACCGGCCGGCGCCACCCCCGCACCCGTGGCGACGCGCCCGGAGGGCCGCGCTCCGCTACCGGTCCGTGAGGTCCCCGCCGACCGCCGCCCCGCCAACGCTGATACGGCGCCGGCCAATGGCCGCGAACCTCGCGTTGAAAATCCCCCGCGCGACGAGCGACGTGATGCCGCGCTGCCCCGCGAAGCAGCCGCGCCCGCCGTTGAAAGTCCCCGCCGCGACCCGCGCGAGGCCCTGGCCCAGCTTCAGGCCACGATTCCGCCCCGCCCGGAAGGCAGCCGCGAGAACCGCGAGAATCGGGACGGCCGCCCGCCGCGCGATGAGCAGCGCCGGGAAAATCGGGACGGCCGTCCGCCCCGCGATGAACAACGGGCCGCCGCTGAAGCCCGCCCCGAACAGGAGCCGCGTCGCGACCGCGATCAGCCCCGCGATCGGGATCAGCCCCGCGACCGCGATCAACCCCGCGACCGCGATCAGCCCCGTGACCGCGATCAGCCCCGCGACCGCGATCAGCCCCGCGACCGGGATCAGCCCCGCGACCGGGATCAACCCCGCGACCGCGACCAGCCCCGTGACCGGGATCAGCCCCGCGACCGGGATCAGCCGCGCGACCGAGATCAGCCGCGCGACCGGGATCAGCCGAGAGATCGGGACCGCCCGCGTGACCGCGACCAACCTCGCGACCGCGATCAGCCTCGTGACCGGGACCGACCGCTGGACCGCGAACCAGTGCCGGTAGGCAACCGCGACGGTCAGCCGCCGCGCCGCAATCCGCAGAATCCGGCGGCTAACAACTACAATTTCCGCGAGTTCGACGGCGTGATCGAGGCCGAAGGCGTGCTGGAACTGATGCCGGATGGCCACGGCTTTCTGCGCTCGTCGGCGTACAATTATATGGCCTCCCCGGACGATGTGTACGTCTCGCCGGCCCAGATCAAGAGTTACGCGCTGCTGCCCGGCGACACCGTGCGCGGTGATATCCGGCCGCCGCGCGAAGCCGAGAAATACTTCGTCCTGCTGAAAGCGGATGGCATCAACGGCCGCACGCCGGAGCAGATCAAGGACCGCATCGGCTTCAACCACCTCACGCCGCTTTTCGCCGAGGAACGATTGAAGCTGACCACCAAGTCGTCGCAGCTTTCTACCCGGATTCTCGACTTGTTCGCGCCCATCGGCAAAGGCCAGCGCGGGCTGATCGTGGCCCAGCCGAAAACCGGCAAAACGGTGCTGTTGCAGGAAATCGCGAACGCCATTTCCGAAAACCACCCGGAAGTTTACCTGATCATTCTGCTGATCGATGAGCGGCCGGAGGAAGTCACCGATATGCAGCGTTCGGTGCGCGCCGAAGTGCTGTCGAGCACGTTCGACGAAACACCCGACAAGCACGTCAAGATTGCCCAAATGGCCATCGACAAGGCCCGCCGGATGGTGGAAGCCGGCCACGATGTGGTGATTATGCTCGACTCGATCACGCGCCTGGCCCGCGCCTACAACGCCGTGCAGCCGAGCAGCGGCGCGATTATGTCGGGCGGCCTTTACACCAACGCGCTGCACAAACCGAAGCGTTTTTTTGGTT
>JANPLI010000208.1:0-23436 GCA_031426455.1 Hymenobacteraceae bacterium | reverse complement strand
TGATCTGGCGCGACTATTTTATGGCCGCCCTGTGGGCTTACCCCCAAAACGTGGCCCGCGAACACAACCCCACGATGCGCACGATTCCGTGGCGCAACAACGAAGGCGAGTTTGCGGCCTGGTGCGCGGGCCAGACCGGCTACCCGCTCGTGGACGCCGGAATGCGCGAGCTGAACGCCACCGGGCTGATGCAGAACCGCGCCCGCATCGCCTGCGCGAGCTTCTGCGTGAAGCACTTATTGATCGACTGGCGCTGGGGCGAGCGCTATTTTGCCCAAAAGCTGCTCGATTTCGATCTCAGTCAAAATGTCGGTAACTGGCAGTGGGTAGCCGGTACGGGGCTGGTAAACGCCCCTTATTTTCGGGTATTTTCGCCACAAAGTCAGCTGGAGAAGTTTGACCCGGAATTGAAATACGTCCGCCGCTGGGTGCCGGAAGTGGGTACGGCGCGCTACGTCAAGCCCATTGTCGATCACGCCTTTGCCCGCGACCGGGCGATTGCCACTTACAAACAGGCCATCGCTACCGCCCGGGAATAGGCCCAAGCCGCCGCCGCCAACGAACCGCCCACCCCTCTGACCGGTTATACCCGTACTTATGGAAAAAGATGCCATCCGCGCCGCCTACCGCGCGCACCTGTTGCGGCACAACGCGCCGCCTACCTCCGTTTTTCAACTGACGCAGGAGCTAGGCATTGCGGAAAGCGAGTTTTATCAGCATTACGCGACCTTCGGGGCCATCGACCGCGATATTTTCCGGAGCTTTATCGACGATGCCCGCGCCCGAGCCGAAGCCACGCCGGAATACGCGGCGTACTCGGTACGCGAAAAGCTGCTGGCGTTTTACTACACGCTCGTCGAGCAGCTTAAAAATGAGCGCTCCTACCTCACGCTCATCACGCAGCGCGAACCCTTCCACAACCGCCTGACGCCCGTGTATTTGCAGGACGGCAAAGCTCGGTTTGAAGAATACGTAGAAGAACTACTGATCGAAGGACGGCTGACGAAAGAAGTCGTTCGCCGGGCGTTTTTGAGTGAGCGTTATCCCGCCGGTTTTTGGGTCCAACTCCTGTTTTTACTGCGCTTCTGGCTACGCGATTCTTCGCCGAATTTTGAGCGCACCGATGAGGCTATTGAAAAGGCCGTCACGTTGTCGTTTGACTTGATCGGGCGCAATTCTTTTGATTCCGCCGTGGAATTTGGGCGGTTTTTATTTCGGTCGTAGAAAGCGTTTTCGGCGAGTTTAAGACGCGGCGTTTCCGCCTCGTTTTCCCGCGTCCATTTCAAGTTAATGAGCGACCATCTGCCGACTTCCAAAGTGGCCCGCGCCGCCAAACTGGCCGGAGCCGGTTTGCGCGTCGGCGCTAATTATGTGCGGCACGCGGTGCGCACGGCCACAGCTTCCGAAGCGGACACGGCAACGTCGCGCGCGCGCCTCGACAACGATAACGCGGCCACGCTTTACGATACCTTCAGTCAGCTCAAAGGCGGACCGCTGAAATTCACGCAGTTGCTGAGTATGGACCGCACCGGCCTGTTACCGGCGGCGTATCAGGAGCGGTTTGCGATGGCCCAGCACCAGGCACCGCCGCTAAGTGGACCACTGGTAGTCAAGACATTCCGCGAAGCAACGGGCCGTACGCCCCTGGAAATTTTCGACGAATTCGACCCCGCCGCGCGGGCTGCTGCCAGCATTGGGCAGGTGCATTTTGCGCGGCTTAACGGCCAGGCGCTCGCTGTAAAGGTGCAGTATCCGGGCGTAGCGGCGAGCATTCGGTCGGACCTGAATCTGATCAAGCCAGTCGCTTTCCGCGTGATGGGGCTGGACGAAAATGCGTTCGGCGAATACGTCCGCGAAGTGGAAAGCAAGCTGCTGGAAGAGACCGATTACGCGCTGGAATTGCGCCGTTCTACGGAAATTGCTGCCGCCAGCGCGCACATTCCGGGCGTTCGGTTTGCGCACTATTACGCCGAGCTAAGCGGGCCGCGTGTGCTGACGATGGACTGGCTTTCGGGTCAGCATCTGAAAGAGTTTCTGGCCACCAATCCGGACCAGCAAACGCGCAACACCATCGGTCAGGCGCTCTGGGATTTTTACGATTTCCAGACCCGCCGCTACGGCGCCGTACACGCCGATCCGCATCCCGGTAATTTTCTGTTTTCCGCCGAAAACGGGGGCACGGTAGCGGTGCTGGATTTTGGTTGCGTGAAGGAAATTCCGGCGGATTTCCGCGACGCTTATTTTCAGCTGGTGCGCCCGGAAATCTACCAGGACGATGCGCAACTATTGCCGCTCCTGCGGCAGCTCAACATTTTAAAAACCACCGATTCGCCGGAAGTACGCGCGCTGCTGATTGATATTGCGCACACCGTACTACCGCTCGTAGCGCGGCCGTTTGTGGAGCCGGAATTTGATTTTGGCGACCCGTCTTTTCAAACCGAAATCACCCGTCACGCTGAGGCGCTGGCCGCTAACCCGCTGCTGCGCGCCCAGCGCGAACCGCGCGGCGTTCCGCATTTCATTTACGTGAATCGAGCCTATTTCGGGCTGTACACGTTGCTCGGCGATCTGCAGGCGCGGGTCCGGGGCGGCGGAGCGTAGTCATTTCAGAAAAGTCGCGTTCTGCTTGTACTATTCCATTCGGCGCGTACTTTTGTGCCGTTGGTCGCCGGTTGCGGCGCCTACTTTCTCTTTCTACTGATGCGTACTGCGCTTCTCTCTTCTGCTTCAATCGGCCAGCGGCAAAGCTGGTGGTGGCCCTGCCTACCGGCCGGCCCACGTCGCAGTTAGTTGCAATGAGTGGGAAGCGCCGGGCAGCCGTTGCCGCGCTTTTCGAGCCGTTCGCTTCGCCGCCCGCCTTTCCAACCTTCGCCTTCTGAATCCGACAACGCCCGGCCCTACCGCCGGGCTTTTTGCGTTTTCGGAGCTTCCGTAAGCCCGCTTTAGTTTTTTTAGCACAGCGTCACCCCAAGTTTCACGAAGTTTTTGCTTTCCGACCCTCATTCATTTCACCCGCAATGCTGACTTATTCTCACCAGGAGCTACTAGCTGACACTGTGACGCCGGTAGGCGTGTATCTGCGGCTGCGCGACCACTTCGCCACTTGCCTGCTGCTCGAAAGCGCCGACCAGCACGGCGACGAAAACGCCGTCTCGTACCTCGCCTGCGACCCCATTGCCACCTTCGAGGCGCGCGGCGCAGTGGTGCGCACCGTCCTGCCGGGGCAAGCGGAAACCGTTGAGATGCTGGTTCCGGACGCTACGACCGGCCGTCTGCCGGTGCTGGACCAACTCGGTGCTTTTGCGGCCCGGCTGGCGCCCCCGCCCGCCGCCGCGCCCTTACCGGCGGGCATTCCGGACCTCGCCACCGGCCTGTTCGGAATGATGAGCTATGAGGCGCTTTCTTACGGCGAAGACCTGACGCTCAACCAACTGAAGCCTACGCCGCCCGCTGTGCCGACGCTCCGCTACGACGCTTTTCGGTTCGTGGTGGCGTTCGACCACGCACATCAGCGGCTGCATTTGCTGGAAGCCACGCCCACTGGCGAAGCCCCGCGCGGGCTGGCCGCGCTACGGGCGCTGGTGCTGCAACCAGGCACCCCGCGCTTCCAGTTTCAGCGGACGGGCGCCGAAACCACGAACCAGACCGACGCCGAATTTCTGGCGGCCATTGCCGCTGGGCAGCACCATTGCCAGCGCGGCGACGTGTTTCAGATTGTGCTGGCGCGGCGGTTTCAGCAGGCTTTCCGGGGCGACGAGTTCAACGTGTACCGCGCGCTGCGGGCCGTCAGCCCCTCGCCGTATCTGTTTTATTTTGACTACGGTGCTTACCGCCTGCTCGGCTCATCGCCGGAAGCGCAACTGCGCATCAAGGGCCAGGAAGCCACGCTGCACCCCATTGCGGGCACGTTTCGGCGCACCGGCGACGATGAGCAGGACGCTGCCCTGGCGCGTCAGCTGGCCGCCGACCCTAAGGAAAACGCGGAACACGTGATGCTCGTCGATCTGGCGCGCAACGACTTGGCCCGCCACGGCACCGACGTGCGGGTGGCGCAGTTCCGGCAGGTGCAGTTTTACTCGCACGTACTGCATCTGGTCAGCCGCGTGACGGCCCGGCTGGCGCCCGGCACTGCGCCATTGGCGCTGGCAGCCGCCACTTTCCCGGCGGGGACGCTGACCGGCGCGCCCAAATACCGGGCAATGCAACTCATCGACGGGCTGGAACCCACGGCCCGCAGTTTCTACGGCGGCTGCATCGGGCACCTGGGCTTCAACGGCGATTTCCACCACGCCATTCTCATCCGCTCGGCCCTGAGCGCGGGCGGCGTGCTGACGTATCAGGCCGGCGCAGGCGTCGTGGCGGCGTCGGACCCACAACTGGAATTACAGGAAGTGCATCACAAGCTGGCCGCCGTGCGCCGCGCGCTGGAAATGGCGGAAGCGATTTAATTACTGAGTGACTGAGTGGACTGAGTGACTGAGCGACTGAGTGGCTGAGTGATTCACACCACACTACCCCACCACCCCACAACCTCACCACCCCACTACCCCCCCAATGCCGATTCTCCTTCTCGACAACTACGATTCTTTCACTTACAACCTCGTTTCGGTGCTGCGCGAACTGGGGCGGGGCGCTGAGCTGACGGTGGTGCGCAACGACCGGCTCGACGTGGCTGCTGCCGTCAGCGCTTTCGACGCTATCGTGCTTTCGCCGGGGCCGGGAGTGCCGGCGGAGGCGGGTATGATGCTGGCGCTGATTCGCGCAGCGGCGCCTACCGTCAAGCTGCTGGGCGTTTGCCTGGGGCATCAGGGCATTGCTGAGGCCTTCGGCGGTACACTCTATAATATGCCTGCCGTGCGGCACGGCGTCGCCACGGAGGCGCACGTCACGGTGCCGGATGAGCGCCTGTTTCGCGGCCTGCCGACCACCTTCGAGGTAGGGCGCTACCACTCCTGGAGCGTGACCGTCAGCGATCTGCCCGCCGAGCTGGAAGTAACGGCCACCGATGCCGAAGGGCAGATTATGGCGCTTCGCCACCGCTACCTGCCCGACGTGCGCGGCGTGCAGTTTCACCCCGAATCGGTGCTGACGCCGTTGGGCAGCCAAATGCTGGCGAACTGGCTGGAATAGGGATCGGCGCCTTTTGCCCACACAACCGCTAAAACGTTTTTCCCGCAGAGACGCAAAGGTTTCGCGGAGACGCAGAGCCGAATCAGCCCGTCAATCGATCCATCGCTCCATCACCCCATGCATTCCCTTCTTACAACACTTTTCGCCCATCAGTCGCTGACCCGTGTGGAAGCTGCCGATGCCCTGGCCCGGCTGGCGCGCGGCGAGGTGAATGAGGCGCAGACCGCCGCCTTCCTGACCGTCTTCCGGATGCGCCCCGTGACGGTGGCTGAACTGGCCGGTTTCCGCGACGCGCTGCTGGCCCTTTGCCCCGCTCCCGACCTCGGTACGACGCCCGTGCTGGACCTGTGCGGCACCGGCGGCGACGGCCGGCACACGTTCAACATTTCGACCACGGCCGCCTTCATCGTGGCGGGCGCCGGGCAGGCCGTGGCCAAGCACGGCAATTACGGGGTATCGTCGGGCGTGGGTTCCTCGGACGTGCTGGCCGGGCTGGGCTACACGTTTACTACGGACGCCCAACAGCTTCGGCGCGAGCTGGCCGGCGCCGGCATCTGTTTCCTGCACGCGCCCAGTTTCCACCCCGCGATGCGCGCCGTGGCGCCCGTGCGCCGCGCGCTGGGCGTGCGCACGTTCTTCAATATGCTGGGGCCGCTGGTGAATCCCGCGCGCCCGGCGGCGCAGCTCGTGGGCGTGTACAGCCTCGAACTGCTGCGGCTTTATCAATACCTATTCGAGGAAAAAAAGCAGGGCTACGCGCTGCTGCATTCGCTGGACGGCTACGATGAATTTTCGCTGACCGGCCCCGTGAAACTCGTCACGCCCGCCGGCGAGCGCCTGCTGACGCCCGCCGATCTCGGTCTGCCCACCTACGCCCCCGCCGATTTGGCCGGCGCCACCACCGGGCCGGAAGCCGCCGCCCTGGTGCGCCACATTCTGGCCGGGCGCGGCACCGCCGCCCAGCGCGACGTAGCCACCGCCAACGCCGCCCTCGCCCTGCACGCCGCCGACGGCACCCGTCCGCTGCGCCACTGCCTGCAAGCCGCCCAGGCCGCATTAGATGATGGCCGCGCCCTGGCCGCACTCGAAAACCTGGTAGCAATCAACCAAAAAACCACGGGATGAAGTGCGAGGTGCTATGTGCGAGGTGCTATGTGCGAAGTGCGAGGTGCGAAGCCCGAAACGCGCAACCCAAAACTAGAAACTAGAAACCCAGGACTTACGCAAACTGCCGTCTAGTCGGGTCTTTTTGATTCAAAAACGGGCTTGGTGCTGCGCAACTCCGCGTAAAACTCGGCGAAACTTGGCGCGAAACCGCGCTAGGGAGCGCCTGTTGCGTAAGTCCTGAAACCAAAAACTAGAAACCAAAAACGATCAACCAAAAACGATCAACCAAAAACCAAATGATTCTAACCGACATCCTCGCCCAGAAACGCCTTGATGTGGCCGAGCGCCGCGCCCTGGTGCCGGTGCGCCAGCTGGAGCGCAGCCCGTATTTCGCCACCCCGCCGTTGTCGCTGCGGCACTACCTGACCCGGCCCGGCTCCAGCGGCGTGATCGCCGAGTTCAAGCGACGTTCGCCTTCGCGCGGCTGGATCAACCGCTATGCACCTGTAGGCCGGACCACGCTGGGCTATATGCAGGCGGGTGCGGCGGCGCTCTCGGTCATTACCGATGAGCCGTTTTTTGGCGCCCAACCCACCGACCTACCCACGGCCCGCCGCCTGAACCTGTGCCCGATTCTGCGGAAGGATTTTGTGGTCGACGAGTACCAGCTGCTCGAAGCTAAGAGCCTCGGCGCCGACGCCGTGCTGCTGATTGCCGCCGCCCTCGCGCCCGCCGAAGTCGCCGCGCTCGGCGCGCAAGCCCACACTCTGGGGCTGGAAGTGCTGCTTGAAATTCACACTGCCGACGAACTGACCCGCACCTTGGACGCAGCGGCCGACGTAATCGACCTGATCGGCGTCAATACCCGCGACCTGCACGACTTCTCCGTCGATCTCACCCGCGCCGCCACACTGGCGCCGCTGCTGCCGGCGCGCTACGTGACGGTGGCCGAAAGCGGACTGCGCACCGCGCAAGACATTCAGCACCTACGCGGGTTAGGCTATCAGGGCTTCCTGATCGGCGAAACCCTGATGCGCGACGCTCGCCCGGAACGCGCCTGCGCCGCGCTGGTAAAAGCATTGAGTGACTGAGCGACTGAGTGTACTGAGCGACTGAGTGTACTGAGTGACTGGTCCTTTTGAACCCACCACCGCCACCCCACCACCCCACCACCTATTATGCCTTTTATCAAAGTCTGCGGTCTGCGCGATCCGACCAATCTGCCTGCCATTGCGGCGCTGCTTCCCGATGCTGTGGGCCTGATTTTCAGCGAGCCATCGCCGCGTTTTGCCGGTGCGCTGCCGCCTATCGTAATGCGCGCCCTGCCGCCCGCCGTGCGCCGGGTAGGCGTATTCGTGGATGCCACGCTGGCTGACATTGAAGCAACGGCGGAAGCCTACGGCCTCGACGCGGTACAGCTGCACGGCAGCGAATCGCCGGAAATCTGCGCGGCCGTGGGGGCTAACGGGCGGGCCGTGGTGAAGGCGATTCGGGTGGACGACGCCTTCGACCTCGCCGCGCTGGCGCCTTATGTACCGCACGTGCAGGGCTTTCTGTTCGACGCTCCCGGCCCTCGCCCCGGCGGCAACGGCGTGGCGTTCGATTGGCAGCGCCTCGCTGATTACCCCTATGCCGCCACTACGCCCTGGCTGCTGGCCGGGGGCTTGACGCCTGGTCACTTGCCGGCGTTGCAAGCACTTTGGCAGACAGGCTTGCCGGGGCTGGCGGGCTTCGATCTGAATTCCGGCTTCGAAACCGTACCTGGCTGGAAGGACGTAGCGGCGGTCCGCGATTTTTTGCTGGCCTGGGCGGGGGATACAGCCCCAACCGACTGGTTATCGACCCGGACGAGCCACGCGGCAGGGCTGGTGACGGGGTAAAAGTTTTATTGGCGGGTCGCAGGCCCGCCGTTGCATCATTCTCTTTTCGACGGGCCGGAGGTCCGTCGTTACATCTGACTCATCCTCCTATCTGATTTATGCCTCTTTTCCCCACTTCCACTGGTTATTACGGCGATTTTGGCGGCGCTTTCGTGCCCGAAATGCTTTACCCTAACGTCACGGAGCTGGCCGCCTGCTACGAGCAGATTCTGGCCGATCCGGACTTTCAGCGCGATTTCACGGACCTGCTGCGGCAGTACGTGGGCCGACCGACGCCGCTTTTTGAGGCCCGCCGCCTGAGCGCCGCGCACGGTTTCCGCATTTTTCTGAAGCGCGAAGACCTGTGCCACACCGGCGCTCACAAGATCAACAATACGGTGGGCCAGATTCTGCTCGCGCAGCGCCTAGGCAAGCGGCGCATCATTGCTGAAACCGGCGCCGGACAGCACGGCGTGGCCACGGCTACGGTCTGCGCGCTGATGGGGATGGAATGCGTGGTTTATATGGGCCGCATCGATATGCAGCGTCAGCGCCCCAACGTGGGCCGGATGCGCCTGCTGGGCGCCACTATCCGGCCCGTGGACAGCGGCTCCGGCACCCTCAAGGACGCCACCAACGAGGCCCTGCGCGACTGGCTCGCCAACCCCACCGACACGCACTACCTGATCGGGTCGGTCGTCGGTCCGCACCCATTTCCGGACCTCGTGGCGCGGCTACAAGGCGTGATCAGTCAGGAAATCCGGGCGCAGCTTTTGAACCAGATCGGCCGCGAGACGCCCGACTTCGTGGTGGCCTGCGTGGGCGGCGGCTCTAACGCGGCGGGCGCGTTTCACCACTTTTTGGGGAGCAATCCCGGCGACGACCCCGCCCGCCCCGTGACGCTGGTGGCCGTGGAAGCCGCCGGCGAGGGCCTGACGTCCGGGCGTTCGGCCGCCACCACGGCGCTCGGCCGCCCTGGCGTGCTGCACGGTTCGCACACCCTGCTGATGCAGGACGCGGACGGCCAGGTGACGGAGCCGCACTCGATCTCGGCGGGCCTCGATTACCCCGGCATCGGTCCGCTGCACGCGCATTTGTCGGTCAGCGGGCAGGCACGTTTCCTGAGCGCCACGGATGCCGAAGCGCTGGCCGCCGTCCGCGAATGCAGCCTTCTGGAAGGCATCATTCCGGCCCTGGAACCGGCGCACGCGCTGGCGATGCTGCCCCACCTCGGCGCCCGCCCCACCGATGTGGTCGTGGTGAACCTCTCCGGAAGAGGCGACAAAGACCTGGAAACGTACCTGGCGCAGGGACTAAGCGACTGAATGGCTTTTTTGACTGAGTGACTGAGTGGCTGTCTTCCGTGCCACCTCGCACTTCGCACCTCGCACTTCCCACCCTCCCACCCTCCCTAAAAAATGTCCCGCATTGCCCGCACCTTTGCCGCTCACCCTGCCGGGGGTCTGCTGAACTGTTACGTGACGGCTGGTTTTCCCGGTCCCGATTCTACCGTGCCCGTGCTGGAAGCCCTGGCCGCGGCCGGCGCCGACCTGATCGAAATCGGCATTCCTTTCTCCGACCCCATTGCCGACGGCCCCGTCATTCAGGCGGCTAACGACCGCGCCCTGGCCCAGGGAATGACCATCGGCCGGCTTTTCGACCAGCTTGCTGGCATTCGGGAGCGCCTGCCCGATACGCCGCTGCTGCTGATGGGCTACCTCAACCCGGTGCTGCAATTCGGCTTCGAAGCGTTTTGCGAACGCGCCGCCGCCGTGGGCATCGATGGGCTAATTCTGCCCGACCTGCCGCCCGCCGAGATCGAAGCCCATTACGCGCCCCTGCTGCGGCAATACGGCCTCCGGATGGTGTATCTGATTACGCCGCGCACTCCGACGGCCCGCATTCAGCACCTGGACGCCCTGACCGACGCGTTTCTGTACGTCGTATCCGGCGCCGGCACCACCGGCTATCAGGCCAGTGCCACCGACTTCGCCGCCCAGGCCGCTTTCCTCGAAACGCTTCAAACGCTGAACCTGCGCAACCCGCGCCTGCTCGGCTTCGGCATCCGCGACGCAGCGACTTTCCAGGCCGCCTGCCAGGTGGCCGACGGCGCCATCATCGGCTCGGCTCTGGTGCAGGCCCTGGCCGATGCCGCGCCCGAAGACGCCCCCGCCGTAGCCGCCGCTTTTGTTAAAGGGGTCAAAGGATGCTAGGTACGAGGAACCTGATTTGCGCCTTCCAACCGTATTTCCCGCAGTGACGCAGAGTGTACGCCGAGACGCCGAGCTGAATACTCAGTATAAAGATTCCTCATTCCTCATTCCTCATTCAAGATGCTGATTCACCTAACCGACACCATCACCCCCGCCGAAGAAGCTGATTTGACGGCTTTCGTCCGCGAGCTGCGCTACAAGCCCACGTCCGTCCGGACCCAATCCGGGGCTTACCTGGTGGCCATCGGCACCGCCGAAGTTGATTTACGCGCCGTCGGGCGCCGGCCGGGCGTCCGCGATGTGCATCACGTAGCCGACCCCACGCCCCTGATTTCGCGGCAGTGGCGGGTTCGGCCCACTGTGCTGGACCTCGGCGATGGCGTGCTGATCGGCGAAGGTCACCTGACGCTGGCTGCCGGGCCGTGTTCCATCGAAAGCGATGCCCAGGTGGCGACGGTGCTGGATCACCTCACGGCGCAGGGCGTCCGGTTGATGCGAGGCGGCGTGTTCAAGCCCCGTTCCTCGCCCTACGCTTTTCGCGGGATGGGCCTCGACGGCCTGCGCGGCTTCAGCGAACAGGCGCGGGCGCGGGGCGTGAAAGTGGTGACGGAAGTGATGCAGGTTTCGCAGATCGCCGAGATGCACGATTTCGTGGACGTCTTTCAGGTCGGCGCCCGCAACACGCAGAATTTCAACCTCCTCGATGCCCTCGGCGAAGCCGGCAAGCCTGTGCTGCTGAAGCGCGGCATCTCCGGCTCCATCGACGAACTGCTGGCGTCAGCGGAATACATCTTCAGCGGCGGCAACGAGCGCATCATCCTCTGCGAGCGCGGCATCCGAACGTTCGAAACCTCCGCCCGTAATACCCTTGATCTCAACGCCGTACCGATTCTCAAGGCCCGCTCGCACCTGCCCGTACTGGTGGACCCCTCGCACGGCATCGGGCTGCGCGAACACGTGCCCGCAATGGGGCTGGCTGCGCTGATGGCCGGTGCCGACGGCATCATCTACGAAACCCATCCCGTGCCCGAAGAAGCCGCTTCTGACGGCGCCCAGACGCTCGACTTCACCGAATCAGCCCGCTTCATCGACGCCGCCCGCCGCACCTGGGCGCTGCGGCAGGAACTGAATACGTAGCCCCGACCAGCGGTCGGCGTTCCGTTGTCTCGCAACCAAAAGCACCGGGCGCGGTTGAAGGGCGCGCCAGCCCGCGTTGGGCCGGCGCCATCTTTTATTTTTCCTACTGACTGATGAGTAAGTCCCTTCCTTTTCTGCTGGTCCTGCTGACTGGCCTGTTTTCGCTGCCACGCCTGGGCACGGCCCAACACCGCGCCGCCGGGATGTCATGCTGTGCCAAACCCACCGTGGCCTTCGCCGCACTGGGCCGCAACAAGGCGTTTGGCGCCAACCACGAGGCTCCGCGCCCCTTCCATTACACCGGCGCTGGCGAGGTGGTGACCTTTCCCGTGGCGGGCGGCGAGGCCGGGCGCGGCTTTTTGATCAAAAGCGCCACGCCCAGCACGAAGTATCTCTTCGTGATTCACGAGTGGTGGGGGCTGAACGACTATATTAAGCAGGAAGCCGCCAAGTTCGCCAAAGAACTGCCTGATGTCAATGTGCTGGCCGTGGACCTGTACGACGGCGCTTTGGCCACCGACCCGGAAGCCGCCGGTAAGCTGATGGGTGCCGTAAAGCCGGCACGGGCGATGGCCATCCTCTACGGTGCGGCCGAATATGCCGGGCCAAAAGCCCGCATCGGCTCGGTGGGCTGGTGCTTCGGCGGCGGCTGGAGCCTGCAAACGGCCCTGCTCAACGGCAAGCGCGCGGCGGGCTGCGTAATGTATTACGGGATGCCCGAAACCGATGAAGCCAAACTGAAAACGCTGCAAACGCCCGTATTGGGCTTGTTCGCGAGCCAGGACAAATGGATCAGTCCCAAAGTAGTTAGCGACTTCGAAGCAGCGATGAAAAAAGCCAGCAAGCCGCTGACGGTGAAGTCCTACGACGCCGACCACGCCTTTGCCAACCCCAGCAACCCCAAGTACAGCCAGGCCTTCGGCGACGACGCCCACGCCCGCGCCGTGGCGTTCCTGAAGACGGAACTAGCCAAGAAATAGCGAACGACGCCTTCAACTCCCCCGGCCGAACAGCCGTATTTGGCGAGCGCTGCCCCGGTTATCGGGGTGGCGCTCGTTTTATTTACGGCTCCTTAACCCTTATTTGATGGCCGCAGCCTCTTCCAAAGCCGGTATTTACGGCGCCCTCTTTGCCAACCTGGCCATTGCCGCCACCAAGTTCGTGGCAGCGTTTTTCACCGGCTCATCGGCGATGCTTTCCGAAGGCATTCACTCCGTCGTCGATGCTGGTAACTCTGTTTTGCTGCTGCTGGGCCTGAGTCGCGCCGAAAAACCCGCCGACGCCCAGCACCCGTTCGGCTACGGCAAGGAGTACTATTTCTGGTCGCTAATCGTGGCGATTTTGCTGTTTTCGGTGGGCGGCGGAATGTCGATGTATGAAGGCATCACGCACCTGCAACACCCCGAACCACAGACCAATATCGGCTGGAACTACCTGACGCTGGCTTTGGCCTTCGTCTTCGAATGTATTTCCACGGGGCTGATTCTGAAGCAGGTGAAAGCCACCCGTGGGGAACTCACGTACTGGCAGGCCATACGGGCGTCCAAAGACCCCGGGGTATTTGCCGTCCTCTACGAAAACGTGGCCGCGCTGCTGGGTCTGACCATCGCCGCGCTGGGCACGGCGCTGGGCTATTACCTCCAGGATCCGCGCATCGACGGCGCGGCGTCCATCGTAATCGGCGTGGTACTGATCGGCGTGGCCGTGCTGCTGGTTTACGAAACCCAGCACCTGCTAATCGGCGAAGCCGCCGACCCAGACCTGATCGCCGACGTAGTCGAACTCATTGCCAACGAGCCGGACATTACGGCGCCGGCCTCGCCACCGCTCACGATGCACCTTTCGCCCACCGACGTGCTGCTGGTGGTGAACGTCCGCTTCCGCCCCGCGCTAACGACGGCCGAAGTAGAAATGGCCACGAATCGGCTGGAAAAGGCCATTCGCACGCGGCGCCCGGAAATCCGGCGCATTTATGTAGAAGCCAACGCTCCGCGCGGCGCAGCGGACTGATAGGTGGCTCCTCCATAGTCCCCCAAAACCAGACCCGCCCCACGCCACCTGCGGAAGCAGACGCACGGGGCGGGCGGTTTCAACACTCGGAAAGGCGATGGAGATGGGGAAGGAAAAACTAGTTACGCAGCTAGTGAGCGAGTAGTTACGGCAGGTGCCCGAAACAGGCGCGCCGGGCCACCGTCGGTTGCGTAGGCGTGGGCGGAAAGTTGGGTAAGCGGCCCCGCCGCGCCCAACCGGACCGCCACTTCCGCCAAAATATCGAGTAGTTGCTCGTAACCGTTGATGGTGAAGTAACGCGCCTGCATCTGGCCGCGCGCCACGGGCGTCGCCAGTACTTCAGCCACCGTGAGCGGTTCGCGCCGGGCGTCGGGGCTCAGGCTGAAATGCAGCTCGGCGGTGCTGGACAGTAGCCCCGCCCCCAGGGCGCGCAGGCCGTCGGGTGCTTCCACGAGGCCAAACTCGGTCGTGTGCCAGAGCAGGCGTGTGAGCAGCGGCGCGGCGCGGGTGCCCAGCACGTGCTGCCGCTTGGCCAACGCCCCCACCTGCTCCAGAAACTGCCGATACTCCGGTTCGGCCACCAGCAGCGGTAGATGCCCGAAAACATCGTGGAAAAGGTCTGGGCCGGACAGGAACTCGGTATCGCGCCGCGCGCGCAGCCACGTCGTGACGGGCAGTTGCCGCTCGCCGAGGAGCCGCAGATAGGTTTCGTCGGGCACCCGACCGCTGACGGGCACCAGTTCCCAGCCGGTCAACTCGCGGAGCCGCTTGCTGAGCTGCAACAGGTCGGGCGGAGCTTCGCGGCCCAGACCGAGCGCCCGCAGGCCGTCGGTGAAGGCGGGCGCGGCGCGCCGGTGCAGCAGGGCGGTCTGGCGGTCGAAAAGAATTTTCCAGACGAGGCACTCGTCGGCGGAGTAGGTCGTGGGGCGCGGGGCGGGGCCGTACTGGACGGCGGCCATCGGGTGGCGGTTGGGCGTGAACTTCATTAGGGATGAAAATGGAGGGGTAAACGAAGAGAGGGTAAAACAAAAAACCCGGCCTCCTGAACGGGAGCCGGGCGAAAGAAACAAGCGGGGAAGCAGTGGTGTCGGTTATGGGAACATTACCAACTGAAAGCTTCAACCTGCCGCAACTCGCACGACCCCCGACCGCCAAAGGGGCGGACAGGCATCATCGCGTGGCGGTAATTACAGGTCAGAAACGAGCGCATTCGGAAGCAGAAGAGAACCGGTATCAGGCCGGATACGCCGCAAATGTAGGGAGGAATGGGAAAACGGCAAGCCCGCAGCAAAAAAAGTCAGACGAAAAGACCTGCTGCCGACCACCAGACCTCGTCGTTCCGGACAACGACGCCTCCTCCCTCCGTGCCAGTACGGAGCAAAGCGCCATCAGATCTCCGTACCAGCACGGATAAAAAATCCGGGGTAGCACGGATTGCAGACGCCTATGCCAGGGGCGGACCTTTGAGGTGCCGAAAAACTGCCCGCTCGGGCTGGTCGCCGGGTGGCGCATTTCGGTTGTAACCCCCATTTTTTCAGCCCGTCGCGTGATGAAAAATCTTTTCACTTCCTCCCTGCTGCTGGCCGCCCTGGCGCTGGCACCCGCCACTCAAGCCCTGGCCGCTGACCTGACCGTTGGGCCGGGCGGTACTCA
Source organism: Hymenobacteraceae bacterium (assembly GCA_031426455.1). Lineage (GTDB taxonomy): Bacteria > Bacteroidota > Bacteroidia > Cytophagales > Hymenobacteraceae > JANNMJ01. Next base: position 8,327 of record JANPLI010000208.1, on the reverse strand, counting down.
CGCCACTATCGGCGCGGCAATCACGGCAGCCGCCGACGGCGACCGCATTCTGGTCAAGCCGAAAGCCGTACCCTACGGCGAGACGCTCACCATCACTAAGTCGCTCACGATTGCCTGCGCCGACGAAGGCGATCTTTTTAATTGCGTGGGCGATTGGACATTCAGCCCCAGCAGCGCCCAGAAAAAGCTGACCATCATCGGGATGCGCAACCTGGCTGGCGATGTGTCGGCCGGTATTGCCGGACCAGGCGTAGGGCGGTCGAGCATCACGCTGCTCGGTAGCGTGATCAAAGGCGACATCGATTTCAATACTAATAACTACAACCTGACGGTCGCGGCCGACTCCATTTATGGGCACGTCTTTTTCCGTTACGGCAAAGTAATCGGCAATTACGTTGATGGCTCGAACGAAAACCAGGTGATTTACACCACGGACGAAAGCGTACCGGTCTCGACCGATTCTATCTGGGTGGTGGGTAACAAAGTGCGGGGCAACAACACCAACGCGCACTCGGCCATCGAGCTGTCGTCGAGCCAGCACTACATCTACTGCGTCAATAACTACCTGATTTTGAACGCCAACAGCAACAAGGTAAACTACGGCTTTTATATGAGTGCCCAGCGGGCGGCTACCGCGAGCGGCGGCGTGAACACGATGGCTAACAACACCGTCAACGACCAGGGGAACAACAACTTCACCGCCGGCCGCTACGGTTTCTATATCAACAGCCCGCTCAACAACACGGCCGTAGTGGCCAATCTGGTGGTGAGCAACAACGCCAACGGCAACGGCGCCAACGTGTTTCAACAGGTAGGCGGCGTCAATAACTACACCTTCGCGTACAACATCGTGCGGGGGTACACCTTCGGCGTAACGGTGCCCAACAACGGCACCAACCTCACTACCTCCACGGCTACCATCAACCTGGCGACGGGGGCAGGCGGTGCAGGAGCCGTAAACACCGGCCCCACCGACCCAGAGTACACCGACCTCGACCTCTCGCGCGGCGACGTGGGCTGCTTCGGCGGCTCGTTTTCGCTCGCCAACTTCCACCCCTTCGTGAGCGCTACGGCCGCCAATAACCGGGGGGGACGGGTGTATCTGCTGCGCGCGCCGCGCGCCATTCAGCAAGGCGGCTCGATTCAGGTAAAGGCCGACGGTTTCGACCGCTAGATCGTCCCTTTTCCACCCCCTGACGGATGAAAGCGATTTCTACGACCAGGCACGGTCGCGCTCCGGCGCGGCCCTGGCCCCCTACCATGCAGCACCTGCTGGTACGCCTGCTCGGCATAGTGTTAGCGGCCGTAGTGCTGCTGGCACTAGCCATAGGCTCGGCACGCGCGCAGACTCTTCCCGTAACTAACGGGTTATACCGCCACTTCAAGGCCGACGCTGGCGTGAGCACCGACGGCTCGGGCAATGTGCAGACGTGGGCCGACCAAAGCCCCAACGCAGCAGGATTGATTCAGTCGGGCGCCAGCCAGCGGCCAGCGCTCGTGCCCGCTGGCTTGGGCGGCCGCCCCACCCTGCGCTTCGACGGCACCGACGACCTACTGAGCAGCACCACCAGCTTAGATCTGACGAGCGAACTGGCCATTTTCATCGTGTCGCGTAACGCCGTCCGCAAAGACTACAACGGCGTCCTGCGCGTAGGCGCGCTAGGCTCGTTCAACTCGCAGGCAGAGATCTACTACCAGGCAGGTACTACCAATACGGGTTCGGGCAATTTGGTGTATCAGCGCAACGGCGGCACTTTCTTCCGCCAGAGCGACAATGTACCGCCAGCTGTCGGCGAGCCGGGTATCGTGACCAACGTCGTCACTGGCGGCAACACCCACCGAATGGCTATGAACGGCGCAGCGTTGCCAACTTCGCTCTCGACCGGAGCGGCGCCGCTACCGACCGCCGCTGACTTGCTGTACCTGGGCGTAGGCTATGGCAACACGATATCAGCGACCTACTGCCTCAACGGCGACATCTCGGAAGTGGTCATCTACAACCGCGCCGTAACGGCCGCCGAGCAGATTCAGATTGAGACCTATCTGAGCAACAAGTATGGCATCGCCACGGCCGCCAACCCCAGCCCGTCGTCGGCGGCGCTACCCGTGACCAGCGGGTTGCGCCTGCACCTAGCCGCCGATGCGGGCGTGACCACCAGTGGCGGTAATGTACAGACCTGGCAAGACCAGAGCGGCAATAACTTCAACGCGGAGCAGGCCACGGCTGCCCTGCGTCCCGTACTGACACCCAACGTTCAGAACGGTAAACCGGCCGTCACGCTCGACGGCGCCGATGACTTTATGCAATCGGCGAACAGCATTGACTTCCTCGGCGGCCAGACGAGCTATTCGTACTTTATCGTTGCTAAACCGGCTTCGACCCAGAAGGCCTACGCCGACCTTTTCGACTACTCGCACAACAGCGGGGTGCGGTTCGTGGTGCAGCAGGATGTCAACAACGTCAACCGTTTCTACAACAACGGATACGCTACGCAATCGCTCTTCCCGGCAGCCCTCAACCTGCTGACGGGAACCTGGACTAATGGCGGCCCCGTCACAAGTCGCGCCAACGGTGGCAATCCGATCTCGCTAACTGGCGGCACCAACTCATTCAGTAGCCCAGCCGACTTCCGGATTGGCAACTGGATCGGCGGCGGGCGCGAATTCAAGGGCCAGATCGCCGAAGTACTGATTTACAACCGCGTGCTGACGGCGGCCGAGATCACGCAGGTCGAAACTTACCTCGATACCAAGTATGCCATAGGCATCAATGGCCCCGCCTTTACAGCCCGGCCATTGCGCGTACAAAGTGCCCGTTACTGGTTCGATTCCGGCGCCAAAACGACGATGACCGCCGCCGACGGTGCCTTTGATGAGGCCCTCGAAACGGCCATCGGCACTGCTACACCCGGCCTGAGTCTCGGCGCGCATACGCTCAATATCGAGCTGCAAGGCGAAGACGGCGAATGGGGCCCGACCACCACGAGCGTCCTCACCCTGGTGGCGCCACTCTCGGCGCGCGCCATTCGGATTCAGAGCGGCGAAGTCGATCTGAACGGCACGGTACAAGCCGTAGCCGCCACCGACGGCGCTTTCGACGAAGCCATTGAATCGGTCATCAACAACCGCGTGGTCGGCCTCGGCGCCGGTGCGTATGAGTTGAAAATCCGCCTGATGGGTGAAGACGGCCAGTTTGGGCCGTATTTCAGCACCGTACTGACGGTCGTGGCGCCGCTCTCGGCGCGCACCATTCAGATTCAGAGCGGCGAAGTGCAGTTAGGCGCTGCCGCCGCCGTGCCGGTCGTCGCCATCGACGGCAACTTCAACAACGCCGTGGAAGCCGTCGTGCGCAACGCCATCAGTGCCGGCGCCACCGCCGGGCCGCAACTGCTGCGGCTGCGCCTGATGGGCGAAGACGGCCAGTTTGGCCCGTATTTCCAGACCGTACTGACCGTGGTGGCCCCGCTGACGGCGCGCAATCTGCGCATTCAGAGCGGCGAAGTGCAATTAGGCGCCGCCGCCGCCGTGCCGGTGCTGGCCCTCGACGGCAATTTCAACGACGCCGTAGAGGCCGTCGTGCGCAACGCCATCAGCGCCGGCGCCACCGCTGGGCCGCAACTGCTCAAGCTGCGCCTGATGGGTGAAGATGGCCAGTTTGGGCCCTACTTCCAGACCGTGCTGACGGTAGTGGCGCCGATGACGGCGCGCAACCTGCGCATCCAGAGCGGCGAAGTGCAGTTGGGCGCCGCCGCCGCCGTGCCGGTGCTGGCCATCGACGGCAATTTCAACGACGCCGTGGAAGCCGTCGTGCGTAACGCCATCAGTGCCGGCGCCACCGCCGGGCCGCAACTGCTGCGGCTGCGCCTGATGGGCGAAGATGGCCAATTTGGCCCCTATTTCAGCACCGTGCTGACCGTGGTGGCACCGATGACGGCCCGCACCCTCGACATTACGGAAGGCCGGATGTGGTGGGACGCCGACCAGGCCAACGCCGTACCGATGGCCATTTTTAACGGCAACCTCGACCAGGCCGTGGCCCGCGCCTCGGGCGTTTTGGCGGCGGGTTCGCTGCTGCCCGGCCCGCACGCCCTGCGCGTGCAGCTCCGAGGCGATGACGGCGAATGGGGCAACACGTTCAGCAGCGCCGTGGTAATTCAGGCCTGCACCCCGCCCGCTACCCCGGTGGCAAGTGCGACGCAGTACATCTACTTTGCCGGGCAAACCATCAATTTGTCCTCGACTACCGTGCCCGGCGCCGTGACCTACGCCTGGCGCGGGCCAAATGGCTTCGCGAGCACCACCCAGAACCCCACCGTGCCGGCCGCTACCGTAGCCGCCACGGGCACGTACTGGGTAAAAGCCATTCTGACGGCCACCGGCTGCCCCTCGCCGGAAGATTCGGTGAACGTGGTGGTGAAACCGCTCGTGACGATTACGACCGACGCCGTAGCGCCGGTTTCGCTGTGCGCGGGCACCTCGTTCAGTGTGGGCTACTCGGTGACGAGTGGTACGCTCAACGCGGGCAACCAACTACGGGTGCAGCTTTCGGATGCCAGCGGCGACTTCACGGCCGCCACCGTCATTGGTGGGCCGGTTACGAGCGTAACGGCCAGCGGCGCTATTCCGGTCACGATTCCGGCTGGCACGGCCACTGGCACGCAGTACCGCATTCGGGTCATTGCCTCAAACCCCGCTACCAACGGCGCCAACAACGGCGCGGCCCTGACCATTACTACGCCATTCACGGCCACGGCCACCAGCAACTCGCCGCTCTTCGCGGGAGCGACATTAACCCTTGGCGTGACCGGCGCCCCCACCGGCGCCACCTACGCCTGGACGGGGCCGAACGCGTTCGTGTCCGCCTCGGCCACGCCGTCGATTCCGAGTGCTACCACCGCTGCTACCGGTACCTACAACTTGACCGTGACTAAGGGCGGCTGCACCAGCAGCACCAGTGTGGCTGTGACCGTGAATACGCCCGGCGTGGCCACGGTGGGCACGATCAGCCCCACCACGTACTGCGCCGGCACCAGCGTGAGCGTACCGTACACCATCAGCGGCATATTCACGGCGGGCAACGTCTTCACGGCGGAGCTATCGAATGCCGCTGGTTCGTTTGCGGCCGGCGTCCAAACGCTCGGCACCGTGACCAGCACCACGGCGGGCACCATCAGCGGGACGATTCCGGCGGGTACTTCGGCGGGCACCGCCTACCGGGTACGCATCCGGGCTTCCGACCCAGCCAGCAACGGCCCCGACAACGGCGGGAACCTGACCATCGGGGCGCCCTTCGCCGTCAGCACCGCTGCGACGCAGTTCGTGGCCGTGGGCGGCACGATCAGCCTGAGCGTAACGGGTGCACCCGGCGGCGCTACCTACGCCTGGACCGGCCCAGGCTTCACGTCGGCCAGCGCAGCGCCTACCCGCACCACCGCGACGGCCGCGATGAGCGGCACCTACTCGGTGACCGTCACCAGCGGCGCCTGCACTAGCACCGCCAGCACTTATGTGCGGGTGTTCGACTGCACCACGGCCAACCTGGCCGCGGGCTTGCCCGCGGCCAACTATTTCGCTTCGTCCACTTTCAACGGCTCGGCGCAAAGCGTTTTCAATGGCGGACAGTGGAATGGCGGCGGCTTCGCGCCGCGCTTCGTGGGCGTCGATTTCGGCGTCCCGGTGAGCTTCAACGCCGTTACGCTGGTAACGAATATGGCGCCGGGCGGCGCCGTGAACCACGAGTTTGAAACCTCGGACGACCTGACGACCTGGACGCCGGTGAGCAATTTCAACGGTAGCATCAGCTCCGGCGTGACGATCTTCCGCTCGTTCGCGCCGGTGACGGCCCGTGCCTTGCGGATTCGGACGACCGCCTCGCCCTCGTGGGTGGCGTGGGATAATATCCGGGTGAGCGGCTGCGCGCCGTACATTCTCAGCTTCACTCCCCCGGCCGGACCGGGCGGGACGCTGGTGACCATCAGCGGCGGCAACCTGACGGGCGCCACCGGCGTGGCCTTCAACGGCACCCCGGCGCCGGGCTTCGGAGTCAATGGCGCCGGCACCCAGGTGACGGTGAACGCCCCGGCGACCGGCTCGACGGGCCTGCTGACCGTGACCACCCCGGCCGGCACGGCCACTTCGCTGGCCGCTTATACCTATACCCTGGGCCTGGCGCTGGGCACCATTTCGCCCACCACCTACTGCACCGGCGCAGTCGTGGCGGTACCCGTGAGCGTGACCAACGGCACCTTCAACGCAGGCAACGTCTTCACGGCGCAACTGCTCGATTCGCTGGGTACCGTGCTGGGTACGCTTGGCACCCTGACCAGCACCGGCAGCGGGACCATCAACGGCACCATCCCGGCGGTGGCTTCCACCAACCGCGCCCGAATTCGGGTAGTGGCCTCGGCCCCGGCGCAGACCAGCGCCGACAACGGCACCGACCTGACGGTGATCAACCTCAACGGCGCCACTGCCACCAGCAACTCGCCGGTAGCCGTGGGCGGCACGATTCAGTTCGACGCGCCCGGCCTGCGGTTCAGCGGCTCGAACACCTACACCTGGAGCAAGATCAGCGGCGGCGGCACGTTCAGCAGCAGCCTGCGAAACCCGACGATTGCGGGCGCCACGGTAGCCAATTCGGGCACGTATCAGGTCGTGGTGTCACGCGGCGGTTGCTCCGTGACGCGTACCGTGAGCGTGACGGTCGATCCGGGCTATTCGATTATGGTCGATGCCTTCACGCCCACCGCTGTGTGCGCTGGTGAACCGGCAGTGCTCGACTTCACGACCACCGGCGCCTACGTTTCGCCGGCGCCTTTCGTGAGCGGCAATACGTTTACGGCGTACCTGGTGAACGCCACAACGAGCGCCATCATCGGCACCATCGGTTCACTCAACAATGGGGGTTCGCTTACGAACCGCGTGCTGAACGGCACGTGGCCCGCCACGGCGGCGGCTGGCACCTACCGCATCCGTATCGACGCCGATCAACCCGGTACTACGGGTACGGTCAGCAGCTTCACCGTAAGCCTAACCAACGTGGCCATTGCGGTAGCGGCGTCGAACGCACCCGTCGCGCTGGGCGCTACCCTCACGTTGAGTGTGACGGGCGCCCCCGCCGGCAGCACCTACGCCTGGACCGGCCCCGCTGGCACCACCATCAGCAACGCCGCCACGGCTTCGGCTTCGGTGACGAACCTACAACCGGCCAACGAAGGCAACTACCAGGTCGTGATCACCAACAACGGCTGCTCGGTAACGAAGACGGTGAACGTGCTGCTCACGACCACCATTTACACCGACGCCCTCGCGGGTACGGCGTTCTGCGCGGGCAGTGCGATCTCGATAGCCTTCCGCTCGACGGGCACCTACGTGCCGCCCGCGCCCTTCGTGGCGGGCAACACGTTCACGGCGCGCCTGGTGAACCCCACGACCGGCGCGGTACTGGGCACGATTGGCTCGCTCAATCAGGGTGGACGGATTTTCAACCGCACCATCAACGGCACCTGGCCGGCGGGGGTCGGTAGTGGCCCTTTCCGGGTGCGGGTCGATTCAGATCAGCCCGGCGTAACCGGCTCGAACAACGGCACCGATATCACGCTCACCGATGTGGTCAGCGCGGTAGCGAGCAGCAACTCGCCGGTCGCGGCAGGTAGTACGGTTACGCTGAACGTGACCGGCGCTCCTGTCGGCGCCACTTACGCCTGGACCGGCCCCGTGGGCACCACCATCGGCGGCGCGGCCACGGCTTCGGCTTCGGTCACGAACGCACAAGTCAGCAACTCGGGCACGTACAGTGTAGTGATCAGCCTTAACGGCTGCTCGACTACCAAAACGCTGAACGTGACGGTAAACCCCAGCGCCTCGACCATCACGACGGGCGTCATCTCGCCCACAACCTACTGCGCGGGCGCGCCGATCTCGGTGCCCTTTACGGTGGGCGGCGGCGCCTTCGTGGCGGGCAACGTCTTCACGGCGCAACTACTCGATTCGCTCGGCACCGTGCTAGGCACGGTTGGCACCCTCAATGGCATCAACGGCGGCACCATCAACGGGAATATCCCGGCGGGTACGCCGTATTCGCTGGCTGATCGCATTCGCGTGGTTGGCTCTTCGCCGGCAACGACCGGCTCAATCAACGGCGCCGACCTGACTATCATCCAGTTGGGCGGCGCTACGGCCACCTCCAACGCGCCGATCACGGCCGGTGCGACGCTAAGCTTCGACGTGACGGGTGTTTCAGCCGCCTCGCTCAACGCGTATTCGTGGAGCAAGATCAGCGGCGGCGGCACGTTCTCGTCCTCGCTGCGGAACCCGACGATTGCCGC